>CAZGNZ010000030.1:0-56528 GCA_964527215.1 uncultured bacterium | reverse complement strand
TTAGCTGATGTCAATTTGTCAAATTATGGCGTACTTCAACCCAGATTTATAAGCTGGTGAATTAATCAGGCTAAAAATGCTGCTCAACACCACCCAGCAAGAAATCTCCACTCACCTGCTCAACTTATTAACCACCAAACCGCACCGCGCATGCGGATTACTACTTAACCAGTCAACCATTTCAACAACCCCCACCAAGAACTCCTGAAGTTCCAGTCATTTTACTCCGAAAACTTAGAAAAAACCAGACGACAGGTTGCCAATAATCAATGTAAATTTATGGTCCTTCAACTTTTTTCTTTGAGCAACTTATATAAGGAATAAAATCATGTCAAAAATTTTACTGACCCTTATGATAATTATGTCATTCTCATTTGGACAGCTGATTATTAACGAAATTGACTACGATCAGCCAAGCACCGACGATGCTGAATTTGTGGAACTGACCGGTCCGGCCGGCACCTACAGTCAGGTTGTACTGCAGCTGATTAACGGCAACAACAATGAAGTGTACGGGACCTATGAACTTGGCACCGTTACGCTCAGCGATGAAACCGACGGATACGGGTTTTACGTAGTGGGTGCAACCACCGTTCCCAATGTGGATTTCAGTGAAGGCTTCCCCGCCAGCAATGCGATTCAAAACGGTGCTCCTGACGGAGTGGAACTGTTTGTGGACGGTGTCCTCACTGACGCCGTCAGTTATGAAGGAAGCATGATGGATTCCCAAGGTGGAACGATGGAGATGGCCGTTGATGATTCGGATAACTACCCTGAATCCGGCGAAGGTGAATCCGTGGGACGCATCGGCCTGGACGGCACTCCCTGGATGGTTTCTGCCAACAGCCCCGGAGCTGTCAACGACGGACAGGTGATGAGTGATGAAGTGAATACTCCCCCGGTTGCAGATGCCGGAGATGATCAGCTGGTACTCGGCGGAGATACTGTCACTCTGGACGGCAGCGGCAGTTATGACAGTGACGGAATGATTGTGTATTATATCTGGCAGCAGACCGCCGGTACGCCTGTGGAACTGACCGGAAGCGAAGAACCGGTTGCATCGTTTACTGCACCAGAGGAAAGCGGACTTTTGACGTTTGAACTGACGGTATATGACGATCTTGCTGACACGGATACCGATGAAGTGTTTGTCACCATTTGTTCCTCCGGTCTGGTGACCATTGCGGAAGCCCGGGGATATGCCGAAGGAGCCTGCGCCATGATTCAGGGTGTAGTGACTTCCCCCAATTTCCAGTCTTCCAACAGTGAATACACCATTCAGGATGCCACTGCCGGTATAGTCCTTTTCCAGTATGGGACCGACCTGATTGTGAACTACGGGGATGAAGTTCAGGTGATGGGCACCATCACGGAATACAACGGTAAGCTGGAAATCGTTGCTGAAAATCTGGATGATGTCACCATTCTGGGACCCGGTGCAATTCCCGAACCGCAAATCATCACCGTATCCGATTTGGAAAATAACGGTGAAAATTATGAAAGTGAATTGGTCATTATCGAAAATGTCACCCTTGCCGATGGGAGCTGGCCGGGCGAAGGATCATCCGCCAACCTCACCATAACTGACAACGGTATTGCAGAAACCACCATGCGCATTGACAGCGACACTGAAATTGACGGCAGTCCGGAACCGGTCTGGCCCGTGAATGTCACCGGTGTGGGCGGACAGTATTATTCCTATCAGCTGATGCCCCGTTTTATCAGTGATTTTGAAGAAACCGGCGGGAACCAGCTGCCTGTGGCTGACGCCGGCGAAGACCAGATTGCGGAACCCGGCGATCTGGTGACTCTGGACGGTTCCGGCAGTTATGATCCCGACGGCAGTATTGCCGGCTACATCTGGGAACAGACCGACGGTCCGACCGTGGCGCTCAGCGATTATGAAGAACCAGTGGTCACATTTACAGCTCCCGGCAGCAACGCTACCCTGATTTTCCGCCTGACTGCCATTGACAATGAAGGTGCAATGGGAATGGATGACGTCGCCGTTGTGGTGACCCAGGGAACCATGACCATCGCTGAAATGCAGGAAACCAGCGAAATCGGAAGCGCCTGTTATGATTCACCCTATAATGGGCAGTCCGTTATGGTCAGCGGCATCGTGACTGCCGTGGCTCCGGGATCCTATCCCAATTTCTATATGCAGGATGCAGAGGGTGATGCCTGGGCCGGTGTCTATGTCTACGACACTTCTGTGGATCCCACTGTGGGTGACGAGATAACCCTTTCCGCCTCCGTTTCCGAATATTACGGATTCACTGAATTAACAAGCGTAACAAGCAGCATTGTCGTATCATCCGGCAACGAAATTGAACCGCTGGATATTACCACCGGGGAACTGGCCGGCGGCTGCTCTCTATCCGGTGAAATGCTGGAAGGCATGCTGGTGCGAATCACCGATGCGGTTGTCACCCAGGCAGCCAATAACTACAATGAATGGTATGTGGATGACGGATCCGGTGAATGCCAGATTGACGACAACATGTTTGACGGTGCTTCTCCCAGCCCGATGGTGGGTGACAGCTATCCCGTCATTATTGGTGTTGTGGATTACAGCTATGATCAATACGGCGTTCTTCCCCGCGGATCATTTGATTTTGAAGGCGGCGGAACGGTGGATGAGATCTCTCTCTATGAATTGAATTATACCACGGAAATGGGAACGGAAAACGACTGTTATCCATCCCCCTACAACGGACAGATCATCACGACATCCGGAATCGTCACGGGAGTGCGTCCCGATCCGGATTATCCCACCTTCTTCATTCAGGATATCAATGACAACAGTTACTGCGGCGTGTATGTTTATGTACCTGAAGGATTTGAAGTGCTGGCCCTCAGCGATGAGGTGACCCTGACAGCAGAGGTGTCTGAATACTTCGGCTGGACGGAACTCACCAATATTGAATCATACAGCACAGCGCCCAGTGACACCTGGGTGGATCCCATTCCCATCACTACTTCCCAGATCAGCGGCGGCTGCAGCGAATCCGGCGAATCCCTGGAAAGCATGCTGGTGATACTCAGCGGCGTAACCGTCGTTGAAGCACCCAATGATTACGGCGAATGGGTTGTGGATGACGGATCCGGTGAATGCCAGATTGACGACCTGATTTACGACGGGGAAGATATTGCCGTTGAAGTCGGGGATACTTTTGAATCCATTACAGGGATTATCCGCTACAGTTACGGTGAGTTTATGGTACTGCCGCGGAATGCGGATGATCTGGTAACGTCATCAGGCTGCGTTCATGACGGAGATGTGAATATGGACGGCTCCACGGATGTGCTGGATGTGGTATCCATTGTGGGATTCATACTCGGAACTGTGGAATTCACCGATCAGCAGTACTGTGCCGCCGACACCAATGAAGACGGTTCGGTGGATGTGCTGGATGTGGTGCTGGTTGTCAGCTGGATTCTGGGAACCCGCACAGTGGATGATGCCACTGCTGCCGAAATCATTCTCACGGATGACGGTGCCCGGCTGAGCTCAAACGGATTTATCGGCGGTATCGAAATGGTTCTCACTCATGACAGCGATTTCCGGATTGATCTGGATCAGAACAACTATCTGAACCAGTACAGCACTGATGACCAGACCACCCGTCTGGTAATCATCCATCCCGGAACCGCCCTGTTCTCGGCTGAAGGAAACTTTGAAATCGAATCGGTTCTGGCAGTAACCAGTCAGGATTACATTGATGCCGTGGTGATTGAAAATTTTGCTCTGCTTTCCGCATATCCCAATCCCTTCAATCCCCAAACCACCATCAGCTACCGGGTGACACAGCCGAATGCAGTTCGTCTGGATGTCTACGATCTGCTGGGCAGTCATGTAGGCACGCTGGTGCAGGGTGTCCAAACGGCAGGTGAAACCTATGAGGTGATCTGGAACGGTCAGAATGCTGCAGGCGCATCCGTACCCAGCGGTATTTATTTTGTCCGTCTGGAAAACGGATCCGATGTGTTAACACAGAAAATCACACTGTTGAGATAGAACTGAATGAAACAGCTAATTTTTTTAATTCTGCTGCCGGTGTTCCTTCTTGGAGCACCGGCCGACCATCTGGTGTTTACCAGGGTAGCGCTGGATCCCACCCGTGCTGAGATGGTGGTTATCCATAATCCCACAGATACGGAAATCAGTCTGGATAATTACTATATCACCGATGCCACCGATGCCAATTCCCAGTGTTTCTATTATAATTTGCCCGACAGCAACTACTACTGGAGCGGCAGTGTCAGTGATTTTGCCGCCCGCTTTCCTGCGGACTCAGTGATTCCCGCCGGGGGAAGTCTGACCCTGGGTACCCATGATGCGGATACGTACTACTCCTATTATGGTGAATATCCTGATCTGGCCCTGTTCGGTGACATGCGTCAGGCTATTGAGGGACATCAGACCATTTCCCTGAGTGACAACTTCTCTGGAATTTCCAATCTTTCCAATCCGGAAGTACTGATTTTGTTCTACTGGGATCAGGAATCGGTCATGATTCAGGATGTGGACTATTTCCAGTGGGGCAGTGTATCGGAATCCCTGGCCATTGACAAGACCGGAATCTGGGACTATCTGCCGGATACACCGATTGCCGAACAGTTTTTCATGGGAAATATCGGTGCGGATCTAATCTATCTGCGCAACGGTGCGGAAGAAGATGAAATCACCAGCGGCGGCAACGGAATCACCGGTCATGATGAAACAAGTGAAAACTTCCCCGTAAACTGGCGCGTGGTGTACAGCCCAGGCAAAATTACTCCAATCAGCGATATTCTGAATGGGTATGTTGCCATCGAGGCAGAAGTCATTGTGCAGGGGTTGGTGGTCAGTTTTGCGGACAAACGTCCCAGCAACGGTCCTCAGGCCATTGTCATTCAGGATGAAGACGGCCATCAGCTTTCCCTTATTGTTTTCGGTGACTGGGATATCCCCTCATCGGACAAGTATTATCTGTTTGATCCATACGATCCTTCCGAGTACATCGTACAGGTGCGGGGGTTTGTGGATTATTATGAAGGCTCGGCCCAGTGGCAGATTCAGGGATTCTTCGCCGATGACATCATTGAGTATCAGTCATTTCATACGGAAGGAGATCTGCAGGAAGACCCGGATATCGGCAGCGCATCCATTCATCCGGCTCCCTATGTGATTATTCCCTCCATTGGAGAACGACTTGATTATTCATATGCATTCCCGTCTGATTCCCGTGTTATTGTCAGGATTTTCGATGCGTCCGGCCGGACGGTTACCACGCTGGTGGACAAATACTACGGAATCGGCGGAACAGTGGTCCGGGCGGAGGATAAATCCGACTGGGACGGGCGCGATCATCTGGGTCAGATTGTGGCACCGGGAACCTATTTCATGCATATTGAAGCCAGCAATTTCAGCAACGGAAAAACCACCACCGATATGGCGCCTGTGGTAGTGGGAGTGAAATTCTGATGAAAAAAATCTTATACCTCATTCTGTTCATCGCATTGATGCCGGCCCAGGTTGCCACCGATCTGGCATTTCCTTCGGCTGAATCGGCCGCTTTGGCCGGATCAGGTGTGGCCAATCCCGGCAGTGCAGCCAGTTTGTTTCAAAACCCCGCCGCCCTGGTGGAAATGGATGACACCTATCTGACTCTGGGAAGCACACGCTTTCATGATTTGAATGTCACCAGCCTGGGTCTGGTGGTGGAAACACCTGACTGGGGCCCTGTGGGGATTGTATCCCAGATGTCCAAAACCAAAGTTGAAGGCACGACCCTGTCTGAAGAAAATTCGGTGGGAATTACAGGTGCGTTCTATCTGTTGGATGACCAGCATTCCAAACTGATGATGGGTTATGCACTGAATTACCTCTCCTGGTCACTGGGCCGAACGGCCGGTGTGAGTGGTGACGGGTCTGACGGTTTGTCGTCCAGTTCCGGGTCTGCATTCGGTGTGGATGTCGGAATTCAGGCGGTCCTGCGCGGTAAGCACCGGGTAGGGGCGTATTTTAAAAATATCAATTCACCCACCGTGGGTGAAAGCGAACCCCAGCATCTGCCGCGGCGCATGAGTATCGGAGTGGCCTATAACCCCTATCATCCGCTGATTACGTCACTGGCCATAGAAAGATTATTCGGCCGGGATGATATCCAGATCAAAGGCGGAATTTCCTACCAGTTCACCAATGCCTTTCAGCTGCGTTTGGGCATTCAGTCCAATCCCAATCGGTTCGGCAGCGGTTTCCAATTTGCTTCCGGCCGGTTCAAACTGGATTACGGTCTGCTGACCCATCCGGTATGGCCGATGGAACACTACTTCACGCTGGGATACCGGTTCTGATGCTGTCACTGAGAACAGGTTCATTCCGTGGGCTGCCGCTGCTGCTGGCATTCTGCGCCCTGGGATGGTCCCAGAAATTCAATATCAACACAGCGGATTATGATCAGCTTTCGGAGCTGCCGATCACGGCTGAACAGCAGGCGGCTCTGGATGACTACCTGTACGTTCACGGCAGTCTCACCACGATCTATGATCTGCTGAACGTGGATGGTTTTTCAGCAGAAGACGTGATGATGCTGAAGCCGCTGGTGACGGTGGAAACGCCGGAGCTTTCCTCTTTTCTGGCCGCACGCCGCTCCGGAAGCTATAAGCTGGAGCGCTGGCTGACGGCCGAGGGGAATACGGAAGGTCTGAGTGAGGTCTGGCTGGACCGGTATTATGAACCTTCCGATGTAAACCGGATGAATTATGATGATCTGATGGCCATGCCTCAGCTCAGTCCCATTGATGCAGTGGCCGTGATAAAACAGCAGGCCAGGGGTGAGATCAAAGGCACCTTTGAGCTGCGCAATGCGCCCGGGATGAGCAATTACGGCTACCGGAATCTTCGGGATTTCATCCGCTACGACACCGATGACGATGCTGCACCTGAATTCCATGCCCGCTTCACCAGCCTGGTGAGGAATATTCCCATCACCAACAATCCTGATGAAGATGGAACCATTATCGCACTGGAAGATCCCAGTCGTCCGGAGCAGTTCCGAAAGCTCTCCGTCACGTACGGCGAACATGTCAAGCTGGGCCATGTCTTCCATAAATACATGGGTGATCCCGAAGGAATTTATTCGGACAAACGATTTGTGTCTTTGGAAGGCATTTCCTTGGGCCGCTGGCGGCTGGACCGTCTGGTGCTTGGGAATTTTACCGCTGCCTTCGGGCAGAGCGTGGTAATGGAAACCACGGATCATTTCAGTCCGCGGCGTTCCGGCTACGGGTTCACCAAGCGTGCCGAAGGCATCTATCCCGACCTGACCCGTTCCACCCAGTATGTCATGGACGGACTGGCTGTGCAGATGTCCAGTCCAAAATGGCGGACGGCCTTTTTCATTTCAAAACAGCCCCGTGATGCTGTCATCAATGCCGACAGCAGTTTCTCCACGCTTATCGTTATGACACCCCGGCTGCCCTGGGGTGTGGACCCCGTCCCGCCGCCTGAATACCCCGGTGACAATGCACCGGCAGACGAATTGGCTCAGTATTATGAGGATTATGACCAATGGGCGGATACCACGAAGATTCATAATGAACTGACCAATTCTGTGGAAGAGGTGACCTGGGGGGGGAATCTGAGATTTACTCCCAAAACCGGATTAAATATCGGTCTGACTTTTTACGAGAGCCTGTATGACCGGGTACTGGACCCCCAGATCATTGAAACGATTACGGGCGGAGATGATGACCGGGATGCCGGTTTTGTGGATTCCGGTGACGGAAATGACTTTGATGACTATTCCGGCGATGCCTTTTTCCTCAACTACATGACCAATACGGCAGATCCTGAAGTGGCGGCCATGTATGCTTCGGAAGGCAGTTCCGATCTCTGGGATGACGCCCGGTCCTATCGTCGGGTGTATGGTGTGGATTTCACCTACGTCACCGGCAATATGGCCTTTCAGGGTGAATACGGACGGATTTCCTCCAGCCCCGGACTTTTTACTTATCAGGATGAACCCCAGGCACTGGTATTGAACGCATACACCCAGTTTGACAATTTCAATTTCCTGGCGGTGTATCGCGATTATGATCTGACATACGACAATCCCTATCAGCGGTCATTTTCCAACTATCAGCGCTTCAAGACATCCATTTTGGAAGACACCTACTGGCTTGAAAACGAAGTGTACGGTTTCCTGTATTCGGGAAATCCTCAGCCGCAGTCCGAAAAAGGGCTTTTCCTCAGTTCCCGCTATCAGTTCCATCGCTCTTTTGTAGGAACACTGAACTGGGACACCTGGACCCGCAAAGCGGATGAAGCACGTTATTTCCGGACAGTGGCAACCATCGACTGGCGGCCGGTATTCAATTACCGCTTCAATATCCGTCAGAAATGGCAGGCCCGGGGAAGCCATGATATTTTTCATCCCAGTCCGTTCTATTCAAGGGAAACCCGGGTTCGGGTTCGAATCCGCCTGTCGTCCTACGATCAGGTGGAACTGCTCTATTCCAATGGATATACCACGTTTTCACCTCGACCCCGTCTGACGGGCAACCCCTACAGGGAACTGGACATGGTGGTGGGCGATGTGGGGACGCCGGACGAATCCATGGGTCTGGGTCTGGAACATAATTTTGACCAGTTTTTGAAGATGAAAGTCGGTGTGCTGTACATCAAGGGATTCCTGTGGAATTTTGAAGACACGGACTTCATGATTTACAATACCGAGTCAGGTATGATCCGGAACTGGCTGTCTTTTCACTTCAATCCTTCCGGAAATCTGACCGTGCGTCTGAAAATCAGCCGAACATCGGAATATCCTTTCGGCCGTACCGTCAGTGGTGAATCCCCGTCCGGGATATGGATATCAAATCCTGTGGAAAACCGTGAATGGACCAATTTCAGGTTCCAGATAGATTATGGCATTTAACAGATATAATGATCGAAAAGAAATGATTATGAACAAAATTTATGACCACTTAAAAATACTGGTTCTGCTCATCGCCGGAACCGGCATGGCAGTTTCACAGTCCTTTTTCTATCAGAACCATGGAAATGATGTCTGGGGAGCATCGGCCCGGTCGCAGGCCATGGGAGCCACCAGCACAGTCAATGACTGCACAGCCGGGATGCTGCTGTTTAATCCGGCAGGTTTGTCCGCTGGGACTCAATGGTTGAAAATCAGTCTGAATACCCATGGAAACTCGGTGCTGGAGCGTCGCGGCTTCCGCATGTTTGACACATTCGGTGATTTCCTGACATACGGCGATTACGTATCCACGCGACATCAAACCAGCGACTTCCAGCTGGGCGCGGTACTCAGCGCAACGATCAGCGATATTACCTTTGGCGGAGCAGTTGCTGCCGGCACGCTGCTGAATTTTGACTACGAATACCGGGAAGAAGTTCGGGGCAGGGAAAACTTTGATGACGGCATTATCGGCATCCGTGATCCCCTGGTAGGCTATCACACCTGGGAATCTTCAGGACATCTGGACATGACATCTCTTGGCCTGAGCGCCCGAATGGGAGTTCAGGAACACCAGTATCTGAGCCTGGGAGCTGCATTCAACATGGTCCATGAGGAAGATGTGAAAACGGATCTTGATGTTGAGCAGATCACGGATATCCCAGGGTATCTGTCCACCGTCAATCCCAACTGGTTCATCAACGAACTGGACAGCGGTACCTTCACCAGCATTTCTGCTGAATGGGGGGGACTTATGGGACTTCGGGCAGTTCTCGCTTATGAGAGCGAACTCTCACTGGACCGCAGTGAACGCCTTTTTGAGTACAATCCGGATACCGAAGAATATGAAGAAATCATCCTGGAAGTTTTTGCACCGGTTTCCTACAGTGATTTTGTACGTCCGGCGCGGGTTCGGCTGGCGGTGAACTATGTTCCCCGTGAACAAACCCCCATGAACCTGTCCTTTGAGTTCGAGAATGTAGAAGAAACCGACAATACGGAAGAGATTCATTCCTGGAAATTTGGTTTTGAATATCTGGCGTTACGGACCGTTCCGGTACGGGCCGGTGTCATTTACCGGGATACACCGTCAAAATGGATGGATCCGGAAAGCATTTTCACTTTCGGAACCGGGAAGCAGTTCAGCGGTCTGATGGTGGATGTGGCCGGCAGCTATCGGCTGAACACCTACTACTATGGAGATCTCTTTTTGGTGGATGGGGACGTGCGGCCGGAATATGACCGTATCCGTGAAACCCAGTTCAACTATACTGTTTCACTGAGCTACCGGATCTGATGATGCGGTATCTGATTCTGCTGGGGCTGCTGCCCTTCCTTTTTCCAGCATGCTGCACTGAACCCGTGGCGGAGACACTGCCCAACGAAATTCGCTGGGTTCGGGAATCGGGAGAATACGAGGCGCTGTGCAATCAGGTGTACAATGTCGCCTGGCTGCAGGTAAAGGCCATTGCCGGGCGCATCCCTCAGAAATGGGCGGTTATAATGGATCTGGATGAAACGGTCATGGACAATTCCCAGTACCAGGTGGAAATCACCGAGAAACGCGAAGTCTATACCCAGGAAACATGGGCGGATTTTGTCAAAAGGGAAGTTTCCGGCCTGGTGCCCGGCGCAAGAACTTTTCTGGACAGTCTCCATTCACTGCCCAATATCCAGCTGATCTACATCAGCAACCGAATGGCGGATCGGTCAGATGCGACTCAATCCAATTTGGAAAAACTGGGTGTTTGGCATGAGAATGATATTCTGCTGCTGCGGAAGAACAAAGAAGACCGCAAGCCGATTCGCCGACAGGAAGTTTTTTCCGGAACAGGCCGAATGAGCAGCGTGGGTCCTCTGCCGGTGCTGGCGTATTTCGGAGATGCCATCGGTGATTTTCCGGAAGATGACGAGACCCCGTGGGGGCTGCAGAAATTTGTCCTGCCCAATCCCATGTACGGAAAATGGTAAACAGGGAGCATAGACCATTCATGATTAAAAAATGCATTGAATATTTTTCCAAATACGGACGGCTGGCGGCATCTGTTCTGGTCCTCGCAGGATCCCTGTCAGCCGGTAACGGTGATCCCTTGATTATAAATCTGGTCACCACCAATGATCTGCACGGTGTAATTGGCGAGCAGGAAGCCACGTTTATGAATCCGGAATACGCACCCATGATTCTGGGCGGTTCGGCATATTACAAATATGTGGAAGAACTGCGTCGTGAAGCGGAACAACAGAATGAGGGAATACTGCTGCTGGACGCCGGTAACTTTTTCCAGGGCAGTCCGCTGGGCATGTTTGACGGCGGGAAGACCTTGGTCGAGTTTCTGAATAAAATGAAATACGATGCACTGACGCCCGGTACCTATGATTTCAGTCTGGGTGCTGAAAACCTGTCAGAGCTGGCAGAGCTGGCGAACTTTCCGTTTCTGGCAGCCAACATATCCTGTTTCGACTGTCCCCTTGATCCGGATCCCTTTGTGCCGTATGTCATCAAGGAATTTGACGGTGTTCGGATTGGCATCATCGGGATAGTGCATTCAGGACTGGAAGACATTGTACTGAAACGAAATATCCCCGGAATTCGAGCGCTGAATGTGGTGCCGCAGACACGGAAATGGATTAAGGAAGTTCGAAATGCCGGAGCGGATGTGGTGATTCTGCTGACAAGTACCGGTGTTCCCTGGGATCGCGAAATCGTCTATCAGGAATTCCTCGACAGCCTTAAAACCGGGTGGAAAGCCGTGGATGACGATCTGAACGCCATGCAGCTTGGCTACTATGCCGAGGGAGCGGATATCATGATTTCCGGAGGCATCAGCCGCGGATACGACCAGCCCTGGTACGATCCTCAAAGTCATGTGTACGTATTCCAGAATTACGGCAACGGAACGGAATTCGGTCATATCCAGCTGCTTATTGACCGGGAATCCCGGCAGTTCATCGGATATCGGCCCATGGTGACCGAACAGGTAAATCAAACATTGCTGGCCGATGATTTTCAACCGGATTATGAAGTCATGGATTGGATACGGTCCCGGGAAAAACAGGCCCTGGAAATGGTGTATCAGTCACTGCCGATCCAACCCGCGGATTCACGGAGTTGGTCTTGCTCTCCCAGAAAACCGCAGTTTCCGCGCAATGACTGGAAAATCCCGTCAGTAAACCTTCATGATGAATTCGAGTTTATAACCTGGAACTGCGAGAATTTTCCGGCCGATCCCCAGCTGACGGTGGACGCACTGTCGGAAGCCGTTTCTGATCTGGATGCGGACATCATCGCCTTTCAGGAAATAAAATTTGCCGGTTACTTCAGCAAACTGATGGCGGAACTTCCCCAGTATGATTTTGTGCTGTCCATGCAGTCTTCCTACCTGGATCAGGCAATTATTTTCAAAAAAGATATGTTTCAACTGGTGCGTCAGGTCGAACCGTTTGCAGAGAATGATTATAACTTTGCCGGTCGTCCGCCCCTGATGGCGGAACTTCTCTACATGTGTCCCGACAACTCATTCCCGTTTCTGGTTGTAAACCTGCACATGAAATGCTGCGACTCCGGGCTTACCCGCCGACAGCGGGCTGCTGCCATGCTGCATGACTATGCCGACGGTCTGTATCAGGAAAAAAATTCCAAAATGATCATCCTCGGTGACTGGAATGATGATCTGAAAGATGAGCACAATGCCCACTGCTTCCATTCGTTCATGGATGATGACCGCTTTTTCTTTCCGACCTGGGATATCACGCATGATATCAGTCAGGCCTCATACCCGAAAGAACCCTATGTCAGCTTCCTGGATCATATTCTGATTTCCAGAGATTTTCTGTCGCCGGACACCGGATATCGGGTTCAGACCCTGCCTATGGATGAATATCTTGGCAGCTACAGTTTGTATGAAACGCTGATTTCCGATCATAAACCCGTTCTGCTGGGATTTCCCATTCCGGGGAAATAACATCCCGGCCAAGGCTGGAAACCACAATCTTTTCGCAGCCTGATAGATTCATAAGACTTGCAATGAGATGATGAAATTTTTCACAGCCACCCTGTTCTTCATACTGATAAGCGCTTTGGTTTCCGCCCAGCCCTGTCCGCCGGCTGACACCACCGTTGTGGTGCCGGTTCAGGACTATTGGGAAATTCCGTATCAGAACACCTGGAACGGGCTGGAAATCATGACCTGGAATCTGGAAACATTTCCCAGAAGCAGCAGCACCGTGAATTATGTATCGGAAATCATCGGAGATATGCTGCCGGATGTTATTGTTTTCCAGGAAATCATTGATTTGGATGATTTTAACAGTCTGGCAGAAAATCTGCCGGCCTATGATTTCATCAACACGGATTATATCGGTATGGGCAGTTTCACCAATCTGGATCTCGGAATGGCGGTACGGAATGACTGTCTGGAAATATTGGAATCGGACATCCTGTTTCAGGACGACGAGTGGGAGTTTGCCTACCGTCCGCCCCTGTCTGCGCGTCTGCGCTGGCAGTGCGGGGGCAATGAAGATGAGTTCCGGATCATCAATGTTCATTTCAAATGCTGCAGTGACGGGTTCGCCAGGCGGCGTCTGTCATCTGCCATCATCCGTGACTACATTCATGATGCCGTTGACAGCGGCGAGGAAACCCGCATCATTGTGGCCGGTGATTTCAACGATGATATTGACGAACCGGAAAACGACAATTCACTCTGGCCGCTGGTGAATGACGGAGAATACTGCACCTTCACCACCATGCCCATTGTCGGTGATGATTCACAGCTCAGCTACCCCTGGGGCGGGTACAACAGTTTCCTGGATCATATCCTGATTTCCAGCGGGTATTTTGCAGCCAACCAGAATGCGGATGTTCACACCATGCGGCTGGATGACTGGCTGGGTGACAATGCCTACCAGTCCCATGTCTCTGATCACCGGCCGGTGATCTGGTCTATCCCAATCAGCAGTTCAGACATTCCAACAGGATTGGTGATCAACGAAATCATGAACAACCCTTCTGCCGTGTCTGATACGTATGGAGAATGGTTTGAGCTGACCAATACCGGGTCAGAAATCATTGATCTGAACGGTCTGATCATTCGGGATGGAGACAGCGATCAGCATTTTATTTCTCACCCTGAACCTCTGCTGCTGCCTTCGGGAGAGTTTCTGGTGCTGGGCCGCTCCGCAGATATTGAACTGAACGGAGGAGTTACTCCGAATTACGTGTATACCGGCATCAATCTGAACAACACCTGGGATGAATTGATTCTGGTGCATCCATCAGGTGTTGTACTGGATGAAATAGCCTATGACAACGGCGCGTCTTTTCCGGATCCTTCCGGGGCATCCATGATGTTAACCGACCCGGCGCTGGACAACAGTATCGGAGCACATTGGACCGTCTCAACAGAACCGTTTGGGGCCGGTGATCTGGGGACGCCGGGTGCAGAAAACACGGCCGGCTGTGCCCATTCCGGTGACGTCAACGGAGATTCAATGACGGATGTGATAGATCTGGTTCTGATTGTCAGTCATATCCTGGGTGAGCTGGAATTCACGGATGAAGAATTTTGCGAAGCAGACCGCAATGCAGACGGCTGGGTGGATGTGGTGGATCTGGTCCTGCTGGTGGAAGATATTCTGCAGTAAGGACCGGCCGAAAATTTAAGATACCGCCTGAAGCCGTCGGACTGACCTGATTGAGCGGCACGCGGTTTCTCCGGTGTCCATAATACTGTTTTGATCTAAATTATCCTTCAGAAATTCATTTTGATTTCAATTGCATACTGCTGTAAAACGGAATGCTGCGATATTTGCCTGATTGATTTTTTTTGTTTTTAATATTGCACCGCTGTGACCGGAGTATCGCTGTATTTACAGCTTGCCTGTCGGTGCGCATACGGGTTGATTCAAATAGAATTAATATCATATTGGGGCCGTTTATGAAATTTTTGCGAACCTGTTTTTATCTGATGATTTCACTGTCCGGTCTTGCCGGGCAAACACAGTTCAGTCCTCCGCCGCTGGAACTGGTAACCGTTCCCACGGCCGGAAATCTGCCCAAAGGCTCATACAATCTGGAGCTGCTGCTGGAAAACAGCGGAGGGGTACTGCCGGAACTGACCGTCGGGCTGTCGGATAATTTCACCATTGGCCTGTCATTCGGTATTCAGAATTTCATCGGAGCGGAAAAAATTGAACTGAACAAACCCACGCCTGAAGTGATGTTGAAATACCGTATTTTTGTGGAAAATGAGCATCATCCTGCTTTGCTGATCGGTCTGGATACTCAGGGCCGCGGGGATTATCATGATGAAGATGATGCCCAGCGGTATGACCAGAAGGCCTGGGGATTCTATCTGGTTACCAGCAAAAACTGGAATTTTCTGGGTGATCTGGGACTTCATCTGGGGGTAGCGAAAAACACTTGGGAAAATGAGGACGGCGATGACGATTTCAATTTGTTTTTCGGACTGGACAAGTCTCTGAACCGCGATTTCACCCTGCTTGCGGAATATGATGCCGCACTCAACGACAACAATGATGAATATGAACTGGACGGTCTCACCTTCGGCAGAGGTCGGGGATATCTCAACGCCGGTCTGAGGTGGGGGGTCACATCCAATATGAAAATAGAACTGAATCTCAATAACATCAATCTGAATAACCACAATGCGGACTATGCCACGCGTGAAATCAAAATCATCTATTCAGAGTATTTTTAATCCGCTGACGGATGGAACATTCTGTGCCGGAAGTGCAGAGATTCCCGTCAATAATTCCATAAATGGAGAAAATATGAAAAAATCAATCATTGTCATCATCCTGTGTTTACTGCCTGTCTGGCTGCTGGCGGAACTGCCGGTAGGTGAAAAGCCTGCGGAGATTACGCTTGAAGGTAAAACGGGCGGAAAGGTGGACGGGAGTGCCTGGAGCAGTGCTGAGATTCAGGGCAAAGTATATGTGCTGTTTCACGCCGATCCTGACGAGAGCGAAACCAATAATGCTGCATCCGAAGCATTGAAGGCAGAAGATTTCCCGTCAGATAAATATGGTTCCATTGCCATTGTGAATATGAAAGCCACCTGGAAACCGGCCTGGATCATCTCCATGATTCTTAAAAGCAAACAGGAAAAATATGAAGACACCGTCTACGTGAAGGATATGGCCAAACTTGTGGTGAAAAAATGGAATCTGGCGGATGATTCCAACAACGTGGTGCTATTTGATCAGACAGGAACAGTCCTTTACAGTAAGGACGGTCAGCTTTCCAAATCCGATATTGATGAACTCATCAAACTGACCTGGGCGAACATCAAGTAGTTATCCATGAAAATTCTTTTCATCGGCGGAACGGGAATCATCAGTTCCGCCTGTACCCGTTTGTGTGCTGCTCGGGGTGATGATGTAACACTGCTGAACCGCGGAATGACTCACCGGCCGGTCCCCAGTCATGTGGAGAACATCATATGCGACATGGGGAGCCCGAATGAGGTTCAGACTGTTTTAAAAGATCGTCAGTTTGATGTTGCAGTGGACTGGATCTGCTTTCACCCAAATCAGGCTGAACGGGATATTCGCCTTTTCTCCGGAATGGCTTCCCAGTTCATTTTCATAAGTTCTGCCTCTGCATATGAAACACCGCCGCGGCGTCTGCCAGTTACTGAAACCACTCCGCTGTACAATCCTGTCTGGCAGTATTCACAGGACAAAATCGCCTGTGAAACCCATTTCATGGATGCCTGGCAGAAAGAAGAATTTCCCGTCACCATTGTGCGCCCTTCCCACACCTATGATCAGACGCTGTCTCCGGTTCATGGAGGATACACGGTACTGAAACGGCTGCAGGAAGGAAAACCGGTTGTGGTCCACGGCGATGGCTCTTCCCTCTGGGTGCTGACCCATCATGAGGATTTTGCCCGAGGCTTCTGCGGTTTATTCGGCAAATCCGAAGCAGTGGGTGAAGCATTTCATATCACTTCTGATGAATGGCTGACATGGAATCAGATTTTTCAGTCTCTGGCTGCAGCCATGAACGGGGAATATAATCCTGTCTATATTCCAAGCAGCGTTATTGCTGAACACGATCCGGTCTGGGGTGACAGCCTGTTGGGAGACAAAACCCATTCCATGATATTTGACAACAGCAAAATTAAAAATCTGGTACCGGATTTTGAATGCCGAATTCCCTTTCGGCAGGGAGCAAAGCAGATTGCGGATTGGGTTCTCAGCGATGCCCGGCATCAGGTAGCGGATTCGGAGTTCGATCGTCTGCTGGAAGAAATGATCGCAAACACCCGCCGGCTTTCCCCGTGATATCTTCTCGAAAATTCACTGATCAAATCAAACGATGTGCTGCAGAACTGGGATTCTCCAAAATCGGTGTGACACCGGCAGAATCGCTGCCTGATGAAGCACAGCATCTATCGGACTGGCTGTCCCGTGGCTATCAGGCGGACATGGACTGGATCAGAAAACGGCAGCGGGAGCGAACTGAAATCCGGGAATATTTTCCCGAAGTGCAGTCAGTGATTTGTGTGGCCGTCAATTATTTTACCGGGAATGCCCGGGATGATGCAGAAACAGGCCGGTTTTCCAATTATGCCTGGGGCTCGGACTATCACGACTGTATCAAGGACCGCCTGTATCAGCTGCTGCAGAATATCAGAACCCAGCATTCGAATGTGAAATACCGGATTTGCGTGGACACTTCCCCGGTGCTTGAACGCACCTGGGCAAGAAGAGCCGGTTTGGGCTGGATTGGCAAAAATACCATGCTGATCACAAAGGAATTTGGTTCATGGGTGTTTCTTGGGGAGCTGATGCTGGATATTCCGCTCGTTTATGATGAACCCTTTAAAACGGATCACTGCGGAACCTGCCGAAAATGCCTGGACGCCTGCCCTACCCTTGCGCTGACTCAGCCCTATCAGCTGGATGCCGGCCGCTGCCTGTCTTATCTGACTATTGAGCATCGGGGTGATTTCCTGGCCGAACATCCGGACGACTTTCATAACTGGATATACGGCTGTGATATCTGTCAGGAAGTTTGCCCCTGGAATCAAAAAATCAGGGTAAAATCAGATTGGGAAGAATTTGAACCAAGGGACAATATTCATGAACGCAGCCTGGAATCCTGGCTGACATTGACATCCGATGAATTCAGGACGCTGTTTCGAAAAAGCGCAGTCAAACGCACTCGGTATACCGGGCTGATGCGCAATATCCGATATGTGAGCGGAATCCAATAATTTTATTTATTTTCAACCATTCCTGATGATCATTATCTCAGGTCTGATTTTTTAACCGAACCGGAAGATAATTTTTCAAAATCTGTTTTCCGGTAAATGAACTTGAATTATTTGGAGGGTAATTAAATGGCATCAGTTGGTGTTTGCCTCTCAGGCTGTGGGGTTTTCGATGGTGCAGAAATCCACGAATCTGTTCTGACAATCCTGGCTTTGGATCAGGCTGGAGCGGATATTGTTTTTCTGGCACCCAGTGTTAATCAAACCAAGGTGGTGAATCATCTGACCGGAAATGAGGTTTCGGAAACCCGGAATGTTCTTGTGGAAAGCGCCCGTATTGCCCGGGGCCCGGTTACAGAACTGACCGACATAACCGATAATGATATTGAAGCCTTGATCTTTCCGGGCGGATTTGGTGCAGCACTGAACCTGTGCAGTTTTGGACAGCATGGTGCAAACTGTACCATCAGTCCGGAAGTCGAGGATCTCATACAGCGGATGGTAAAGGCTGGAAAACCTGTTGGGGCTTTCTGTATCGCTCCAGCCATGCTGGCCCGGGCACTGAGAGACTTGAATCTGAATGTGCAGGTCACCATAGGCAGTGATCCGGAAACCGCGCGGCAGATTGAATTACTGGGAGCCCGGCATATTGAATGCCCTGCAGATGATATTGTGGTGGATGAAAATCGGAAGATCGTCTCTACACCGGCATATATGCTGGGAAAAAATATCTCTCAGGTGTCTGTCGGCATTACAAAAGCAGTAAACAAGGTCCTGGAACTGATCTGATCAACTGCGCGGCCAGTGGGAGTCCGCCGGAGAAATATTCGGCACAGACCAGCCATCCGACTCATACAAATTACCTGGCGAGTGAATTGGAATGGTTGAGTCCGATAAAAAAACATTTTCCGACCCGGATCAGACAGCAATGGATTTCTCCGGCGAACGCATTGATATTCGGAATGCTCTGGATACGTTCAAAGGCAGTTCACCCATATTCCCGTTAAAAAACGTTGTGCTGTTTCCGAAAACCGGTCAAAGTTTTCGAATTTTTGAAACCCGGTATAAGGAAATGGTGGACGATGCACTGAGAAACGACCGATTTCTGACCATTGCCCTGTTGAAACGAGGGAAAACATTCTCACAGCAGGATCCCCGGCCGGGGTTCTATTCCACTGGTACACTGGCATATATTCTGAGTCGGCAGATTCAGAAAAACGGCGATTACCGGGTATCCGTGATCGGTTTGAAAAAGGTACGGATTAACGAGTATGTTCAGACCAGAACCTACCGAACCGGAAGCGTTCAGATACTGGAGGATGTAATTCACTTTCCACGGGAAAATGAAGAACGGGAACGGCTTCTGAAAAAATTCAGTCGGCTCCTGAATGTCTCTAAGGATGAAAACAGGCTTCGGGTTCTTAAACATCATCTCATTGATGTGGAAATGGTGACCAATATTGTCTGTTCGGTTTATCCGGTTCAAAAAGTGGAGCAGCAAAAACTGCTGGAGCTGCCGGAGGTAGGACTAAGACTGGACGTGCTTTGCCATTTTATGGACAGTGAAATGACCCTGCATCAGACTGAAGCCGACATCCTCACCGAGATACCCTACCCAATCGAGTGGAACTGAGCATCAAACCGGGACACCGGCCTGTCTGTGCACCGCAGGCAGGGTTTATACAAATCTTTTGTTTTCCCTCTGTCTACTCATCATTGTATTCGAACAGGTCACAGGACTTGAAATCCAGCCAGTAATAGTCATCATTCATGGGAATGTAGATCAGACCGTTTTCGAAGCAAACCGGACTGCTGTTGTTGCGGACACCCGTAATCCGAAACAGAACAACATTGTTATTTGCGGGAAGAAAGTCATCTGAAAGGAGACTGGCGGTTATTCGTCTGTTTTCAGAGTAGTCGATGGCCCAGTCCGGATTTTCAGCCAGTGCTTCCGACAGCGCCAGTATATCCATACCGGTAACGGAAAATTCAAAACTGCCAAACGGAACATAGTAATTGAGAACCATCTGGAAAGAGAGTGTATCCGGTCCAATCTCCGGTAACCAGTAATCAAGAGTAGGCGGTGGCAGTACAATGGCAAACAGATGGCTGGTGGTCAGTGAGCCGAACACCCCCGGAACCACCTCATTGGAATCATTGCGCAGATTGCCCCGCACCGGGTCCAGCAGATTCAGGTCTGAAAAGAGGAAATACCGCTCATACGCTGCCGACATGGTCTGCACATCATATACATAAATTGCCGGAATTTCCCCGATAACTGTACTCATGACATTGACATCCGGAGAATACCCTGGATCTTCTGGAGCATACAGCGCCTGGCCGTGGATGTAGCTGGTGCGGTATTCACAGGTTTCCAGAGATATGTGATCAACTTCGTTGGCCGTAATCCAAAAACTGCGTTCTTCCGGCCGGGACTGAAAGAAAAAAGACTGGAAGGAGATTTCCTCCTGTGTTTTGAAAACATGAAGAAAGTTTTCCACCTCGCAGTCACTGAGCAGTCCGAGCAGGGCCGGAAAATTGTTTATGTTTCCCTCCAGGGGTTTTTGGCCCAGACTGTCGGCATAAAAATCCACCGGCATGAAAACGGTATCTGCAGCCGTGACGCTGCCATAATTCCCGCACTGACAGGAAAAGGTGTAAATCCGTTCCGATACGGGGGCATTGGGGTCCAGATTGAATGCAATGGTGTCTTCCGGAACCCATCCGCCGTAAAGATAGGTTTCCAGATAATCCTGAGCCGGATCATATTCCGGGTAGGATTTCAGACGATCCGCCTCTGAATCGAAGTGCAGAAAATACTCGGTACCGTCCGGTCCGGTAATTTTCACCTCCTCGCAGTCTGAAATGTGAAGCTGCGGCAGCACTTCATCATATTCATCCACATTGGGTTCTCCGCAGTCCGGTCTGCCGTTTCCTTCACCGGTACTGGCTTCACTGAAATCCAGATCGCGGTCTTCATCCCAGGGATCTCCCTGCATGCCGTCTTCACCCAGATCATCGTTCAGCGGCTCCCCCGGATTCCATCTGCCGTTGTTGTTCAGATCAGTGAATGACCGCCAGTCACCATCATCATCTTCACAGTTAAAGAGTGAATCTTCATCCAGACTGACCATGCGGTCAATCCGGACCAGCGCTGTTTTTTCTTCGGGATAGAGGATGGCTTCAATCCGAATGCCTTCATCAAATTCTGCCATAGCTTCCGGAATCCCGTCAATTCCGGTCAGGGACACTTCTTTCTCGCATGTGTTGAACAGCATCACTGAAAATACTGCGGCAGTCAGGATCCGTTTCATAGCTCAAACTCCCAACCGACAGTTGCCATGACGGGAAACATGCTGAAAGCACGCACCTGCATGGGGGATGTTTCGAAATCCCAGTTATAAAACAATGTGTTAAAATGATTTGTGAGATTGATAACCTGAAGCTCCAGCCTGCCGGGCACACCGAATATTCGAGTACTGCGCCGATATCCCACATCCAGTCGAAAATAGGCCGGATACCGAGCGCTGTTTTTACGACCGTATACCGCATCAAACCGCTGATAAGGATTATCCATGGAACCCCAGATATTGTCAGACTGATGGTATGTCCTGGCCTGGGGCGGGGTAAACGGCTGACCGCTGTGCCAGACCAGGGTCAGTGCCAGATCCTGGCGCTGATCCAGATGCAGGTTCATTGTCATGTTTAATGAATGCGGTATATCGTGACCGGCATCATACACCTCACCCAGATCACTCTCGATTATTCCGTTTTTATTATAATCGAATTCCCTTTCCACAGATGACCAGGCATAGCCGATCCAGCCGGTCAGCCGACCCATTTCGCGTTTAACCATCAGCTCCAGTCCCATCGCATCAGCCTTTCCTTCAACAAAGCCCTGTTCGGCATTGGACGGATGGATGACTTTGCTCTGATCCAGAACATTCAGGTAAGGCTTGTAATACAAATCACAGGACAGCACCGTCCCGGGCAAAAACTGGTATTCCGTTCCAAGTATCCAATGCACTGCCCGTTGAGGATCGTAGTATTCTGATACCGGCTGCCAGAAATCCACCAGACGCAGCAGCTGATCGTCCTGATTCATTGTGAATAAAAACTGGGAATAGATTCCCCCACTGGCTTTCAGAACCAGGTTTTCATTGATGAAATAATGCGCATTGAATCGAGGGTCAAAAACAATATTGTCGTGATACTCGTATTTTGTCAGACGGGTACCGATATCAAAAGACCAGCGTAGGCCGGGACGCCAGGTATCCCGAATAAACAGTGCAAACTGATGGGGACTTTTCATTCGGTCAATGATGACGGCATCCCAGTATTTCTCCAGGTATTCGGTGTCCAGATATTTCAATTCATAACCCAGTTGCAGCTTGTGCTGTCTGACCGGATACCAAACCGCTTTCTGACTCAGGGTTAAATCCCGAACCCGGTTGTTCATCTCAGCCTGTATTGTGGTGGAATCTGTTGTATCGGTAAAACTGCTTTCCCGGAAAACCGTCAGATCGAAGTTTACGTCAAAATAATAGCTGGTACGGGCCAGAACCGTTTCGATTCGAATGTCCGGTTCCGGAGAATACTGCCACTCAAGACTGTGTGTGCGATTGCCCCATTTCCAGGCAAAACCCACTTCCGGATAATCCGGGTCGGTCACGTCTATTGACAAATCATCCACTCCCCCAAAGTGGGCATACGTAATTCGATGACCGTCCGCAGGCCGATAGTTCAGCTTCAAATGCAGATCGCCAAAATAATATCCCCAATCCCGCTGCTGGTCAGTAAGGGCATAATAGGCGGCGGCCAACTGGTCGAAATACGTCCGTCTGGCCGACAGAAACCATGATCCTTTATACAACGGACCTTCAGCCAGGAATTTCGCGCTCAGTAAATTGATATTGCCGCGAAATTCACTCCAGTCCCAGTATTTTTTCAGCCATCGGTCCTGTCTCAGCCGGCCGTTTTCAGAATTTCCCATCTTGGTGGTAATATTCATGACGGATGAAAGATTAGATCCGTAATCTGCCTGAAATCCGCCCGGCAGGAATTCAACAGCAGAAAGGGCATCGGTATTAAATGTGGAAAAAATTCCGCCCACATGATAGGGATTGTATATCTGAGTACCGTCCAGCACTATCTGGTTTTCATCCGGACTGCCGCCGCGCACATAGAAAGCGGAAGAATAGTCGCTTTGGGGGAGAACGCTGGGCAGCAGCTGAACCGTACGGAAAACGTCAGATTCAAAAATGGCAGGCGCCAGCCGAAGTTCCGGACTGGAAAATGTAATGCGGTTCAGTTCGGGTCTATGCTGCAGCGGCGTTTCCACTTTCGACACCTGAAGTTCAGGAAGCTGAATGGGGACTGGATCAAGGGAGAGATTCAATCGACGTGATTTTCCGGTAAGACGGATGACGGTATCCAGACGTGCAAATCCAATCATGCGTATGGTCAGCTGAATATCGCGGTGCTGCGGAAGGTCCGGAAAAATGTAAAACCCGTGGACATCTGCTGCAGTACCGATTTCCAGTTCCGGAAGCATCACATTTGCAAAGGGAACCGGTTCCCCGTTTTCCATATTGGTTACCGTACCGGACAGAGCAGCAGCCTGAAGGCACACTGCGGAAACAAGAAGAACCAGAATTGGGGTGCATAAGCGATATTGGGTCATAAAAGAAAGACTCCCTCATTCACAGAGGGAGTCAATTTAAATAGAAACTGAAACTTCCATTTAGACAAATTAAAAGAATTCACGGATATATTCGTATTCCGGTGTCAGCTGTCCCTGATGGGCGATAACGGCCTTTTTTATCGGAACCGGAACATTCAGCTCATCAAACGGCAGCTGCCAGTCTGCCATGGCAATACCGTCAATCAGCGGTGTGAGTGCCGTGCTGAATGATTCAGACGCTTCTTTGGAAATCTCGCAGGGCAGATTATCCACAGCCAGGATCACGGGACCGTTACCCTTGACACCGTCAATGAAGCAGTCCGTCACCGGCTCGTAAACATAGGCTGGGTTGTCCGGCTGCGTGGCCTTGTAACTGCATTCCACGGAGCCGTCGATATCAATGCTGATATCGCCAATTACTTCCAGGTTTTTAAGTATTCCGGATTCATATCCTTCCTTCAGAGCGGCTTTTGTGACCAGCCGGGGATAATCCGGTGTCCAGTAGATGCAGTTGACCAGCACCGCCAGAGAGGGCAGATACTGCTGGAATTTGGATTTGAACAGTTGGGGTTCATTGTAGTATTTCTGCAGCTCGAATGGACTGCCGTCAATGCGTTCCACCAGATGTTCTTCTTTGAAAACCACTTTGTAGACTGTATTGCGGTTAAAGTCGGCAGAATGATAAAACTCGATCAGATTTTCCGGCTGGATTTCTTCCACCGGCAGATTGGCCAAAATCTTCTGAGCGCCGATAGATACATTGCCGTATCCGGCAAATCCGATGACAAGGGGATGCTCCCGCTGCGGAAGCCCGGTTTCACGAATCGTTTTTCCTACCTCAGCGATGGCAGCTTCTGCTTCAGACAGGCTGGAGTATTGATAGGACATTTTGATTTCAGAAAACTTGCTTTGGTAACCCAGGGTCTGATGCCGCTGACCCAGAAGATGCAGCGAATCAATCATTCCGGCATATCCGGCATGAGCGCCGAAAAACACCAGCCGGCGGTTTTTGTCGTCCACGATCCGCTCGTAGTCCACCAGTGTGATGTTATGCTTCAGGATATGCTGCAGCATGGGCATGTTATAGTCCTGACCCTTGATGGTGTGGGAAAAAAAGATGTACGTTTTGTCCGGTTGAAGGAATTTCACCGGTATCTCTTTCACGGCAAAAACAACAGATGCATCATCTATGTTTTCAACGACTTTTATTCCCCGTGAGGTGAATTCAGAATCTGGATAGATACGGGTCGGACTGGTCTGAACCAGAAACTCAATACCGTATTTCTCCTGAATTTTCTGCAGATCATCCGGTGTAAAAGGAATCCGGCGTTCCCATTTGTTTTTATCCTCATGTCGGATGCCGATGACGTTTTTGCCCATATCTGTCCTTTCAGTGTGGTTGGTTATGTGGATTAATGTTAAAAGACCGGGTGACCCTTCCGGCATCACCCGGCAGATGAATTACATCGGATAGGTTTTTTCAACCATTTTGATGTTCAGTTTTTCCAGTTCGGCCATGACGGGTTCATAAATCCCTTTTGTGTTGGGAATTTGGACACCGGTCAGGCTGATTTTCCCTTCTGCCATCAGTTTGACCCCAATGGCCATGGGCAGACTGACGGTGCGGGCCATGGATGAATCACCGTTTGGAATACCGTAGTCGATGAGTGTGGACGTCATTTTTTTCATCGATCCGTCAGCGTTTTCGATGGTGAACTTGTGCTGCAGGATGATCATATCCGTTTCACCGTCTTCGAAATACAGTTTTTCCTGCAGACGATCACTGAGGACATCCAGTCGGTTGTTCTGATCGGTCACTTTTTCGTCACTGAACAGACCAAGCCATTCCAGGCGTTTGATAATGTCGTCGTCTTCGGATATTTCCAGTTTGGCGGCAGTGGCGGCTTTTACATCGGCGGGATTTGCGCCAATGGCGGATGCGGTGACTTCGGCGTAGGTTTTTTCACTGCTGACATCATCTCGGGGAGTGTCGTCCACCAAACCCATATCCACAATGCCTTTCAGGGTGCGGCACCATCCCAGATTCCGGTATGTACCCCGCATGACGGTGAGGGCATCTTTCAGTCCATAGATGTCTTTGTAGGGAACGGAGTCGCGGTTGGGATATACTTCGTACATGCCGAGACCTTCCACTTCTTCCTCGCGGCTGTTCAGGAAAAGGTTTTTGCCTTCAATATTGACGATTTCACCGTTTTCCAGGAATTTTGCTGAATTTCTGCTGGCGAGCACCACACCGCGGGGGCTCCAGCTGAATTTGTATCCAAAGGGATTGTTGTTGTCTTTGGGAGCCGGCAGTCCGCCGCAATAGCTGTAAAAATGCAGCACTTTTCCGCCTTCGGCATGGGTTTCATCAATAATCTTCATTGCAGACATATGATCAATCCCGGGGTCCACACCAATTTCATTGAGAAACAGAAGGTTTTTGGCTTTCGCGGGTTCGTCCAGTTCCTGCATCTCGGCACTGACATAGGAGGTTGTGGCCAAATGGGTGTCATGTTCCAGGCAGAGCCGGGCCACTTTCAGGTGGTGAATCCAGGGCAGCAGACTGATGACAATATCATGTTTCTGAATCAGCCCGACCAGTTCATCGGTATTGTCCACCAGGAGCGCGACCGCCTTGCCGTTCTCATATCCTTCCACCAGCGCTTCAGCTTTACTCACCGTCCGAGACGCAACGGTCACAAACAGATTTTCCTGATCAAGGAGATAGCGAACACCGGGTTTGCTTACGAGTCCGGCACCCAGTACCAGTATTTTTTTCATTTGATTTACTCCAAGTAATGTTGTTTTCAAATATGACTGCAAAAATTGTTTATTGGAAAATCAATTGAAATCGGACTAATTGGTCCGTTTTCCATACCTAAAAATTAATTTGACAATTGGATAGGGAAAAAGGAATAAGGTTCTTCGATACGAGATGTAACAAAGACAGAATCAGTCTGATCTTCATGATTCGTTAATATTCAGGTATAATTTGAATACCAGCGTCGGTACCCCTCTGGAAATCCGGTGCGTGCGAAAACAGCATTTCAGTTTTTGGAAGTGTTTATGATAGTATCCAAACCTCGCAGAAAACCCATATCATGGTTTTTCAAATGGTTTACTCCTGAAAATACTGCCTGAGATGGGCGTATTGTGTTTATGAGAGAGAAGTGAACAGTCACCGCTGATTCATGGCTGTACACATCTGGTTTTTACAGTAAAAAACCCACAGGACTCTTCTTTAGCAAGGGGTGCAGTTCAAAGTGAGCGAGGCCGTTCAGCCGCAGTTAACCCGAATATTTCACGAGAATTTCTATGCGTAAAAAACCTCGCTTTTTCCGGACAATGATCGTTCTGGTCGATCCTGTTTCAATCACGCTTGATATTTGTTCACATTGTACTGTGCCGTACAAGGTTGACGAATTTCCCCGCCCGTCAGCTGACAGAACGGGGGTTCAGTCATCGATCGGGTCATTAACTATTTTGCCACCACGCCAAATAACGGATTCAAATCTCGTCGTAAACCTCTCATAATCAACCAGCTCCACCATCTCATTTTGAAATATTCAGGTTATCAATAAAACGTTTTTGAATCCGCCAGTGGGCGGACGAGTGTAACTGGGTGCATTCCCCGCCGCTTGTTGAAAATCCGCCATTTGGCGCGGCGGCGAAATAAAAAATGATTATATCACTAATGATACCCCGTCCGCTCAGCGGCGGGGAAATTCATTAGGTGTGGAATGAATTTCAGGTGACGATAAACTTATACATAATTCGGTGAAGATACCATTAACTTCCAAGTTGGATTTTGATAGAGATTTGCCGAAAATAATTTGGAATATGAGATTGGAAATAAAACAATTGCTGCGAAAATGGAATGTTTTCCTGGCTGCTGAATCTAACATTCTGGTGGGTGGGCAGGCAGTTATTGAAGGTGTCATGATGCGGGTTCCCGGAGCATATGCCACTGCCGTCCGGAATCCGGAAGGCAAAATTGTGGCGGACCGACATGACTTTACATCGCTGACAGAAAAAAAGCCGCTTTTGAAAGCCCCTGTGCTCAGGGGGATTATCGGACTGTTTGAAGCCATGAAAATCGGTTTCAGTACACTTCAGTGGTCCGCAGAGATTGCCATGCCGGAAGAGGCGGAGAAGGGATCCAGCAAAACCGGAGATTTCTTTGCCACACTCCTGGCTGTTGTGCTGGCGCTGGGACTCTTTTTCATTCTTCCCATCTGGCTGACCAGCTGGCTGTTTGATCGAGACAACGATCCATTTATATTCAATTTGCTGGCCGGTGTGTTTCGAGTCAGCTTTTTCCTGATTTATCTGATTCTGATATCAATGATGAAGGATGTGCGTCGGTTGTTTGAATATCACGGAGCAGAACACAAAACGGTTTACACCTTTGAGGCGGGGGAGCATCTGGAAATTGCCAACACTTACCAATTTCCCACGCAGCATCCCCGATGCGGGACCAGCTTTATGTTCATCATCGCCATTGTTGCTATTCTGACGTTTGCCGTTATTGATTCCATCCTGGCGCTGTTTGTGGGAGATATAAAAGTCTGGATGCGTCTGCTGAGTCATTTGCCGCTGATTCCCCTGGTGGCAGGATTTGGATATGAAGTACTGAAGCTGACGGCCAAACACAGAGACAATATTCTCTTTCGGGCTTTTGCGCAGCCGGGAATCTGGCTGCAGAACATCACAACCAGTCAGCCGGATGACTCTCAGGTAGAAGTGGCCATCACTGCCCTGAAAGAAGCGTTTGGAGAAGACCTGCAGAAGTACGAAGGACAGCAGTTTGTGGCGGAGGCCATTGGGTAATGAAGGAAAAACTGAAAGAAATACTGCAGCGGTTTGATGAGCTGACGAATGCCATCAGTCAGCCGGATGTGATTCAGAATATGAACCGCTACACCGAATTGATGCGTGAACGTCGCGGAATGGAAAAACTGGTTGAACGGGCCAAGGTGTATATTGCCAGATATGACCAGCTGACAGAAGATGAAGAAATCCTGCGGGGCGATGACGAAGAACTGAAGGAACTGGTCAAGGATGAGATCAATGCGCTGAAGGAAGAGATCCATCAGCTGGAGGATGAACTGAAAATCCTTCTGATCCCCAAGGATCCGGATGACGATAAAAACACCATTCTGGAAATACGCAGCGGAACCGGCGGGGAAGAAGCCGCCCTTTTTGCCGGGGACCTTTACCGCATGTACATGCGCTATGCTGAACGGCGCAGCTGGAAATCAGAGCTTCTGGATCTCAGCGAATCTGAAACCGGTGGAATAAAAGAGGTGGTTGTCAGCCTTATTGGTGAAGGGGCGTATGGTGAGCTGAAATATGAAAGCGGCGTTCATCGGGTTCAGCGGGTTCCCGCCACCGAAAGCAGCGGCCGTCTGCACACAAGCGCCGCCACGGTGGCTGTGCTGCCGGAGGCCGAAGACGTGGATATCCAGATCAATGATGAAGATTTGAAAATTGATACCTATCGGGCATCCGGCGCTGGTGGGCAGCATGTCAATAAAACTGAATCTGCCATTCGCATTACCCATATCCCCACCGGTCTGGTGGTTACCTGCCAGGATGAAAAATCCCAGCACAAAAACAAAGACAAGGCCATGAAGGTGCTCCGTTCCCGACTGTATGAAGTTCAGCAGGAAAAGCTGAACAAGGAACGGGCATCCGCTCGAAGATCCATGGTTTCCACCGGTGACCGAAGTGCTAAGATCCGAACCTACAATTTCCCTCAGGGACGGGTCACCGACCATCGAATCAATTTAACCCTTTACAAATTGAATGAAATCCTGGATGGCGACCTCACTGAAACGATAGAATCCCTCAAACTGGAAGATCTGAAAATCAAACTGGAACAGGCCTGAATGGTCTGATTCCCCTGTCCGCAGACTATGTCCCAGCACAATGCTCATGATCGTGAATCTCCCAGGCCGCGTATCTGGCGGGTCATTGATCTAATCAACTGGGGCAGCGATTATCTGCAATCCAAAAATGTTTCCAACGGCCGGCGGGAAGTGGAATGGTTCCTGTGCAGTATTCTTAACTGCAGGCGGATTGATTTGTACCTGCAGTTTGAGCAGCCGGTTGTGGGAGATGAACTTCAACGGTTTAAAAAATATATCCTTCGGCGAGTGAAGGGAGAACCCTTCCAGCATATCCTCGGAATTGCTCCGTTCTATGGTCGCGATTTTCTGGTGAACCGGGAGGTTATGATCCCGCGGCCGGAGACGGAAATCATTATCGAAATTCTTAAATCCGCCGCACCGTTTGACTCTCTTCTGGAAATAGGTACCGGCAGCGGATGTCTGGCTGTCACTGCCGTTCTGGAAGAGGTTACTCAATCCTGCATTGCCACGGATATCTCCCGGGATGCCCTGGCTGCAGCGCGAAAAAATGCCAGTCAGTTCCAGGCCGAAGGCATTTCATTTCGACGCCATGATTTTCTGGCGGATCCTATTCAAAGTCAGTTTGACTGTATTATTTCAAATCCGCCCTATATTGCGTTATCCGAACTGCCGGAACTTGATTCTGTCGTCAAAAACTTTGACCCCGAAGAGGCCCTCACCGACGGTGCTGACGGTTTGACTTTCTATCACCGCTTTGCAGAGATCGGATCTGATATTCTGAAAACCAACGGCCTGATGCTGTTGGAGATGGGGGGATCATCACAGGTGGAATCTATAACGCAGATTTTCCGCTCCCACGATTATTCCGTTCATTTCCACAAAGATCTGCAGGGAGAGGAAAGGGTCGCAGAGATTCACCGGATCAATAAGGAATAACCGAACTATGATCCCGGACACCCATCAGCACTCCCCGGGCATCCTGATACTGGCCCATCTGAAAATCCTGCGGCCGCTGAATGTTTTTTTATCCATTGTGTCTCTGATCATCACGGCGGTTCTCCTAAATCAAATTCATAACGGGCGAGCGCTGATAACAGCCGGTCTGGTCACCGGTCTGTTTACCTCGGCAGGTAACATACTGAATGATCTGTTTGATCTGAAAACGGATATTCAGAATCGTCCCGGCCGTCCGCTCGTTACGGGACTGGTTGCCGTTAAAACGGCCCGCCTGATGACGTTTGTCTGTTTTGCAGCGGGAATTTTGGTGACGCTGAACCTGCTGCCGGCCGCCCGCTGGATGGCCCTGGGGATTGTCCTGCCGCTTCTCATCATTTATACCCCTGTTTTGAAACCGCTTCCGCTCGTTGGGAATATTACCGTCGCTGCACTGCTGGGAATGGTGTTTCTTTTTGGGGAAGCGGCCCTGACCGGCTCCGTCAGTGAAATGTGGATACCGGCCGGGCTGGCATTTGGACTGACAGTCATCCGTGAGCTGGTGAAGGATATGGAGGATTTTGAGGGAGACAGACAGCAGGGAATTACCACTTTCCCGGTGCGGTTTGGGTTTGCCCGTTCTGTTCAGGTATTCACTGTTTTATCCGCAGTTACCGGAATCGGAGCGGTCCTTCCGTACAGCCTGAAAATCTATGGGATATCCTATTTTGTCGTCTTGGTTTTGGGTGTGGAGATACCTTTGATTGGCAGTATATTTGCCATCCGGAAACATCCCACAACAGCCGTTTCCGGCATGATCGCCCGGGTACTTAAACTGGCCACCATCGCCGGTATGATCGCCATACTGTTTTCCAGCAAATGAGATGACTATCCGGCCATTCGAAAACGATGAATCACAATTGAGACCTGCTTGAATGAGTAATTTCGTCCATTTACATAATCACACCGATTTTTCCCTTCTGGATGCCGCCCAGTCCATCAAGATTATGCTGGACAGGGTGGAAGAGCTGGGTATGGATTCCATTGCTGTCACGGAGCACGGAAATCTGTTTTCCATGCTTCCCTTTTATAAAGCTGCCAAGGCGCGAAACATCAAACCAATCCTGGGATGCGAAGTGTATGTGGCAGTGGGAAGCCGAACAGAAAAAAAGCAGATAACGGACGGACGGTCAAAAAAGTGGGGATATCACCATCTGGTGCTGCTGGTCCAGAACAATCAGGGATACCGCAATTTGCTGAAACTGGTGTCCAAAGGCTATCTTGAAGGTTTTTATTATCGCCCGCGAGTGGATAAGGAGCTCCTGAGGAAATATAACGAAGGTCTAATCGCCAGCAGTGCCTGCCTGGCCGGTGAAATACCGTCTCTGGCGGCAAAGGGTGATTATGAAGGAGCCAAACGGGCAGCCCTGGAATATTCAGAGATTTTTCCCGGGCGGTTTTACCTGGAACTGCAGAATCACAATATCCCCGAAGAGCTCGATTCCCATGAAATCCTCATACGTTTGTCAAAAGAACTGAATATACCCCTGATTGCCACAAACGACAACCATTATGCCCGGGAGGAACATTGGGAAGCCCATGATATCCTGTTCTGTCTCGGCAGCGGAAAGGACCGGGACGATCCCAAGCGCCAGCGGTATGCCCCCCGTCAGTTTTACATCAAGTCAGCGGATGAAATGTATGCCCTGTTTCGAAATACACCGGAAGCACTGGAAAATACTCTGAGCATAGCCGAACAGTGCAATGCAGATATCCCGCTCGGTGAATACTTCCTGCCGAAATACCATTTTCCTTCCGATGCCGGTACGGATGATGCCGACCAGTATCTTCGTCGTCTGTGTATGGAAGGCATTCGGAAACGGTACAGGGATGTTACGCCGGAAATGACGGAACGGATGGATTTTGAACTGGGCGTGATCGGGCAGATGGGATTTGCCGGGTATTTTCTGATCACAGCCGATTTTGTCCAATTTGCCCACGATCATCAAATCCCTGTGGGTCCGGGACGCGGGTCTGCAGCAGGCTCTCTGGTGGCCTATGCCACAGGCATCACCAATGTGGATCCCCTGGAATACAATCTGCTTTTCGAGCGTTTTCTCAATCCCAACCGCGTGTCAATGCCGGATATCGATATCGATTTCTGCGTGGAAGGCCGGCAGCGCGTTATTGACTATATCAAAGAACAGTACGGTCATGAATCGGTCTGTCAGATCATCACATTCGGACGAATGAAGGCCAAACTGGTGGTTCGCGATGTGGGCCGGGTACTGGGGATGTCTTACGGTGAAGTGGACCGAATTGCCAAACTGATTCCGGGTGATCCCAAAATCAACATTGCCAAGGCGTCCGAAATAAATAAAGAGCTGGCCCATGTGGCTGACATCGATGATATTCATCGCCAGCTGATGGAGTATTCCAAAGTGCTGGAAGGTCTCCATCGGCATGTGGGTACCCATGCTGCCGGTGTGGTGATTGCACCGGGTCCCCTGACGGACTATGTCCCTCTGTACAAAGCACCCGGAACCGACGATATCACCACACAGGTCGAAATGACCGGTCTGGAAGAAATGGGTCTGCTCAAGGTGGACTTTCTGGGCCTCCGCAACCTGACAGTCATTGACAAGACAATGAAGATGATTGAAAAAAATCATGGTGTCAAACTTGATATGGACCGAATAGCACTGGATGACGCCGATTCCTACCGTCTGTTTGCGGAAGGGCGGACCGTGGGGGTGTTCCAGTTTGAGTCCGGCGGAATGAGAGAGTACCTCAAGCAGCTGAATCCTTCCTGCATTGCGGACCTTATCGCAATGAATGCCCTGTACCGGCCGGGGCCGATGCAGAACATTCCCGATTTCATCGCCCGTAAAAACGGCCGTCAGCAAATCACCTATCCGCATCCCGGCATGGAACCGATTCTGAAGGAAACCTACGGCATTATTGTCTATCAGGAACAGGTGATGCAGCTGGGATCTGAAATTGCCGGGTTTACGCTGGCTCAGGCGGACCAGATGCGCCGGGCAATGGGAAAGAAAAAACCGGAAGTGATGGCCGCCTTCAAAGTGGATTTTGTCAACGGCGCAGGGAAACGGGGACTCTCGGCGGAAAAGGCGACTGAAATATTTGATCTGGTGGAACGATTTGCAAAATACGGTTTCAATAAAAGCCATTCAACCGCCTATGCACTGGTGGCCTATCAGACCGCATGGCTGAAAACCCATTATCCCCATGAGTTCATGGCAGCCAACATGAATTCTGAAATGGATAATATGGACCGGATTGTGATTCTGGTCAATGAAGCGCGGGAAATGGGAATCGAGGTGCTGCCCCCGGATGTCAATACTTCCTGTGCTGAATTCATCGCCACATCGGATGGGAAAATTGCGTACGGGCTCGCCGCCATTAAAAATGTGGGAACCAAGGCGGCTGAAGCCGTGGGTATCGCCCGGGAGAAAAAGGGACATTTTGAGACCCTGTTTGATCTGCTGAAGAACACCGATTATCAGAATCTCAACCGGAAAGTGTTGGAAAGCCTGATTCTGGCGGGTGCCTGTGACAGCCTGGAAGGCCATCGGGCACAGAAATTTGAAATCATCGAACCGGCTTTGAAATTTGCCCAGCAGTATCATCAGGCTGCGGCGTCCTCTCAGGTGGACCTGTTTGGCGGAAGCTCAGCGGTAATCCAGTCTCCCGAGCTGCCGGCAACCAGTCCCTGGAATGAAGAACAGTGCCTGACGCAGGAAAAGGAACTGCTTGGATTTTTCCTTTCCGGCAATCCGCTGACCCGCTATATTGAAGATATCAAAGAGTTTACAAATGTCGATCTCTCCCTCAAAGAACATGTCAATCTGCCGAAAGCGATCCGTTTTGGGGGAATTATTACGGAGATGAGACAGCTGTATGACCGGGAGAACAATCCGTGGGCGATCTGTACTATAATGGACATGGTCGGAAAAGCGGATGTTTTTATTTTCGCTAAGGTTTTTGAACAGGTAAAGGATCGCCTGAAAACAGATGAAATGGTTTTTATACAGGGACGGAAATCGGATCGGAACGACGACGGGGAATCCTTGAAAATACTGGCCGAAGAAGTGGTCCCGATGGATAATGCGCGCCGCTTTTTCAGCCATAATGTCAATATCCGCATGACCAGTGAGATGTCCGATGCAGCGATGCTGGATCGGGTTAAACAGCTTGCAGACGACAATAAGGGGCGCTGCAGCATGGTGTTTCATCTGATGGGTGAAACCGGCGGGGTTCAGAGAATCAGGGCCGGCGGAATTGGTGTCACCTGCGCGCCTGAATTCATTTCGTCACTTCGGGATATACTGGGTCGGAAAAATGTGTGGCTGAACTGATGATTGCCGTAATACAGCGGGTGAGTGAGGCCCGGGTGGAAGTGGAAAATACTGTTGCAGGCCGAATCGGTCCGGGATTATTGATCCTGCTGGGTGTTTTCGCAGAAGATGATCAAAATGATGTAAATTTTCTTGCCGAGAAAATAACCCATTTTCGGATTTTCCCGGATGAGCGGGGCAATATGAACATATCCATTCAGGATATTGAAGGAGAAGCACTGGTGGTCAGTCAGTTTACACTCTGCGGAGACTGGCGAAAGGGCCGCCGCCCCAGCTTTATCCATGCGGCAGAACCAGAAATGGGAAAAGTACTGTATCAGGAATTTATCACCCAGCTGAAAAATCGGGGAATCCCCACATCATCAGGTATTTTTGGAGCCATGATGGATGTGCATCTGGTTAATCAGGGGCCGGTGACGTTCGTACTGGACAGCAGACAAAGGTGATGGGTTCTGCTGGTATTTGTTTACCTGAATTATGAATTCGAATGGCTATTCCGATTGCTGACCGGTATGTGATAAAAATATAACCACCCCGGACCTGTCCAACCAGATATCGGGGTGAGGAGGAGCGGAGATCTTCATGGAAAAGAAAATCAGAGTTGTGATGGCCAAACCGGGGCTGGACGGTCATGACCGTGGAATAAAAATCCTGGCCCGGGCATTTCGAGATGCCGGGATGGAGGTGATTTATCTGGGACTCAGACAGACACCGGATATGATTGTCAGTGCGGCTGTACAGGAAGATGCTGATGTGATTGCCGTATCCAGCCTGAACAATGCCCACATGACGATTTTCCCGAAAATTTTCAAACTGATGAACGAAAACGGCATTGGCAACCGGCTCCTGACCGGTGGTGGCATTATCCCGGAACAGGACATGAAAACCCTGGAGGAAATGGGCATTGGCAAGCTGTTTGGACCGGGCACAGTGGTTCAGGACACCATTGACTACATTACGGACTGGGTGAATGAACACCTCAGATAGAAAAGCTCAGCTGATTGAGCTGCTGGAATCAAAACGGGCGGAGGCCCGGCTGGCAGGTGGTGAAAAACGGATTCAGAATCAGCACGACAAAAGCAAGCTGACTGCCCGAGAGCGGGTTGACGTCCTGCTGGACAAGCATTCATTTGTCGAAATGGATATGTTTGTCAAGCACCGGAATCATGATTTCGGGATGGAGCAAAATAAAATTGCCACAGACGGAGTCATAACGGGTTACGGCACGGTTAACGGGCGCAAAGTATTTGTATTTTCCCAGGATTTTACCGTTTTTGGCGGCTCGCTTTCTGAAGCATTTGCTGAAAAGGTTTGCAAGATCATGGATATGGCGGTAAAAGTTGGAGCACCCGTCATCGGCCTGAATGATTCCGGCGGCGCCCGGATTCAGGAAGGTGTGGTCAGTCTGGCCGGGTACGCGGATATATTTCTGAGGAATACAATGGTTTCCGGAGTGATTCCGCAGATTTCGGCGGTATTGGGACCCTGCGCCGGCGGAGCGGTGTACTCACCCGCCATTACCGATTTTGTCTTTATGGCACGGAAGACCAGTCATATGTTTGTTACCGGTCCCAATGTTGTGAAAACAGTTACCCATGAAGAGGTCTCCATGGAAGACCTTGGCGGTGCTGATGCCCATGCTCAGAAATCAGGTGTGGCTCATTTCAACTGCGACAATGAAGTTGAAGTGCTTCAGAAAATCCGCCAGCTGATGGATTATATTCCCTCCAATAATCTCGAAAACCCTCCTCAAATGGAATCTGCCGAGGGAATGCATCGTGATGACCCGGAGCTGGATACGCTGGTTCCTTTGAATCCCAACAAACCCTATGACATGCATCAGGTCATTGATAAAGTGATGGATTCAAAATCATTTTTTGAGGTTCATGCGGATTTTGCCAGGAATATCATTTGCGGATTCGCCCATCTTGGCGGTCGTTCGGTGGGGATTGTTGCCAATCAGCCTGCCCATCTGGCCGGTGTGCTGGATATTGACTCATCCGTAAAAGCCGCCCGGTTTGTTCGTTTCTGCGATGCCTTTAATATTCCCATCATCACGTTTGAGGATGTTCCTGGGTTTCTTCCCGGAACCGATCAGGAATGGCGGGGCATCATTCGAAACGGCGCGAAGCTGCTCTATGCTTTTGCAGAATGCACAGTCCCGAAACTGACTGTCATCACTCGAAAAGCCTATGGCGGTGCCTACGACGTGATGTCTTCCAAACACATCCGGGGGGATCTGAATTTTGCATGGCCCACCGCTGAAATCGCCGTTATGGGACCCAAAGGGGCAGTGGAAATTATCTGGAAGCGGGAACTGGTCAGGGCGGATGATCCGGAAGAACGGATGCAGCAGTTGATTGAGCAGTACCGCGAAAAGTTTGCCAATCCCTATGTGGCAGCCGAACGGGGCTATATTGATGACGTTATTGAACCCCACGAGACCCGTTTTCGCCTCATAAGCGGACTGGATCTTCTTGCCACAAAGGTGGATCGGAATCCCAGAAAAAAACATGGTAACATTCCCTTATGATCAACCTGAAAGATAAAGCATCGCTGGACAGGCATTTCGCTCAGAATGCCGAAACACTGCTTTTTCCGGTGCTGGCCGATCATTTTCTGGCGGAGGGTGATTTGGAACATGCCAGGGGAATTTGTGAAATCGGACTGGAACATCATCCGAACCATACCGACGGACTCTATCTGTTATCCAAAGTTGCCTGGCAGGAACAGAATATCCACGAGGCGGAAGATCATCTCAAAAAGGTGACCGAACTGAATACCATCCACGTGAACGCCCTGTACCAGCTGCTGGAAATTCAGATTATGCTCGGACGCTCCGCCCGCACACTGAAGAAAACACTGGGTAAACTGGTCCGGATTTTTCCGGATGATCAACTGCTTCGGGACCAGTTCAAGGCTCCGGAATCGCTGGTGCAGGAACCGGTGCTGACAGTTCCTGAGCCGGACCCGTCTGCCGGTGAAGTACCGGATAAGGAACTGGAACCCGCCGAATCAGAACCGCTTCCGGATTTGGAAAGCGCTTCGGAATTGTCGGAAACTGTCAGTGAACCTGAGTTGGCTGAAACAGAAACAGCTGAAGCCGTTCCCGAATCCGAGCCTGAACCCGAACCGGAGCCCGAGCCAGAACCGGTATCGGAAACCACGCAGCAGAAACTCACTATCAGTGCCCGTATGGCAACGTTCACGCTGGCACAGGTTTTCAAAAAACAACAAAATTATTATCAGGCTCTTGAAATACTTAAGCTTCTGGCAGACAAAGGGGAGGATCCCCAAAGGATCGAAAAAGAACAGAACGAAATTCAACAGCTTTTAAAACAACAGGAAGATGTATGATTACTTACACAAAACGCATGCAGAGTCTCCGTGAACAGCTCGCTGAACGGAGTCTGGACGGAATATATATTACCAATCTGACCAATATTCGATACCTGTGCGGTTTCACGGGATCTGCTGGACAGCTTCTGATTCTTCCGGAGAAGCAGTTGTTTTTTTCCGATACGCGGTATGATGAACAGTCCAGAAAAGAAGTAAAAAACTGTGAAATCCACATGATCGACAAGGATTACTACAATACTTTCAATAAATTGGGATTGTTTAATCATGATTATAATATGGGATTCGAGGCTGCGTATCTGCCTGTGGCGGCATTCAACAAGCTTGCTGCTGAATTCCCCAAACTGAACCTGATACCTACCGAGAATATCACTGAACTGATTGCTGCAGTGAAGGACAGTTCTGAAATTGAAGCATTGTCTGCGGCTGCTGAAATCACTGATCGCGTATTTCAGGAAATTCTGCCTGAACTGAAGCCGGGAGCCATCGAGAGAAATATTGCGGCCCGGGTTTCCTATTTGTTCAAAATCCACGGTGCCGACGGGGATGCCTATGATCCGATTGTTGCCAGCGGCAGCCAAAGTGCGCTGCCCCATGCCACCCCCGGCAGCAAGAAACTGGAAACCGGTGATTTTGTGGTGCTTGACATCGGAGCAAAGTATGGCGGATACTGTGCGGATATGACGCGGACTGTCGTGATTGGAGAGGCAACAGAACGGCACCGGGAAATATATAATCTGGTTCTGGAATCGCATCTGGCGGGCATCAGGGCCTGCCGGGCCGGAGTCAAGGGATCCGATGTGGATCATGCCTGCCGGGAGGTTATTGAGAAACGCGGCTACGGACCTCAGTTCAATCATTCAACAGGGCATGGAGTCGGACTGGAAGTGCATACCCATCCACGTGTTTCCAAACTGAATAATCTCCCTCTGCTGGAAAACTACGTTGTTACCATTGAACCGGGCATCTACATTCCCGGATGGGGCGGGGTGCGGATTGAAGATGACTGCTGGGTTCGTAACAACGGCTGTACCTCCCTGAATAAATCTCCCAAGGAAATGATGGTGCTGAAATAAAATTTACTCAAAAACGCTTATCATAAAACCTGCTGTGACGGACAAAACGCCGGTATCAGCAGGTTTCTGCATTCAGGTTTGCATTGAGTAAATCTGCCCGGTTCGGGAAAAGTCAGCACAGCTTAGAATTCTCAGCCTGCCTGACGGCGTGCAGATTATAACCGGAATCTGACATATCATGATCTGTTTGACACGGCGCAGAATCCGTTTCCAGACTCAATGTCAAAGGCAATGACCTTCCTTCTTTTATCCATTTAATCAATCCTGTTAATTTTGATCACTCAAAAATTTCACAGAATGGAATACTGATGACAAAGCTTGCTCAGACAGAATACGAAAACACCATTTATCATGACGCTCGCCGCTATGATGATGAGCATTGGTGGAAAACGGATGATATAGATTTTTGGGTTCAGGAATTCCGGAAGTCTAAATCTCCCGATGTGCTGGAACTGGCCTGCGGAACCGGCAGACTGACTCTGCCTCTCGTCAGAGAGGGTGCCCGATATGTTGGTTTGGAAATATCTGAGGAATTTGTATTACGGGCGCAGCAAAAACTGCAGACCAGCGGTGATCACGCAGAAATCATTCAGGGAGATATTCGGAATTTCCGGCTGAACCGGAAATTTGATCTGATATTCATTGGATTTAACTCTTTTCTGCATCTGCTGACCGATTCTGATATTGAAGCCTGTCTGCAATGCGTTCAGCGGCATTTAAAACCGGCCGGCCGGTTTATGATTGATATATTTATTCCCAATACACTGTTTCTTTACCGACCTGAAGGCATGCGCTTTACCACGATGGAATACAGAGACTCTGTCAGCGGGAAGGTGGTTGAGGTGGACGAAACCAACGACTATGATCCGGAAACCGAAATCAACAAAATAACATGGTACTACCGGGAAGATGGTGCAGTTGATGAACGGGTGTATCACTTTTCCATGCGAATGCTTTGGCCGGATACAATGAACCGTCTGCTGACCGATGCCGGCTTCACGGTCCGGGATGCGTGGGGTTCGTACGAAAGAATTGGAATATCGGATGAAAATCCGCTGCAGATATACACCTGTACACAATAGAAAATGATGGTCAGAAAGCTGGATACAATATTTTTTGATCTTTTCGGGGTGCTGCTGGGAACCGACCAGTCCGCCCTGATCCATTTCGCAGCCTGTCAGCTCTCTTTGCCGTATCATCAGGTTCGTGAAGTATTTACCGGCGAAATCAGCATGGAACTGATTCGAAGAGAAATCAGCTTTGAGCAGTACCTGAAAAAAATCAGGAATGCCCTTCCCGGTGGGGAAAAACTGAACACGGATGAACTTGCCCGCCGATGGTCCGCCCGGGAACTTGCCGAACTGCCTCTGACTGGGCATCTTCCTGAGCTGTCTGAAAACTACCGAATCTGGGTTACGACCAATACCACCAACCAGCACCTGAAAGCCCTTGCGCGGAAATTTCCGTTCCTGTCAGAACTGGACGGACGGTTCACGTCCCAGGATGCCGCGGTCTCAAAACCGAATCCCCGTTTTTTTCAGGCAGCCTGCCTTTGTGCAGGATCCGCACCGGAATCTGTTCTGTTTATTGATGACAATGCCGGAAACGTGCACAGTGCGGGGCTGCTGGGAATAACAGCTCTTTATCATCGTGATTACGAAGAAACAATACACCAAATGCAGGAACTGGGTGTCCTGTCCGTCAGAGGAGTTAATCATGAACATTAAAATTCACCGCCCGGATCAAAGGGAAATAGAAGATCAGCAGATACATTCCTGGCCCGTCTGGACCTGCGAAATCTCAGAATTCGACTGGTTCTATCCGGAAACAGAAATCTGCCTGATTCTTGAGGGAAACATTGAAGTTACCACCGATCAGGGTGTCACCGCGATCAGAGCTGGTGATTTTGTGGAATTTCCCAAGGGTCTGAAATGTCGTTGGAACGTCATCTCTCCGGTACGAAAACACTACTCATTTAAATAATCTCCAACCAAACGGAGTTCGGAAACAAACCGTGAATCTGTATCTGGCTATTATTCTTACTGCGCTGATCCTGAATTTCCTGATTCAGACAACCTCGCGACTGCTGAATCTGAAACACCTCAATACCCAAATACCTGCTGAGTTTGAGGATGTGTATGATGGGGAGAAATATCGCAGTTCACAGAAATATTTCCAGGCCGGAACCAAATTTGCCTTGATATCTGCAACCGCGGATTTGGGACTGCTTCTCATCTTCATCCGGTATAATGGATTTAATTTCCTGGACATATGGATCCGAAGCCTGGGTTTTGGTGAACTGGCCACCGGTCTGCTTTATTTTGCAGCACTGTTCATTATGCTGGATCTGGTTTCACTGCCGTTCGATCTGTATCAGACTTTTGTTATTGAGGAGCGGTTCGGTTTCAATAAGATGACATGGAAGCTCTACTTGACGGATAAACTGAAGGGCTGGCTGCTGACCCTGATCCTTGGCGGTCTGATCCTCGGCGCTGTTCTCTGGTTTTTTCAGAATTCCGGTGAATTTGCCTGGCTGGCTGCCTGGGGCATTGTTACGGTTTTTACCCTGATCTCACAACCGCTGTTCATCAATGTAATATCCCCTCTTTTCAATAAGTTTTCCCCATTGGAAGACGGCGATCTGAAAGATGCCATTTTTCAATTTACCCGACGGGCAGATTTCCCACTGAAAGACCTGTTCATCATGGATGGATCAAAACGCAGCAGTCATTCCAATGCCTATTTTGCCGGGCTTGGAAAATCAAAGCGCATCGTTTTGTATGATACACTTCTTTCCCAGCACAGCAATGAGCAAATTGTATCTGTACTGGCTCATGAAATTGGGCATTACAAACTGGGACATATCCGGAAGAATCTGACAACGGGCATTTTCCATTCCGGGATTCTGTTCTTTTTACTGAATTTGTTCATCGGGAATAAACTTTTGTTTGACGCGTTCAGAATGGAACACATGTCGCTGTATGCCGGCTTTATATTTTTTGGATTGTTATATACTCCGGTTGAGATGGGACTGGCTGTTGTGCTGAATGCCGTATCCCGTCGTTATGAATATCAGGCGGATGCATTTGCTGTGGAAAAAACAGGGAATGCAGCTGCTGTTATCCAGGCACTCAAAACCCTTTCAGCCGAAAACCTGGAGTATCTGTTTCCCCATCGCCTGTCAGTCATTCTGAGGGCGGATCATCCACCCACTGTTGACCGGATTGCTGCAATCCGCAAACATCAGCCGGAGTTCTCCAGTCCGGGCGCAGCTGGGGAAGTTTGATGTGAGACTGCAGGATATGAGCGTTATGAAGCAATTACGGACACTGATGATTCTACTGATACTGGTCTCTGCAGCAGGGGCCGGAAATCGGTATCCCATTGTTCTCATTCACGGATTTATCGGATGGGGTCAGGATGAACTGAAGAATTATCATTACTGGGGGGGGGACATCAATCTGGCAGAAACCCTCCGCAGTCAGGGATTTGATGTACTGGTTGTTTCCGTGGGCCCGATTTCGTCAAACTGGGACCGGGCCGCAGAAATCTATTATCAGCTGAAAGGCGGGCAGGTGGATTACGGGAAGGCGCATTCCCGTGAGTTTGGGCTGATTCAAAAACCGGAAGGGAAAAACTACCCCGGCCTGTACCCGGAATGGGATGCAGCCCATCCGGTACATCTCATCGGGCACAGTATGGGCGGTCAAACCGCCCGAATGCTGGAGGTCATGCTGAAATCCAAGTTTGCCGGAGAGGACAGCGACCTGCTCGGTCAGGCACATCAGGGCTGGGTCAAATCTGTAACCACCATTGCGACGCCTCACAATGGAACAACCCTGGTTCCGCTTCTAAAAGACATTCTTCCCTTTGCTTTGGAATACGGACCGATACTGATGGGGCTGTATCAAAGCGGCAGTCTGACAAAGTATTATGATTTCGATTTGGATCAGTATGGGCTTGTACGGCTTGAAAATGAAGATTTCAAGGAGTACATTCACCGGCTGCAGCGTTCACCTTTTGGAAAATCGAAAAATTACTGCGGCTGGGATCTGTCTCCCGATGGGGCTGTTCAGCTGAATCAAATGTATGAAACAGATCCGAAAACCTATTATTTTTCATATGCCACCTACTCAACCAGACGGGAAACCAGTTCGCCGAAACACATACCTGATGAAGAAATGACATGGCGGGTGTGGCTGAACGGCTACAAAATGGGCCGGTATGAACCCGCGGACTCCACCTGGTATAAAAACGACGGAGTGGTAAACTCGATTTCGATGATTGCACCCAGTAAGGGACCTGGAGAAACAGAGCCGTGGCAGACCTATACCGGAATTCCCGTTCCCGGAGTCTGGCAGTTTATGCAGTATATACACATGTGTCACATGACAGTCGTGGGCCATTCAAAATTCAAGGGGGATGAGGCAGATCTCATCGCACTTTATCAGAATCACTGCCGAATTCTGTACAGTCTCAGTCCGGATACCCAGTAACAGAAAAGGAAACTGCTTTGGCAATATCTGCTATGCTATTTGATATGGATGGGGTGGTTATTGACAGTGAACCGCTGTATCAGCAGGGTGAATTGCGCTTGTTTGAAGAGTACGGTGTATCCGTACCCGAATCTGACTGGGCGCTGTTCAGGGGCTCAACCGAGGAGGGGTTTTACAAATTGGTCCGGGACAGATACCATATTCGGGAAGATGCGGAAATCCTGCGGATCAAAGGCCGCGAATATGTTCTGGAAGTGTTTGCTGAAAAACTGGATTATATGTCCGGATTTGAACAGCTGGCACACCGAATGAGAGAGCAGTTTGCGTTCGGACTGGTGACCGCAACCCCCAGGGATTTGTTTGAATATGTGGATAAGAAACTGAATCTGCGTCGTTATTTTTCACAAATAGTCTGGGGCGGGATGACTCGTCAGGGGAAGCCCCATCCCGAACCGTATTTAAAAATGATGGAGATGATGAATGTCAGCCCATCGGAATGCGTGGTTATTGAGGATTCAATTCATGGTATTCGGGCCGGACTGAATGCCGGTGCCGGCGTGATAGCATTGACCGGCTCTGTTCCGGTGGATCAGATGCCGCCTGCTCATAAAGTCATTCGGCATCTTGCTGAAATTACACCGGAATTACTCAGTTCTATTGACAACAGACCCATCTGACGGGATGATGAATGAAATGAATCCATTTGCGGTTTCGCTGCTGAAATGGTATGACCGGCGGGAAAATCCGATGCCGTGGCGCGGAAGTTCGAATCCCTATCATATCTGGCTGTCGGAAGTCATGCTCCAGCAGACCCAGGTCCAGACGGTTATTCCGTATTATCAGCGCTGGATCGCACGGTTTCCCGATGTTGAATCTGTTGCACGGGCCAATCCGGATGAGCTGATGAAATTGTGGGAAGGACTGGGTTACTACTCCCGGGTTCGAAATTTCATGGATGCCTGTCGAACAGTCATGTCCGATTTCCAGGGATCCGTTCCGGCGCACCCGAAATTATTCAGACAGCTTAAGGGTGTGGGTCCCTATATCTGTGCGGCCGTCCAGTCCATTGCTTTTCAACATCCGCTTCCTGCAGTGGATGGAAACGTGAACCGCATTATCGGACGAGTCATGAAGCTGGATCAGCCCCCCGATCAGTGTCGGGATATTGTCATCCGGTTTCTCACAGATCGAATCCCGTCACATAGACCCGGTGATTTTAACCAGGCGATGATGGACCTTGGGCGGACTCTCTGCAGGGCAGCAAAGCCGGACTGCGGCAACTGCCCCGTCAATGCTTTTTGCGGCGCTTATGTGGATAACTCTGTGGATAAATATCCGGTCAAATACAAGCGGAAATCAAAACCGCATAAAAATATTGTAGTTGGCGTTATCTGGAAATGTGAAGAAATATTGGTGGCAAAGCGAAAACCTGGTGGATTACTGGGCGGGCTGTGGGAATTTCCCGGTGGAAAGCAGGAAATTCACGAGTCACTTGAGGAATGTGTAGTACGGGAGGTGCGAGAAGAACTGGGAATTGAAATATTGGTTGGGTCCGAGATCGGGTGCATTCGGCATGCATACACTCATTTCACCCTGGATATGACAGCATTCAACTGCCGGTTTGTGGGCGGCCGTCCCCAACCCATTGGGTGCGCGGAATGGCGCTGGCTGGACCGCAGTCAGTTTGATTCACTGGCCTTTCCAAAAGCCAATCATAAGCTGTTTCCCCTGATTCCGATTCAAAACCCATTCTAATCTGTCAGCTTCCCGCCTGTACGAACAAGAAATCTGCAGGCAGGGCGGACAAGTGTGCCCGGTTGGGCTTTACGCGGCCTGACACGGAATTCCTGGTTCAGGGGCTGCTTTGGGATTCAACCCATTTGATTCACCAGTAATCAGACATGGCGCGTCTTTCTCCTGATTTGTTATCTCACATAAAATCATAAAGGCTGGTTATCTGAATTGGATTATAAGCGAATAGTATCATTTCTCTTTTCATGTACCGGTGTTGCCGCTATGGTGATTGCCGCATCGATTCTGCTGCCTCTGAGTTTTATGGGGTGCGGCATTCGATATCCGGCAGCCAGAAAGATGGCCCGTTTCCTGCTTTTTGCTCTTGGTGTAAGAGTGCGCCTGGAAGGGAAGTTTCCCGAAGGGGGTCCCTTTGTGGTAATGGCCAATCACAGTTCCTTTATAGATCCCTTTCTTACAGCTTCGGTGGTTCAGGGGAAGTTTACCGGTGTGGTTGCGCAGTATAATTACAAGTATCCCATCTGGGGAACGGTCCTGAAACGGTATCGTGCCATCTCAATTGACCGTGGAAACCGCTCGCATTCCGTTCAGGGAATTCGCCAGGCAGAGGAAGTCATCCACCAGAAAGGATATCATGTGGTCATTTTACCGGAAGGCACGCGCACTTTGACCGGGAAAATGGGACCGCTGAAAAAGGGAGGATTTCATCTGGCAATCAATACAGGAACACCTGTTTTGCCTATCGGGATCGAAGGGGCCTACCGGTTTAAGCCAAAGAACCGAAAAATCATGATGCCGGGTCCTGTGACCATTCGGTTTGGCTCGCCAATACCCACAGGAGATGGCAATTCTAAAGACCAAATGAAAACTTTGATGAGTCAGACAGAAGAACAGCTGTTAAGACTTTCCGGTGAAGCGATTTCATGATTGACACTGGATATTCGAAAATCGATTTTTTAAATCGTGATTTGTAACGGACTGCAAGATTTATTTTGGTCAGTGCTCTCGCGAAATCTTACTGCTCAACGTTCGGCGGACTTTCCGTTCTGTCCTGTTTTTGATGCGCTCCAGGTTGTCGATATGTTTCCATATCCCGATGAGGAGAAGCAGCAGGGACATGAGAATGGAAAGCATAGAGAAATGGTGGATCATCAGCAGAATGGGAAGGGTGCCGTATAATATCAGGGCACCCAGGGCAATGTAGTCTGTCAGAAAGGTTACGGCCAGTAATATTCCAGCGGCTGTCAGTCCCAGCTGCCAGTTCACGATGATAAGCATCCCCAGCAGGCTGGCCACTCCCTTGCCGCCTTTAAAACCCAGGTAAACAGGGAAAATGTGACCCAGTACTGCCCAGCTTCCGGCCCAGAAAAGAAGATCCGAATTGCTGCCGAAAATCAGCCGGACCAGAATGACAGTCAGAAGCGCCTTGAAAATATCCATGACCAGTGTGATGAATCCCAGTTTTCGGCCCAGGACTACCGTGGCATTGGATGCACCAATGTTGTGGGTTCCATGCTGCCGGATGTCCAGTTTCAGGTACCATTTACCCAGGAAGTAAGCCGACTGTAAACTTCCTAGTGCGTACCCGATGCCGGCGCTGATGGTGTATTCAATCATGATGTGGATCCGTATTTATTTGCATCGTCAAAATAGCTGAATTGCCGTTAGGATTTGTGCTTGAGTTTAATGAAAACAGGATGAAAGAAAACAACAAAACCAGCGTCAAACAAATCGGCCGCGCCCTGTTCGTCCTGAAACACTCGAACCTGACCTGAAATCTTTAAATTTGATCAAATATGAAAATTCCATTTGTAAAAGCTCATGGTACCGGAAATGATTTCATCATTTTCCTGGAAAGTGGCTGTCCTCCCATTATTCGAGATCCGGAATTTATCTCCAGTATCTGCCGGCGACGAACCGGTGTTGGTGCCGATGCTGTTTTGATTTTGTCTTCCGTTCCGGGATTCGATTTCAAAATGGACTATTTCAATTCTGACGGTTCATGGGAAACCATGTGTGCCAACGGGGCCCGGTGTGCCGGTTTGCTCATGCGGGAACGTTCAGGGTCTGGAACCGAATTTTCCTTTATGGGAGGGGACGGACCTCATCAGCTTCGCATCCATTCCGCTGACCGGATACAGCTGAAAATGACCCCTCCGGTGTATAAAACAGGTCCGGTGGATGTGGCGGGTTACGTTGGGTGCCATGTGGATTCAGGGGCTGCTCATTTCGTGACGCAGGTAAAAGATTTCAGGGATGAACTTGTGGAGCGGGAGGCTCCGCAAATCCGGCACTCACCTATGTTTGCACCCCGAGGTGTCAATGTGAATTTTTTCGAAAAGCTGGATGCCAACCGGATTCGGGTTCGAACGTATGAAAAAGGAATAGAGCGTTTTATGATGTCCTGCGGGACCGGTTCCGTGGCGGCGGTTTTTCACGCTGCCCGGGAGCTGGGACTGAAAAGTCCGGTTCAGGTTCAGGTGCCGGGTGGAATGCTTCAGGTTGTTTTTGATGAACAATGGCAGCAGGTCTGGCTGGAAGGACCGGCCGTGATTCTTTTCCAATCCGTGATTGACACGAAGAATCTTGAAATGGGAGAGACTGGATGAAAGCGGAATCCGTAACCATCCGTTCGTTTGCAATGACTGATTATGACGGCGTGGTGCAGCTGTGGCAGGAATGCGGCCTGCCCTTCAGGCCGGAAGGCAGGGATTCCAGGGATGCGGTGGCGGCGGAGCTTGAGCGGGGCTGTACGGTGTTTCGTGTGGGACTGATCCGCGATAAACTGATTTCTGCCGTGTTTGGAACGCACGACGGACGCAAAGGGTGGATCAACCGTCTGGCCGTTCATCCTGAATATCGCAAATCCGGTATCGGCCGCAGAATGGTGCAGGAAGTAGAATCCGCTTTAAATGACATGGGTATCCGGATAACCGCGTGCCTTGTGGAAGACTGGAATCAGGAATCCCTGCAATTTTTCAGACACATTGGTTACTGTTCCCATGATGACATTCAGTATTTGTCAAAACGGGAACATTCGAAAGTGTAGAAGTGCTGATGGATATGGATTATTTGTCTGGTTCTGTGATGCTCTCAAGCAGCTTCAGCGCATTGATACAGGCTTTCTGAAGATCGGAATCCGTCACCTGTCTGAAATTTTGGAATACAGAATCAGAAATGGTTTCAAAAGCGGCAATGACCACAGGCTTTTTGATCAGTTCAAGGGTATCCCGCAGAACATGGCCCTGATACTGCCAGGGACCGGGAACCAGCAGAATTCCGTCAACCCGATTGCGCTGTCTCTGAACGATGACGCTGGCCCGGGCTTCATCCTGTGTCTGATGGATTTTAAGTTCGGTATCGGGTCCCCTCACATGCCTGCGCAGGGCCCGATTCAGTTTATCCAGGGTCAGGCGCTGCCCGAGGTGTGCAGACCGCAAGCCCAGCAGATTCAGGTTGGGACCATAGATGACGAGGAGTTTCAACATTCTGACTTGATCTGACTGCGGTATATATTTACAAATTTGTCATGGCAGGGAAATGCCAGTTTCGGAAGGTTGTCCAGACTGAAAAATTGGGCATCGGAGGCATCATCCCCGCAGCTCAGATTGGAAAAATCCGGAACATCAACGACCATACCCATCAGAAGGATGTCACCAAACATGGTATTGAAATGGGAACAGTGACCGAGAAACCGGTTGATTTTCCCATCCAGATTGGTTTCTTCCTTCAGCTCCCGAATACCTGCATCTTCCGGGGTTTCCTTCAGCTCGATAAATCCGCCGGGAAGACACCACCATCCTTTGGCCGGTTCAAAAGCCCGTTTTACCAGGAGGATTGTATTATCTCTGGGACAAATCAGGGTGGAGGCGGGTTTGGGGTTCTCGTAATGAACGGCTCCGCATTTGGAGCAGTAGTGGCGGAGATTTCCATTATGTTCACCGTAATTGTTTTTTGCTCCGCAGTTTGAACAGTATTCCAGGTGTGCCATGACTTGAATTTTAGGAATTTCGGATAGACTAATCCAACTTGGTTTTCACCCGGAATTCTTTCTAAAATTAACGCCTTATGAGTTCAGAAAAACCGATACTTGCCGTCGGCTCTATTGCCATTGACACCATTGAAACGGCCTCCGGCAGCCGTCCTGAAATCCTGGGTGGGTCTGCGACGTATTTTGCGGTTGCCGCTTCCATTCACGCACCGGTTCGGCTGATTGGAGTGGTGGGCGATGATTTTCCAAAGTCTGCCTGGGACATGATGACGGAGCGCGGCATTGATATGAGCTGCGTGCAGCAGCGGGAGGGTGAAACATTCAAATGGGGCGGCCGCTATCCCGCTGATTTCGGTACTCGGGAAACACTGTTTACCCGATTGGGTGTTTTTAAGGATTTTCAGCCAATTATCTGCAGTGAATTTCTCAAATCCCCTTTTGTTTTTCTGGGCAACATTCAGCCGGAGCTGCAGCTGTCTGTGCTGGATCAGGTGCCGGACGCGAAATATACCATTGCGGATACAATGAATTTATGGATCAGCACGACCAATCAAAATTTGTGGGAAGTTATCGGGAAAATACGGATTTTCCTGCTGAATGACGAAGAAGCCCTTCAAATCACGGAAGCCGCGAGTTTATCGGAAGCCGCATCAAAACTGCGGAAAGCCGGACCTGAAACCGTCATTATCAAGATGGGCGCGAAAGGTGCATTAATTTTCGGGGACGGTATTGAAGTGGAGGTCCCTGTTTTCAAGCTGGATCAGGTTGTGGATCCAACCGGTGCCGGTGATTGCTTTGCCGGCGGTTTTATCAGTCATCTCTCAAAATTTGGACCTCATGATCTGGTTGAGGCGGTGATCACCGGTGCGGCAACAGCCTCATTTACTGTGTCCGGATATGGATTGGAAGGCCTGCTGAAGGCCGCTCCGGAAACACTGGAAGAACGGCGCCGCGTCATTAAAGATCAAATGAAGTTTTAATATTAAAAAGGAATTCATTATGATGAAATTGACAAAACTAGCCATGTTTTTGCTTTTGGCATTGTGGACAGTTGCCTGTAACAGTCCCGAATTCACATCGGCCAAGATGTATGTCAACGAAAACAATCTGGAGAAGGCAGAAGAATTTTTCAAAATGGCCATGAATATTGAGCCTGAAAATGCTCTGGTTCCCTATCTGCTGGGCAAGGAAGTGTATTATGAGCAGGGCCGCTATGAAGAAATGCTGGATATGTTTGAAGAAGCACTCAGGCGGAATCCTGATCAGAATTTGGAAAGTTTTTACACTGTTGATGATAAATGGATTCGGACAGTGTCTGATGCCATTGTTCTCTATCGCGACGCAGCCTGGAGTAAAATATTCAACAGCGGGGTGGATTCGTACAAGGACCAGGATTTTGAAAGTGCCATATCCTCATTTGAACTGGCCCTCCGCATGCTGCCGGATAACGGTGACACCTACGGCACTCTGGCCAACCTCTATATGGTTCAGGGAGAAAAGGGCAAAGCCGCCAGCACCATTCAGAAAGGGATTGAAGTGGCTCCTGAGAACTGTAATGTGGTTCAGGCTGCGGCAGATATCTATTCCCGGAATAACGAGCAGGAAAGGGCTGCAGAGATGTATCAAAAAGCTTTGGGGATTTGTGACAATCCCGGTCCCATCCTGCGAAAGCTGATACAAACCTACATTGATCTGAAAGATTACGATCAGGCCATTGAAACCTCTATGCAGGCCATGCGTGAATATCCCAATGATCCGGACATCTACTACAATGTTGGCGTGCTGTATCAGATTTTGGCAAATGATGTATTTGAACCGGCTCGAAGAGAGTATCTGAGTATTATTGAAAGCAGTGAGCGGGATCAGGACAAGCTGTCTGATATTTACAATCAGTTTATGGAATGCCGCCGGCACTACAACGAAGCCAAAGATTATTTCAGTCAGGCCTGTGACCTGGAAATTAAGGATTTGGGCGGCTGCGATGCCGTAAAACAGGTTCGCCTGTCCATATCCACCCTGGATGATACATACATTCCTTCTGTTCGGGATATGATGGACTGAGACCGTTTTTCAACAGGATGCAGTCTGATTCAACCAGACTGATCCGGCGGATTCGATTTTTCGGGCAGCTGCGGCTGCCCTTTTTTTGGTTTCAAAAAACCCTTTTGTTTGAGTTTGCAAAATATTTTTGATGTTCCGAGAAAAGGAATGAGCAGGAGAATGATCATCCATCATTCCGCCTGCCGGGAAGATAATCAGCAGGTCCTAACCCGGATATTTCATGAGACTTCGCAATGAGATGATGAAAATGATTGATTCTACAAGGCATATGAAGAAAAATGAGTGAAATCGTACTGGACAGTACGTTGAGAACATTTTTCGAGTATAACGCTGTAGAATTGAGCAGATCCATCATCGGAATAGATTTCTCATGAAATATTCGGGCTAAAACAGTCGATTGCCCGAATTTGTACAGTGATGTGGGCGAAATGAATTATTCGATGAGATTGAGAATCTTATTGCGGCACTGGTTCTTCAGCCGATGCGCTTGCGTTTGATCAGATATTCGCCCAGAGCGAAATCCAGAGGCTGGTCGGTGGTGAGGCGGATGTAGTCAATTCTGTTCCGGCGGCAGCGCTGCTGGAAATGACGGCAGAATTCCATAATGCTTTTCTGATAATCCCGCTGAATATGCCAGGGTTCGGTGATGATCTCCGCGCCGGTTTCAATATCCCGGAACAGGGTGCGGTCCCGGAATTCAAATTTCAGTTCCTGTGGATCAAGAATATGGAACACGATGACCTCATGTCCCCGATGACGGAAATGTTTCAGCCCGTTGATCACGGAATCCGCATCATCCAGCAGATCGGAAATGAGAATAATGAGTCCCCGTTTTTTGATGGCTTCTGCCGACTGATGCAGCACCGGGGCAATCTCCGTCTCCGGACCCGGTGTCAGCTTCTGCATTTGTCCCAGCAAAACATTGAGATGACTGGTTTTTGACCTGGATGGGATCTGAGCACGAATTTTGGAATCGAATACAGTCAGTCCCACCGCATCCTGCTGTTTCAGCATCAGGTAGGCAAACGAGGCAGCCAGGGTCTGAGCATAATGCAATTTAGACATGGCTCCGGATGTATAATCCATGGATTTGCTCTGATCCAGCAGCAGATATGAGCGCAGATTGGTTTCTTCCTCAAACTGCTTTACATAAAGCCGGTCCGTTTTGCCCCACAGCTTCCAGTCCAAATGACGAATCTCATCCCCGGGTCCGTAGGCCCGGTGCTCGGAAAACTCTACAGAAAATCCGTGGTAGGGACTTTTGTGCAGACCGACAATAAACCCCTCCACAACCATTCGGGCGCGGAGGGATAAATTATCCAGACGTGAAATGATTTCCGGTGTCAGATACTGTGATTTTGCCATGGACAGGCTCCGGAAGCTGAAGGATTACTGTTTAATCAGCCGTTCAAGAATATCATCGGTTTTGATGCCGTCAGCTTCGGCAGTGAAATTGGGAATGATCCGATGACGCAGTACGGGTTTGACAATAGCCTGGACATCCGAGATATCGGGAGTGGGCCGACCGTCGAGAACCGCCCGGGCTTTGGCTCCCAAAACCAGGTACATGCTGGCCCTGGGACCGGCCCCCCAGTCCAGCCAGTCTTTCACAAACTGCGGTGCACGTTCATCATCCGGCCGGGTCATGCCGACGATGTTCACGGCATACTCTATAACATTATCAGCCGCAGGAACATTTTTAACAAGTTCCTGGAACTTCATCAAATCATCCCGGACCAGTTTGTTTTCCAGTTCCGGTGTATGATGACCCGTTGTGTTTTTGACAATATCCATCTCTTCTGCGGAAGAAGGGTATCTGATGAACAGATTGAACATGAAGCGGTCCAGCTGGGCTTCCGGCAGCGGGTAGGTGCCTTCCTGTTCGATGGGATTTTGAGTGGCCAATACAAAAAATGGTTCATCCAGGGTATAGGTGGTGCCGCCGGCAGTCACTTTATGTTCCTGCATGGCCTCCAGTAAAGCAGCCTGGGTTTTGGGCGGTGTTCGATTGATTTCGTCAGCGAGGATGATATTTGCGAAAACCGGTCCGCGATAGAATTTAAATTCCCGGCGACCGGTCTCGGTGCTTTCTTCAATAATCTCGGTGCCGGTGATATCCGACGGCATCAGGTCCGGCGTAAACTGAATGCGGCTGAATGACAGATCCAGCACATCGGAGAGGGTCTGTATCAGAAGCGTTTTAGCCAGTCCCGGGACTCCTTCCAGTATGACATGCCCCCGGCACAGCAACGCGACAAACAGCTGTTCGATGATATCCTGCTGTCCGACGATGATTTTTCCAATTTCGCTGAACAGCTCAGATTTTTGCTGGTGAAGCTGCTCCACGAGCTTGACATTATCCATAGAATTCCTTTGAATTTTGGGATCGAATCTAACGGGCCTTGTAAGAGCGGTCCAATTAAAAATTCTTGTGGCGGCTTTTAAAGAACCTGTAATATTTCCCAATGGTTGGAATCCGGGTTGGTTCCGCTGAAATCTGCCCGGATGCATATTCTGTCGAGAAACCGAATCCTCGCATGCAGAGGGCATGCCGGCTGAAAACTCAGGAAAAATCATTGAATCAAAAAACCGTATTGAAGGGAATGTCTCTGCCTGAACTGGAAGACTGGTGTGCCCAGCATAATCAGACCCGGTACCGGGCCGTTCAACTGTATGAGTGGATGTATCGTCATGGTGCTGCAGATGCGGATGCAATGACAAACATCACCCGGCGCTTCAGGGAATACCTTGCCGAAAATGTATCGTTTGAGACTCTGGATGCTGCAAAAATATCGGTTTCTGAAGATGAGCCGACGCGGAAAATCCTTTTCCGAACCGCAGATGATCAGTACATCGAAGCGGTCTCAATGATTGACGGGAACCGCCACACAGTCTGCATTTCATCCCAGGTGGGCTGCAATGTGGGCTGTACATTCTGCGCGACCGGTACCATGGGGCTCAAACGGAATTTGTCAGCAGGTGAGATTGTGGATCAGCTGATCTGGGTGCGGGCCCATTCCGATCAATCCATCACAAATGTGGTTTTTATGGGGATGGGAGAACCGTTCCTGAATTATGATAATGTCATGACGGCAGCAGATATTTTTCACAATGAGCGGGGATTCAATCTCGGGGCCAACCGCATCACCCTGTCAACGGCTGGGATTATTCCCGGTATTGAACGCTTTCTGGATGAGGGAAGACGGTATAAACTGGCTATCTCACTCAATGCACCGGATGATGAAATTCGAAGCCGCATCATGCCGGTGACACGTAAATGGCCAATCAATGAGCTGCTGCGCATTGCCAAAATCATTGCCAATCAGAAAAAACGTTTGGTCATGTTTGAATATGTTATGTTGAAGGATATCAATGATTCCGAGGAAGCTGCCTGGAAGTTGGTCAGGCTGCTGAAGGGCATTCAATGCAAAATCAATTTGATTCCCTATAATGAATCCGATGGATTGTTTCAGCGTCCCGATTCGGCGCGGATCGAACGCTTTGCCCGAATCATGTACGACAATCAATCGGAATACCGCGTGCTGGTGCGCTGGAGCAAAGGTCAGGACATTGCAGCGGCTTGCGGGCAGCTGGCGGCTGGATCATGTTAATAAAGTTTATCACTGAAATTTCGAGGGATACGGAATGAATGCCATGTTCGAATTTTTAGAAAATGAAATACCGTTTACGCCCCAGACAGCCGTGGTTCTGGGTTCTGGACTGAATCAGTTTGCCGGTCAGCTGGATAATCCGGTAACAATCTCCTACGCTGATATTCCCGGGTATCCCCAGCCGTCCATTCAGGGTCATGTAGGTGAATTTACATGCGGGACGGCGGGAGGCACCCCTGTCATCTGTGCCCGGGGCAGGTTCCACTATTATGAAGGTCATCCGCTGGATATTGTTACATTGCCAATCGATGTGTTCAGCGGGATTGGCTGCCGGCAGGTGATTATCACCAATGCGGCTGGCTGCACTCGTCCCGACTGGCATCCCGGTGAGCTGATGCTTATCAGTCACATTGCCGATTTCACCTTCAGAGACAATTGTCGAACTCCTGAACCAATGCCAGTCCCGGAATCAAATCTTTCCCGGCAGGCCCGGTCAGTTGCGGCCAGGCTGGACTTGATTCTGCACGAGGGAACCTACTGCTGGACCACCGGTCCGACCTATGAAACCCCCGCCGAAATTAACGAGATTCGAAAAGTCAACGGGGCGGCAGTGGGCATGTCCACAGTGCCGGAAATCGCCAAGGCCCTGGAGCTGAATCTGGAAGTGCTGGGAATCTCGTGCCTTACGAATTATGCTGCAGGTATCGCCGATCAGCCGCTGACCCACACTGAAGTTCTTGAAACCACTGAACGTGTAAAAGCTGATTTCGCCAGTCTGGTCATGGGTATTCTGGAAAAATCTGTATACTGATTATCCTGCCGTCTCTAAAATAATCCTGACCGAAAAACAATCGGAATTTCACAGTATAGGCTGAGAAAATTCTCTCATTTCCTGCGTTAAAACTCTGCAGAAATCTCAGAATGCTGGGCGCAGAAAAAATCGTATAATGGTGTAATGGTGAATTGGTGATTGGTTGAGTTGGAACGGAAAGTCGCCAATTGGCAGTAGTCAGCCGGGAATGCAGTCCCTGATGATCGGTTACCAATATTCTGTTGACAATCTACCCACGATTGCCCGTCCGGATTGCGGTTCAGAATGCATAGT
>CAZGNZ010000029.1:0-56674 GCA_964527215.1 uncultured bacterium | reverse complement strand
CAAAATAAGATTTGCTTCCAGTTGCCATATGGCATTATCGGGGAAATAGCGCATGGCATGGGATTCAGGATGCAGCAATCCCAAATTCCTTCAGCTCACATCTGCTGGGGTAAATATCTTGTTTTGAGTACTCTTCTTCTATTAATACTATGCATTCTGAACAACGATTCGGATGGCGAACGACGAAAGAAATCAGGATATGGGGATAGCGATCAATGAATGGTCTGTTTGTTCGACTGACGACTCCTCAACCCACACAACATCACCCTTTGGGGAAGTACTGCTCAACGATTCAACCAATAAACTCTTTCACCATTCTGCCAAGCCCAAACGCAGTTGCAGTGCAATGAATTTCTCTGAAATGGAATGTTCTTTTCTTCGAAGAAAAGAACCAAAAGAACATGCGCAGCAGTCCAATTTCATCTCGATTGAATGTTTCATTGAATCCGCCAGCTGGCGGATTTTTAATCCGTCTCCTGACGGACAAGTGTAACAGGGTGCATTCCCCGCCGCTTGTTGAAAATCCGCCATTTGGCGTGGCGGCGAAATGAAAAATGATTATATCACTAATGATACCCCGTCCCGTCAGCTGACGGGCGGGGAAATTCATTGAGATTAACTCGTCCCGTCGAAAATCAGACGGGACTCGAACAACAACATCTCATTCGCACCATGAAACATCCAATCTCGGCAGTCTGCTCTTCTGATCAGACTGTCTGAAATTGTCCTGAATGCGCGATAATACTTATACTTTTAAGACCTTGCTCTGACCACAGACCACTGACGACAAAACTGCTCCCTGCCATCGAAGTCAGACAGAACAAATACACCATTTCACTATTTTACCAGGCCAAACGTTCACCCATCCCAAACCCCCACCACTCCCGGGAAAATAGCGCAGGCATGGGATTCAGGATGCAGCAATCCCAAGTTCCTTCAGCTCACATCTGCTGGGGTAAATATCTTGTTTTGAGTACTCCTGTTCTATTAATACTATGCATTCTGAACTACGATTCGGATGGCGAACAACGAAAGAAATCAGGATATGGGGATAACGATCAATGAATGGTCTGTTTGTTGGATGACGACTCCTCAACCCACTCATCATCACCCTGCGTGGGAAGCTGACTCAACCACTGCATCAAGTCTGAATATTATCTGGTTACTTCAAGGGAGCGGACTGCCAGCAGCTGATCATTTTCACCCCTGACCTCAATCGTCCAGGTTCCCACCCATGCGGAATGCAGTGTTTTTGAACTCCATGTACGCCATGCAGATGATGCCCCCACAGCCAAAGGGACTTTTGCCAGCTCAGTATCTCCAAACTTGTAGATGTGATAGATTCTGCCCGCTTTTTTCGATTTTACTGCGGTATGGGTATAAACATGCCCGGCCTTGACTGATATTTTTTTCAATGAATCCACCGGTTCACGGTCCTGAACGTTTTGGGTCAAAGTCATGGTGACAACGCTGTATTCGGATTGAACGGCTTGATCATCATAACTCTGCTCTGCTTCCACAGACTGTTCTGTCTGGAGAACTGGCTGATCTTGAATCTCTTCTGTTTGAACCGAAGGGCTGTCGATCGCCGGTTCCGGGATCGGTCCTGCCTCATTCACCGGTTTGTCAGCTGTTTCTGATCCTATCGATTCGGATCCGGATGTTTCTGTACGACTGCAGGCCTGGACCATCATCAATATTAAAAATCCCATAACGCCTGTCTGAATCCATTGATGTAAACACTTGATCTTCATAATTTTCAGTATTTCCTGCTTTAATTGGTTTGATGATGGACGAATGACAGCACCAGAATCTTGCATCCGCCAGACTGCTCAATTTAAGGGGATATATTTAATCCGACAACTTGTCATGATTTCTATGGGTATATTGTGTTGTGCGAAGTTTGCAGGCAGTGAATCCCTGCTGCAATTCAGCAGACACCAAAATCGGTATTGCTTCCCTGACCATTACTGCAGGTTGTAATATTACCGGCAGTCAAATCAGTTTTTGACACTAATGAGAGGAGATCGCTTATGGCACGTAGAATTAATATTGATGGTAACACCATCAACATCCCGGAAGTCCCATGGAAACTGCTCTTTCTGGCAGTGATAATAATACTTGGCGGGGTGGTTCTGTTTTCATCCTTTTATACGGTAGAGGCCAACGAAAATGCCGTCATTCTTCGTTTTGGAAAATTTGCAGGAATCACCGAACCCGGCCTTCATCTGAAGCTGCCCTACGGTATTGATAAGGTGTACAAAGTAAAGGTGGCGTATCAGTACAAGGAGGAATTTGGTTTTCAAACCCTTCAGCCTGGAATTCGAAGCATTAAGAAAAAGGGTGATTTCAGGGATGAATCCTGGATGCTGACAGGAGATCTGAACATTGCTGAGGTAAAATGGATTGTTCAGTATAACATCAAGGATCCGGCAGCATACCTGTTCAAGGTAAGGGATGTGGAAAACACCATTCGAGACGTGGCAGAATCAACGATGCGACTGATGATCGGTGACCGCAGCTTCCATGAGGTGGTGGAATCTGAACGGCAGATGGTGGCTGATCATGCGGAAATTGCAATGCAGGAAATTCTGGACTCCTACGAGGCAGGCATCGATATTCAGCTGGTACAGCTCCAGGATGTACTGCCGCCGGCACCGGTTGCGGATTCGTTCAACGAAGTAAACCGGGCCAAACAGGAGCAGGAAACTCTGGTAAACGAAGCCCGTCAGGGGTACAATAAGGAAATCTACAGGGCAGAAGGTGAAGCCGCCAAAATGATCAAGGAAGCCGAAGGATACGCTATCGAACGGGTGAATAACGCCAAAGGTGATGTGGCCCTGTTTGCAGCGGTGCTTAAGGAGTATCAGGAATCCCCGGACATCACTCAGGATCGTCTGTATTATGAAACCATGGAGAAAGTACTGGCCCGGATTCCTGAAAAAACCATCATAGATTCAAGGCTCGAAAGTGTTCTGCCCCTTCTGAATCTGGACGGGAAGGGAGGTAAATAATGCGGAATGTATTACTTGTCATCATCGCAGCGCTGGCTATTATCATTTTATCCGGTTCGCTTTTTACCGTCCACGAGGTGGAACAGGCAGTTGTCACCATGTTCGGCAAACCCATTGGCGGAGCGGTCACGGACGCCGGACTGCATTTCAAAATGCCCTTCCTGCACAAAGTGATCAAATTTGAAAAACGGATCATGGAATGGGACGGCGATGCAAATGAAATGCCCACCAAAGACAACAAGTTCATCTACATCGATGCTTTTGCCCGGTGGGTAATCTCAGATCCTCTCAAGTTTTATAAATCTGCTAAAAATGAAATGATCGCCCAGTCCCGTATTGATGACATTATTAACGGTGCCATTCGGGATGAAATAACCAATCGGGTGATGATCGAAATCATCCGCAGCACCAACCGGGCCATGACCATGCATGATGTTGAAACCCAGGACGAGACCATGACGGAGCAGGAACTGGAAGATCAGGAACTGTCCCAGCGGGGCGGTGCCCGTCTGGATATCATCGGCAATGTCCTGAACAATGTCACCCAGAATTTGTCCGATGTGGATATGGGAATTGAGGTCATTGACATTCAGGTCAAGCGGATCAGCTACAATCCACAAGTGCAGGAAAAACTCTTCAACCGAATGATCTCCGAGCAAAACCGGATTGCTGAAAAATATCGTGCTCAGGGCCAGGGAAAGAAACAGGAAATTCTGGGTCTTCAGATACAGCGCAAAAAAGAAATCCTGTCCGGGGCATATCTGGAAGCACAGACGATTCGCGGGAATGCCGATGCAGAAGCCGTTCGAATTTATGCCGATACGTACAAACAGGCACCGGATTTCTACAACTTCCTGAAAGCTCTGGAAACCTACGAAGCCACCCTGGACACCACGACAAGGGTCATTCTGTCAACAGACAACAAGTATTTGAAATACTTTATGGGCAAATAAGCCCCCTGAACAGCTGAGAATGCAGGACCGGAGGATCCGGATCAGTCCCCCCTCTTAATGGACGTTCCGGATTCTGCCGGTCTTCTGTTTTACTGTAGTATTCCGTCCCTTTCTCTTACCTCGTAAAGCCAATCACCCCTAACCCGAATATTTCATGAGAATATCTATGCGTAAAATGCTTCGCATTTTCCGGACGATGATGGATCTGCTCAATTCTACAGCGTTATACTCGAAAAATGTTTTCAACGTACTGTCCAGTACGATTTCACTCATTTTTCTTCATATGCCTTGTAGAATCAATCATTTTCATCATCTCATTACGAAGTCTCATGAAATATCCGGGCTAAAGCCGAATTCTGGCTGCGGCCATAATGCGTCCCGTGTCCGGCTCCACTGCCCGGGCCAGCAGCATAGACTCCACACCGGTTCGGCTCAGTTCTCCCAGCAGCAGGATGTCACCGGGCAGCAGCTCCATCGGCCATTTTTCGTCTCCAGCCAGACCGGTCTCCTGAAAGGCTTTCTCTGCCAGGATCTTATCCAGATGATCCCTGTCCACCAACTGAATATCACTGCTGCCGCTGAGAGTAATGGTGCTGAGTCCGCGCAGATAATCCGCCAGTTCCTGCAGTTCGTCATCGGCACATTCAAATGGCGGAAGAATGCCTGTGGTTCCGTTTTCCGCCGACAGCTGATCCAGTATCTGGGACCAGAGATTATCCAGCCGCCGTTTGTAATGCTCTTCCTGCATCGGGATTTTGGGTTCCGGAATGTCCTGAACCCATTCCGTCTGCGAATGATATCCCAGATCCCGGCTGATCAAATCAACGATTGCCTGATCCAGATTTGTGGGAGCAAAGTTGAGACCGGTATGATGACTGACTTTTCCCACACCGCTGCCGTCGCTTTCACCGGTTTCGCCATAAGTCAGGAAAACATATTCGCTGTAGGTCAGGGCGGCAATCTGTCGGAAAATATATTCACCGGCCGGTTTTAGTCCGGATGCACCGACGGTGTGAATCTTGATTCCGCGTTCATTGGCCTCCTTGGCGGCATCTACATAATCAAAATACTGTTCATAGTTCAGGTGAGGCCGGGCATCACCGATGAGGAAAGCCATTTTGATGGCTTCGGGATCCCAGTCCATGCGGTGCAGGGCCGTATCCAGAGCCGCCTGTACATCCTCTGCCTTGTCCCCGCCGCCGCCGCATTCAATGGACTGCAGGATATGCTGAAAGTGATCAATATCATGAGCGAACCAGTCGTATTTCACCCGGTATGAATCACCGCGGTCTTTGTACTGAACCAAACCGAACCGCAGCTCAAAGTCCGGAAAACGCTGATGAATCTGGGCATGAATCGCGAATATTGTATCCTCCAGCTGCATGATTTCATCCGCCATGCTGCCTGTCGTATCCAAAACAAATAAAATATCCGCCTGCCGGGGTCGGTGATATCCATGGCGGTACTTAAACGTGTTCACTCCGTATAGATCTTTGGATAGCGGTATCCGGTGATATGGATGACCCTGATTATCCAGTACTGTCAGATACATTTGATCCTGATTAAATCCTTCAAACATGACATGCGGGTAGAAAACCGATTCACCGTTTGCAAAGGTGCGTCCTTCCCACAGCACCCGCCGGAATTTGGTTTCAATCCGATACAGAGCATTCTGGATGGGCTGGCCGCCGTGATTGACGATTCGAACAATGGATCGGTCCCTTAAATCCTGATGTTTCACGTGTCCCAGACTGCCGCTCCGCTGAAGGTATTCCAGGAAATAGACATACTCTTCATTGTCGTTATGGGATGCCGCCGTGAGAGGTTCTTTCCGAGGGCCTGGATTTGATCGATAACGGGAGTCGTCATGCGGAATAAAATGAAATGAGTGGTATTTTTCCTCATCCCCGATTCTGGTTGGTTCCGAGTCCGTTTTCACACCACCGGCCCGCAGGGTGCAGAGTTCATTGACTTCCCGAGTCGGCAGCGTTTCTATTACATGGGAATCAACCGTAGCGGTGCCCTGTTTTTCGCTGCCTGAATATCCGGTGGTTTTACTGCTGGTTCTCATTTCCCGAAATCGGTTCCGGGACCCACTTCGAACGCATACAGCATCCATTTCAATGGAACTGGTGACAAGCTGGATATCCAGCTGCTTCGTTTCTTCCGGCAGAATTTCCAGTTCCCGCAGAATGAACTTCACATATCCCATCATATTTATGGTGATATCATACTTGCCGGTCGGAATATTCAGGATTATAAACTTTCCATCCATATCAGTAATCGTTCCAATCTCAAGTGCGGCAATATATACTTGTGCGCCGGGAATTGGATCGCCGCTTTCTTTGTCTGACACGATCCCCTGCAGCCTGCCGACTGAACCGTTTCCAAAAACTGAATTCAACAGAACTGCCCAAATCAGCAGCGATGATATTCTGAGTAACCTGTGTCTGTTTATTCTGTCACGCATCGTAATAATTCTCCCTCAAAATAAGTTTATCCAGTAATTTCTGTACCGCAGTTCAATTAATTCATAAGCTTGCAGGATTCCACCATTCGGACGAATTCATGACGGTCACCGGATGTATCGGAGCCCATGGCTCTGTGTGCCAGCCGCCAAACATTGTCGTAGGTCAGATCACCGGAGAATTCCGATTCCCGCAGCAGCATTCCGAATCCCGCCACCGCCGCCGAAAAACGAAAGTTGTCTGATGTATGCTTCAGCCGGGTGTGCTCATCCGCCAGCGCGGTTTCAATTAGAAGACTGGTCTCTTCACCTATGGGTTTATAGCGCAGCTTGACAGTCATCAGCTCCTGCAAACGGGATTTGCCGCTGAGTTCGGCAGACTGATATTTGAGGGGATCATGGGTTGGAATATCCGAATGCAGGCCGACGGGAATAATTTCGTAGAGCGCGGTGACGGTATGACCGGCGCCCAGTTCACCGGCATCCTTTTTGTCATCATTGAAATCCTGGGCCTCCAGCATTCGGTTTTCGTAGCCGATGAGACGGTATGCACCCACCACTGCCGGGTTGAACTCCACCTGAATCTTGACATCCTTGGCGATGGTGACCATGTTGGCGCGCAGTTCCCGGACAAACACCTTTTCGGCTTCCCGGACATTGTCGATGTAGAAATAATTGCCGTTGCCGGCATTGCTGATCTGCTCCATCCGGCCGTCCTTGTAATTGCCCATTCCGAAACCGGTGATGGTGAGATACACATCCTGCTGACGTTTTTCCTCGATCAGCCGCACCAGCTCACTGGTGGATGATGTCCCAATATTGAAATCGCCATCCGTGGCCAGAATCACCCGGTTGTTTCCGCCGGGAATGTGGTTCTCCAGCGCAGTTTGATACGCAAGACGGATCCCGGCACCACCGGCCGTACTGCCACCCGCATTGAGACGGTCCAGTGCGGCCAGGATCACATCTTTACGGTGTGCAGGCGTGGACTGAAGTACCAGACCTGCAGCACCGGCGTATACGACAACCGCAACACGATCATTTCCATCGAGTTCTTTTACCAGCATTTTAAACGCTTTCTTTACCAGAGGAAGTTTCTCTGGCGAATCCATTGATCCGGAGACATCCAGCAGGAAGACCAGATTGGAAGGCTTAAGATTATTGTAGTCCGGATTCCGGCCCTGCAGACCGATATGCACCAGCTGATGCTCCGGAGCCCACGGACATTCACCCACCTCGGTGGTAATGGAAAAGGGCCTTTTCCCCGAAGGCTGAGGATAATCATACGTGAAATAGTTGATCATTTCCTCAATGCGGACGGCATCTGCCGGCGGCATGGAATGGTATTGGTTCAGATACCGCCGCACATTGGCATAACTGGCATTATCCACGTCAATGGAGAAAGTGGACAGCGGATTCTGCAGCGCATCCAGGAAAGTATTTTCAGAAATGAAATCGTATTCCTCGGTGTTGAAATCCTGTATCACGGAGTGGTCCCGGTATCCGCCTGCTTCGGCTGCCAGTGTCGCTGATGTAAGCTCTTTTTTGTTTCCGAAGTCCAACATTGCACCTACCCTGTGAAAAAAGCTGTCATTTGCCGGAGGAGGGGCAACGCTTATCATTTCACTCTGCATGGTTGAAACCAGCAGTTTAAAATGTATTTCTGCGGTTTGACCGCCAATGATTTCTACATTTTCAAAACTGACAGATTGATATCCAATCATCTTACAGATTACGGTGTACATTCCTGGCGGAATATTCAGTAGCAGATATTTTCCGTCAGCATATGTTGCGGCTCCGATGCGGCTGTTTTCCAGATATACATTGGCTCCGACTACGGGATCGCCGGTTGATGCATCCGTCACGGTTCCTTTCAGCTGACCGTTAGTGGTGCCGGCCGGCAGGATTGACATAAGCATCAGGAATATGATGCCGGTTATTTTTGTCTGCGATAATGTTTTCATGTTATTCTCCTGAATTTGAACTCCGGACCTTGTTTGGCGGTTTGACCGGCAGGAAGTAATTTTTGACTGGATTTCACTGCCGCATTTCAAATTTTCATTTACAATCTGTTTATTCATGTCATTAATGATTGAAAGGTAAATGCTGAAATCAATTTATTCCCGCGAAGCAGAAATTCTGCAGCGGATTCGAAACAATGACCGGCGGGTTCTGGGTGAGTTGTTCAATCGTCACCGGCGCATGGTACACAGCCATATCCTGAAAAACGGCGGCTGCACCGCGGATGCTGAGGATCTGCTCCAGGAAGCCATTATCGTGCTGTGGCAGAATTCAGCACGGGAGGATTTCGAACTCACTGCCCGAGTCGGCACCTATCTGATTGGAGTGGTTAAACGGAAATGGTATGCCCGTCAGCGCAAGCAGCAGCGGATAACTGGAGAAGCGCTGGAAGATGTTGTTCCCAATCTGGAAGGCGGTTTGCTGGAAACGGAAGAAGATGACCGTACAGATGTTGTCAGAAAGGCCCTGCAGCAGCTTGGGGAGCTTTGCCGAAGGCTGCTGACACTGTTTTATTTTGAGGAACGCAGCATGCGAAATATTGCCGGGATATTGAAGATGGCCAATGAGAATGTGGCGAAATCAAAAAAGTATCAATGTAAAAAGGAATTGGAGAAAATCGTATTCCGGCTGATGGAAGAGAGGGATAGCTGATCATGAAAGATTGTGAAAAGTACCGGCAGGCCGAATGGCAGAAAAGGTATCTTTTGAAACAATTGACATCCGGTGAAATTAAGGAATTTGAACGTCATTTGGCTGACTGTCCGGAATGCCGGATGGGATTAGAGCGGGAACGCATCCTCCTGTCAGGAATCCGGGCGGATGGGAAATCCCGAATGAAGGCGGAGATAATGGCACAGGCACGACAGGATCGGAAACGAAAGCAAATCCGCATCCTGCAGACGGCTGCCGCCGCGGCAGCTGTTCTGCTGGTGGTTGTACTGACCCCGACCGCCATATCATATTATCGTCAGCAGGGGTATCCTGCCGTGGAGGGAACTGAAACGTATCTGCAGAACCGGGAGAAAGGAACAGCGGAGCAGACCGCTGAAAAGGGGCATTCGGGAATTTCACGGAAAGAAGCGGTAATTTCTGAACCATCCGGAAACCAGTCAGAATCAGCAGATGAGGACATCCTTCGGCAGCCCGCACGGACCGGCGCGGGAACGAATCTTATGGAACCTGAGCCTGAAACAGGAAACAGATTGGCTGCTGCACAGGAAGAAAGCATTCCGCCGCCGTCGGCCGCTGGGGAAAAGAAACAATTTGAACCTCTGGCGGAAGCTCCGCCCCTGAAAGAACTGACGGATCCAGACAACATCCAACTGACAGCGGAGAGTCCTTTTGCAGGCCGTCAGCATAATGCGGCGATCACCGGACGGATCATTGATGAAGATCTGGAACCTGTGGAGGGAGCAGTCGTCTGGCTGGAATCCACGGAGCTGGGAGCGGTGACAGACAGCAGTGGCGAATTTCTGATTTCCGGTATTCCTCCCGGTGATTATTCCGTGCAGATTCAAGGATTGGGATACGGATCGAAAAGAATTGACGACATTCATATGACAGAGAAAATGCAAATTCTATTGAATGATACGCTGCAGACGATGGCACTGGCAATGGAGATGATTCAGTCTGAGCACAGAATAATAGGGGATTCCGGTGAAGGAGCCAATTTGACTGAACAGGATGTGGCTGCTTTTGATGGGATTGCGGAATCCTCCGGTTATGCGGCCGCACCGCCCGTGGAATCCCGGTCCGTATTCCGGTTTTCAGAGAGTACCCGACAAAAGTCAGGGTTTAAACCTGAGTTTTATTCCCAAGGTGTAAAAAAGGATGCAGCACCTTCGAATCAAACCTGGAATTTCCGGTCCGGCAGCAGAAGAATTGTTCTGGAACTACACGTTGTTTCCGAGGTGTTCGTCATGGATTCAAAGACAGGTCTTCCTGCGGAAATCGGGATGGAATGCCGGAAACAGAAAAACTCCGACCTTTGGCTGACATGGTTTGTGCCGCCAGTCTTTCTGGAAAAAAACGGATCAGATTTTGAACTGAGACAGATCAGCCCCGGACGAATCGCAGTGCAGTATCAATCCCGGACGGTCTACGAATTTAATCCCGAAAACCCCCGTGCGGAACTGAAGATTATGACAGAGTAATTTTTTTGCTGATTAGTTCAGAATCCAGTCCACCAGCAGCACGATATCGGTGACATCCACCGATCCGTCATCATTCAGATCTGAATCATCCAGCTGCTGCTGCGTGGGTTCAATATCCCCCAGAATGATGCCTACCACCAGCACCACATCCAGCACATCCACTGATCCGTCCTGATTGACATCGGGAAATTCATCAGGATTATTGCTGAGATCAAACGGATAGAATTCGGATATTTCCATATTCAGGTTGTTGTCAAGTGTTGCGGGTACTTGCGCACTTAAGCTGCCGCCGTCCGCACTTTGATAGGCACCCAGCGCGATGAAAACGGTTTCTGCCGATCCGCCCAGTTCAGACAGGATATCAATCTCGCCCTCGAGTATCGTTCCCGCTGCCAGGTTCGAATATGCAGACTGGTCAAACCAGCCGGCCCATCCGTTTTCCTCCTCGTTGCCGATAAAGGCCGCCCATTCAGCGGTCTGTCCGCTTTTGGCCCACGGTGCGGCGGTCATACTGCCGGAGCCGTCCGACAGCAGGATAAAATGATCGGTGCCTGTTCCCTGGGCAGGAGTGCCGGCGACATACAGCAGCTCTTCATTCCAGGCCGCGTAGAGTTCCCTTCCGTCGATGCTGCCCAACAGCTGAGCGCCGTCATCCAGGCTGCCGTCCATCACGAATCCCTCAGGTTCCACTCCACCGGAGACTGTGACATGCCAATCCATACCGTTGTTATTGTCCCACGTACCGGAGCCGTCATTAAACACGAAATCCACTGCGGTGGCGGAGGAGGGAACAGCATAGCTGTATTCCCATAATTCGTTTTCCGGATTCAGTGTCATGGCAGGATCGGGTGAGAGGATTCCCTGCCATCCGTTGTATCCGATATGGATGTGAACCGGGCTGGTGGAATTGGGCAGAGGGCCCTGTGCCAGATCGTACTGAATCAGCAGCGTACCGCCGGCTTCCGGCTCATCCGGTTCCCAGGAAACATGACTTCCCCCGGAAGAACCGCTCCCGGTGCCGACCCAGGTATGCTGGATGGGACTGCGCTTCAGATTTCCATTGCCGTCCGACGCCTGTACATAATAATCCACCAGCACGCCGCCCTCATCCACAATGGCGGATTCGTTGACATGGATGTAATACTGGTCGGCAATATACTGCGGCATTTCAAAAAAGTCGATGGCTCCGTCGTTGAAGAAATTTTCAGCGGGGAATTCGCGCTGTGTCATGGGCAGGCATTCCCACTCTCCCACTTCGCTGCCCTGAGCGTACACCTCATTCTGAGTGCTGGTCAGCGGGTTCACCCCATCATTGTCAAGCCGGTAGCAGAATTCAACCGAATCCAGACCGCTGACATCATATACAAAGGACCAAACCCAGAAGTCCCGGGGATTTTGAACCTGCTGGTAGCCGGTGGTGGGGCCGAATCCGATTTCCCCGGGGTTGTGGGGCCATTGCTGGGGAATCCAGATGGTGGGCGGGGTCTGATCCGCAGAGCCGTCGCCGATGAGCTGATCGGCATGTTCCACGGCGTTGTTGCAGGCGATGGTGGCTTTCACTTCCATATCCAGTGATGTGCCGTAGTACATGTACCCGCTGGTGAGTGACGGCAGGAAAAAGTGCCAGGCCAGTTCCGCCGGACTTGCAGCATGCATGGTGGGATCCTGAACGGCGGGAATACTCACGTTTCCGGCAATCTGTTCGGCGGTGGAAACACGGTTCTGGGCGGCCGTGATCACGGCCCAGTTTCGGATATCTTCCGCCCAGCCGTTGGCGATATCCACCTGTCCGGATGTATTCACCGGCGGCCAGTTCCAGTTAATGAAGTCGGGAGAACCAAAATCACCATCCGCGTTCACCCAGCTGCCGTCTTCCACATGCACCACATCGTTCCAGTCCACAGGATGATCGCTGAGATACTGGTTTACCACCGTGGGCGGATATCCCGAAGACAGCGCCTGGGATGTGAAATTGGGAACGGCCTCATGATAGTAGCTGTAGCCGCCGCCCCAGGCATTGTCGCCGTCATGGGCCAGTACCACCAGCATGGGATGAGACGGATCATTTCCTTCGGCAATCTGGTCAATATCTTCCGTGCCGTGAGTGGCGTAACCGTCCGTCCAGCTCATGGCCTGAGCCACCGGCACCACGATCACCCGGTATTCCGATCCGCTATCCGGATCAATGTACTGAGCATAATGGGGCTGATAGGCAAAAGGATAGGCGTTGGTTGGCGTGCAGCCGCGGTCAATGTGCTTGGAGAACCAGCTGGACTGGGGAGGGTTGATCTGATCTGCCAGATTGGGCGGATTGCAGTTTTCCCCGGCCGTGCCGAGAATCAGGGGGAAGTTTTCGCAAGCCCGTGAAATGTGGTTATTCCCTACAAAAACCCAGTCAATGCCCTCTTCGTCCAGCACTTTGATCATTCGTTCGGAGAATGACATTTCCGGCGGGAAAAATCCCACAGACGGATTGTTGTCCCAGATGTCGGGATAGAGCGATTTGTAAATCTGGATTTCCTTGCGCAGGGCTTCCTCGTCAATCAGGGGACTCAGTGCGTGGTGATAGGGGAAAATGACGATATCCAGTTTCGGGAATCCCCCGGAGGTCTGCCAGCCGATGGCTTCCTGAAAATTGTTTTCCCAGCCGCCGGAGTAGCCCAGGGAGCCGTTGAATGCCAGGCTCTGCACATTTTCAATCAGACAACCGGAATAGCTGACATGCGCACCGCCGTTGGTTCCGGCGATCCCGGCGATGGCATCCCGCACCCGGTACTGATAGACCGCCACCCGGTCGGGCCAGCCGAAAATTTGCTCCAGATCGTTTTCCGGATGACCATTGTTCATGGCCCAGGATTCCCACGCTTTCTGATAGGTGCTGGAATTCAGGGCACTGACTTCCGGCCAGTAAATGGGCTGCTGCAGATGCCAGTGATAAGTGACATACACCTGGGAAAATCCCAGTGAGAACAGCAGAAAAACACTCAGGACGGTTCGAGAAAATCCGGATTTTGAATCGAGCCGGGCAGTCATAACGAATCCCTTTCCGTATCAATGATTGGTGATTGTGAATAAAAAAAATGTCTCGGCTGAGACAAAATTTACAGTACCGAAGAAATTAGTAACTCATATTTTTACTACTAATCTGAATTCCCGGGAACAATATTTGAAATGCGTTGTTGGGCCGCTGTCTCCGAAACAAGAAACTACACTTTCTCCTCCTTTGTTGTGTTGTAAGAAAAAGCCCCTTCACCGGGGCTTTTTTGGTTGGTGCAGAGGTCGAAGGGTGTTTCCTTATATGTATGTACCGTAGCAGCTTTGTTTGTAGAGGGGTAAGAAACCCTCTGCTTCATCTTTAGCAATTTGTACAATTCAGAAAATTAGTTTTGATGTGTCATAAATCTTCCTGTGGTAGGTTCATTTATGACTTCTTTTACAGTTCTGAAAAAATTAGGAATTCCAGTTGAGGGATCGCAGTATGAAAGCAGCTTCAATCAGTCAGTTGGCGGATTTTTGATCCGTCTCCTGACGGACAAGTGTAACAGGGTGCATTCTCCGCCGCTTGTTGAAAATCCGCCCACTGGCGGATTCAAAAAAAATAAACGGTTCAAGGATCAAACTCCCAATCGCATCATGCAAAAATTAAGTGCACCTCGCATGAAGGCAGGTTTGAAATTTAGTGCTGAAATCCATCTATGATCGTTGGGTGGTCAGTCGGTCTCGCACCGGATTAAAATTATTTAGGACAGCTGTGGGTAGTTTTTTTTAAGTATATTTCGTTTGTTATGATGCCAAAATAATATTTACAACCAGTATAAGATCTTGGACATTTACGAAACTATCTTGATTTAGATCACCAGCCCACAGATGAAAAACTGAAAAATCATTTGAGATAATCGCATTCACCATCAACACGATATCAACAACATCAATAATTAAGTCGCTATTGAAATCACCTGCAGATATCGGATTATTCCAGTAAAAATCCATTTCTCCTGAAACATACAAATAATATCCATTCCCTGGATTAATTTGTGTAAGATTTCCTGACCATCCTGTTGGAGATGTCGCATCTGGACTTGCAGCTTGATCTTCCCAAGTTATTTGTTCAATAGTTATTAAAAACTCATTGGGAACAGCGTCCTGTATTGACTGTGACTGGTTATATGGATAAGAAATTCTGTTAATCCCCAAATGTGGAACATAAACCATATTGGGATCAGCAAATTCTCCGTTGATGGTGAGTGCCGCACTCTCAGATAATATTATAGTAAAGGAATCGTGAGGATCTATTAAATCGTAAACGCTTCCAATCCACAACGTATCAATTGTTGGATGGGGGAGCATTGTCCAGCCTTCACCTTGAATTCCCTCAACGTATGGACGTATTGGCATTACAATATCTAATAGGCTTGGATTCGTTGGTAAAACAAAAAAACTGATATCATTGGCACCCTCGTGCATAACCAAATTTTGGTGTTCTGTAGTAATTGAGGTCGAAAATATAAACAGGGATGATATTATGAAAATTTGAATTAATCTCATATAAAATCTCCTTCCTATTAATTTTAAAATCTAAATAATTCAAACATTTACAAAGATCAAATTCTATAATCATGAAAGGGTGTTTTGAGACCGTGCACCTTTTTGAATATCACATTGAGGTGATTCAATTCTTTTGGTTTACCACGTTTCGATGATGCCATAAATCCTCCCGTGGGTGGTTCATTTGTGACTTCTTTTACAGTCCTGCAAAAATTAGGAATTCCAGTTGAGGGATCGCAGTATGAAAGCAGTTTGAATCAGTCAGTTGGCGTGGCGGCGGGGGAATTCATTATATCTTGGTCATCTACAATAATTTAAATAGAATATAGTCGGATAATCAATATGAAGTTGAAATCAAATACAAACCGGATGAACCCAAATAAGCCTGCCGATTTCTGCAGGCACTCAGTGACGTCATCTGTCCGATGATCTTCAGTTATTTTTCCTGTATTTCAGTTCACCTTTCCGAATCAGACACCCTGTAAGCAGTAATGGTGTTGGCGGAAAAGGTAGGAATCACCAGCAGGTTCTGTTTCGGGATGAACTCCATGTCGGCGGCATTCCGGTTTTGCACTGTCAGGTCCAGCAGGACCGCGGCAGGTGCTGCGGAATCCAGATAATACACGTGACCCGTCCAGTCGGAAGTGAGAAATCCATTGTCAGTTAAAGGGATCAGGCCGTCAATGCCTGTGACGTGCGGCAGCAGATTTTTGATTTGACGGGTCTTCGGGTCAATTTCCACGATCGCCCCCCGCACACCCGCCAGCAGCCGGCCATTGGTCCAGCGCAGTCCATTGATGCCGGGGATCAGGGCACTGTCTGAAATCCATTGCCGGACCGATTCACCGTCAAACCGGTACAGGCGGCTCAATGATGAGTCGGAAATGTAAACGATCCCGTCAGAGTCAACGGCAATATCATTGAGAAACAGCGCGTCCGGAGCGGGGAAACGCCTGACAATAACTCCCGCTGCGATATCTATCTGAACAAGCTCATCAATATCCGTGACATACAGCCATTTTCCGAAGCGTCCCATGCCTTTGGGTGCGTTTAAGCCAGTGATCCATGGGTTAAGCACAATAGAACCATCCGGTTTCAGCTGGGAAATCGATCCATTTCCGTCTTTAGCCTGGGGACGGCCATTGATATTGGAAACGTAGAGCAGTTCGGTTTCACGGTCCCAGAAAATGGATTCCGGCGTCTTAAAAACAGCCGCTGTTTCCCAGGATTTTTCAAGCTCAGGAAGAAGACCCCGCTTGCCCTCAATGCTATTGTCCTGTGAAACGAGGATGGAAAAAATGGAAAGGATGATGACTATTGCTTTCATGGTTTGATCTCCTGTGTCTGTTCAGAAATTGTCACCGCAATCTTTCCTCTCACATGTCCGGATTCGCTGAGCTGATGGGCGGCCTGAATATCCTGCATATCAAATACGTGTTCAATATGGGGAAACAGGGCATTGCGATCTGCCATTTCGCTGAGCAGTTCAAGATCGGATGCTTTTGGTTTAACCCATATCTGTCTGCCGAATTTGGCTGTCAGGGGGGACAGGATGGGGGCAATGGAATACAGCTCCCAGTCCGGCAGTGTACGCAGGTAGGTGCCGCCCCTGGGCAGGTGATGCGTGGAAACCCAGTATGACATTGTGGAAGCAACATCAAAAATGATATCGTATTTGCAATCGTCCGGCGGCAGTGTAATGTCATGATAATCCAACACCTCGTCCGCGCCAAGATCCTCTGCCAGCTGCCGGTTTTTGCTGCTGCAGGTACCGGTGACGCGGGCGTTGAAAAAACGGGCTATCTGGACAGCCATTGAACCCACCCCTCCAGTACACCCATTGATGAACACATCTGCCTGAGGACGGATTCGGGCGATGGTCCTCAGTCCCTGGAGTGCGGTCAGTCCCGCCAGGGGCAGGGCGGCTGCTTCGCGGAAATTCAGATTGGCAGGTTTTGCGAAAATAAAATCCTGATCCGCAACACAATACTCTGCAAGAGCTCCGCCGTTAAGTGCGGGGAGCATCCCGAAAATCTCATCACCGGGCTGATAGTTTGTTACACCAGTCCCTGCCTGTGTGACCGTCCCGGCAAAATCTAATCCGATCTGCCTGGGAAATCGCCGGCCGCTGAACCATTTAAGCATTCCGTTCCGCAGTTTCCAGTCAATAGGATTCACAGAGGAGGCCTGTACCATAACCTGTACCTGATTCGGGCCCGGTTCAGGCCGCTCAATCTGCTGCAGTTCCAGCACTTCGGCGGATCCGTATTGATTTATAATAACTGCATCCATTTTTAAAACCCCGGTTTTGGTTTGCATTGTTTATGTGGATTAAATGACATTGAGTGAATATCCAAAAATTACGGCAATCCGTACAGAAATTCGTTGGTATATTCACTGTCCCAACAAGCTCCTTTTCAGCCAAACACAATGGAAATACGGCGGTTTTGCACAATACTGAACCTGAAGATTACTTGCTGAATCCGGATCAGCACATTTACCTGATCGGGATGATGGGCTGCTGGAAATCCACTATCGGGCATCAGCTTGCAAAGGAAATCGGACTGAAGTTTCTGGATACGGATGTACGGCTGGAGGCAGCGATGAAAATGCCGATCCCGGATATTTTCAGGTATTTTGGAGAAGAACGGTTTCGGCGGGAAGAAACGCGAGTGCTGCGGGATATTGCCTTTGAACCGGGCTGTGTGGTTGCCACCGGCGGCGGGATCATTGTCACAGAAATCAACCGCCGTCTGCTAAGGGAGACCGGATTGGTGATCATGCTGCAGGCAGCACCTGAAATACTGGCACAGCGGATCAAAAGCACCTACCGGCGGCCGCTGCTTCATCGCACAAAAGATGTCAAGGCACGACTCCTTGAAATCTGGACAGAACGAAAAGAATACTATCTCAGCACCGCTGATTATGTGGTAGATACGGATCAAAAATCGGTACCTGAGCTGGTGGATATGATTGTCTCCCGTTTGAAGGATCAATATGAAAACCATTAATGTGCCATTCGGCAAGCGAAGTTATACCATCACCGCAGCATCAGGTCTTTTAAGTCATCCTGAATCCGTTCTGGATCATCTGGATCTGACCGGGAAGTCCGTACTGGTGTCCCATCCTGAACTGATGGCGCTGTTCGGCGATGATCTGCTAGCGCACTTAAAGGACTACGGTCTGGATATTCATGGAATTACAGTGCCTTCAGGCGAAGGAACCAAAAACATTGCCACGCTGGAACGGATTTGCTCCCGAATGGTGGAACTGGAATGTGACCGCAGTTCAGTGATGTTTGCATTGGGGGGTGGTGTTATCGGTGATCTGACGGGATTCACGGCTTCCGTTTTCATGCGGGGCATCCCGTATGTTCAGATTCCCACTACCCTGCTGGCAATGACTGATTCCTCCGTGGGCGGAAAGACCGGGGTCAATCTGACGCATGGAAAAAACCTCATCGGTACGTTTAAACAGCCTGAAGCGGTATTGATTGATCCTGAATTGCTGCGCACCTTGCCGCCGCGTGAAATCATTTCCGGACTCGGTGAGATCATTAAATACGGCGCAATCCGGGATGCAGGATTTTTACAGTATGCAGTTGAACATCTGGATCAGATCATTCATCTGTCTGATGGATTGGTGATTGAGTATGTAATTCAGCAGGCCTGTCGCATCAAGGCTGATATCGTGAGCGCTGATGAACGGGAATGCGGCCTTCGGCGAATTCTGAATTTCGGACATACCGTTGGTCACGCCCTGGAAGCAGTCACCAGTTTCAGCCGGTTTCGGCATGGGGAAGCGGTGTGCTGGGGGATGGCGGCTGCGACTGAAATCTCCCGGGAAATGAATCTGATGCCGAATGATCAGGCTGTATGGCTGAATCAATTGATCCAGAATCTGCCGCTGCCATCGCTGGAGGGAATCAGTGCCGAGGAAGTCAGCAGTGCTGTTCGGAAAGATAAAAAAAATCTCCGCGGTCGTTTGCACTGGGTGCTGCTTGAGCGTATTGGGCAAACAGTAATTCGGGAAAATATTCCGGATGATCTGGTACTGTCAGTGATAAAACGGTTGATCGCCCATGCAGGCGGCAGCGAATCCTTCACTGGTTAATTTTCACGCCTGCAGCCACCGGTTCAGTAACTCAGTTCTACTTCATACCCCTGATGTTTGCGGATGTTCAGAACCCGTCCGTCATCAAATATCAGATACTGACCTTTGATGCCCATGAGAACACCGGCAATTTCAGGAAATCGGTCAAAACCGACGCTTTTTACTTTTACCGGATATTCCGTCACCGGGTACTGAAATTCGAACAACTCACCATCATCCGTCAAATATGTCTGCTGACCGGACGGCAGCAGTTTTCCCAGCCTTTCCCGTTCCCTGAACAGATCAACATCGGTATCCACCATGTTTTTCAACATCCGCTGCCAGGCGGTTTTGTCGGCCACATGCTGCTTCAGTTCCACTTCAATCATGCCAGCCAGATACCGGTTGGGTGTCCGTGCAAACTTAACCGCTTTCCAGGCTCCCTGGTCCATCCACCGGGTGGGGATTTGTGCCGACCGGGTGACGCCCACTTTCAGGCCGCTTGAAACGGCAAGATAAACAAAATGGTCCTGCAGGCAGTGGTCACGGGCCCATTCCATATCCCGTGCCAGTCCATTGTGGGCTTCGCAGAGTTCCGGTTTGAGGATGCATTCAGATGCTTCCGGAGCCGACCGAAAGCAGGGAAAACAGAATCCCTGAAAAAAGGATTTCCCGGTTTTCCGGCCGCAGTTGATACAATAAATATTCCCGGAATACCGGAAAGTGATATATTTTCCGATGAGAGGATTCACGGCAACGGATGCCTCGTCGATTGGCAGTTCATATTGAATCGGATCATGATACAGGGTCTGCATCTTGAGTAATTGTCCATGAATAGTCATATCACAATTTAGAATAGTTTGACGGTTTCGTCTTCCCGATTCTGAACTTATTTTTTTTTAATCTTGAAAAAATGGAAGGAGCAGAGGATAAATTCGCAGCCAAATCGGAGATTGTTTTGTCAAAATTGGTCATAGTCGAGTCGCCTTCGAAAATAAAAACCCTGAAAAAATACCTGGGGCCGGAATATGATATTCAGGCATCCGTGGGCCATATCAGGGATCTTCCAGACAAAGAACTGGGTATTGATACGGAACATGGTTTCAAGCCCACATACCAGGTTTCTGCCGACAAGCGCAAAGTAATTACGGAATTAAAGAAATGCCTGAAAAAAGCGGATGAACTGCTGCTTGCTACCGATCCGGATCGGGAGGGTGAAGCTATATCCTGGCATCTGCTGGAAGTGCTGAATCCCAAAATACCTCATAAAAGACTGGTATTTCATGAATTGACCGCAGGTGCCATACGGGAAGCGCTGAATGAACTCAGGGAGCTGGACCGCAACCTGGTGGCAGCCCAGGAAACCCGCCGTATTATGGACCGCCTGTTTGGATTTCCCGTTTCGGAAGTGCTCTGGTACAACGTCAAAGGCGGATTGTCCGCAGGACGTGTCCAAAGTCCGGCCATCAAGCTGGTGGTGGATCGCGAGAAACTCCGCAGCCGCTTCGTACAGAGTGAGTACTGGAGCATAAAAGGACAGTATAAAACCAACGGAGATGTTTTCGCCGCAAACCTTATTGCTCTGGATGATCAAAAGATCGCCGGCGGCAAAGACTTCAACAGGGAAACTGGAAAGTTATCGAAATCCAATCGTATCGTGCTGTCGGGGGAAAAGGCGAGAGATCTGTCCGAGCGGCTGAAAACTGAAGACTGGCACGTCAGGGACATTGAACAGAAGCCTGTGACATCCAATCCTCATCCGCCGTTTATTACATCCACTCTGCAGCAGGAAGGCGTCAGGAAGCTGCGTATGAGCAGCCGCCAAGTCATGCAGACGGCCCAGCGGCTTTACGAGAACGGATACATCACCTATATTCGAACAGATTCCGTTCATTTATCCGGTGAAGCCGTACAGGCTGCCCGTCAGCAGGTTGAAGAGTTGTACGGGAAGGAATATATTCCGGCCAAACCGCGAACGTATAAAAGCAAGGTCAAAAACGCCCAGGAAGCTCATGAAGCGATTCGGCCGGCTGGAACCCGGTTCAGAACGCCTGAGGATCTCAAAGGAGATCTGAAAGGGAAAGACTGGGATCTGTATCATTTGATTTGGACACGCACGCTGGCCAGTCAGATGAAGTCGGCAAAACTGCTGCAGACCATCGTCAGCATTCAGGCAGATAATGCCCTGTTTCAGGCCACAGGCCGCATCATTCAGTTTCCGGGATATTTCAAGGTGTATGTTAAAGGCCGGGATTCTGAATCTGAGTTGGATGACCGTGAAGCCCTGCTTCCGTCCCTGACACTCGGACAAAGCCTGGAATGTGAAAAACTTGAACCGGTACTGCATGTTACCAAGCCGACACCGCGATATACCGAGGCCAGCCTGATCAAGGATTTGGAAGCCCGGGGAATCGGCCGCCCGTCAACGTATGCTTCCATCATGGAAACCATTCAGCGGCGGGGATACGTAAACCGCAGCGCTGGAAAACTGATTCCCACATTTACCGCGTATGCTGTTGTTCAGTTTTTGGAAAACCATTTCAAAGATCTGGTGGATCTGGAATTCACTGCCAATCTGGAAGAATCCCTGGATGCCATCTCCCGGTCGGAACTGAAAGAGAGTACGTTCCTGGATACTTTTTATTATGGAGAAGATGATCACCCGGGACTGAAAATTCTCACTGAACAGAAGTTTGACAAGCAAAAATCCCGTCTCATCCAAACCATTGAAGACCGGGAAGGCGTGACAGCAGCCCTGAAGATCGGCCGCTACGGGCTGTATCTGGAACGGGACGGTGACCGGGCAGCGGTACCACTGGAATTTGTTCCCAGCGAACTGACTCCGGAGGCAGTCACGGAATTTTTTGAAAAAAAGAATGCTGAGCCGGATCAGCTGGGCGAGTTCCCTGAAACCGGAGAACCCATTTATTTAAAAAAAGGTCGTTACGGGCCATACCTTCAAACCGGCGAGAAAATGAAATCCCTTCTGCCGGGGCTGAAGCCGGAAGATGTCACCCTTGACACCGCTGTAAATATTCTCTCACTTCCCCGGGAAATCGGATCGCATCCGGAAACCGGGGAGAAAATTCAGATTGATATTGGTCGCTACGGCCCCTACATGAAGTGCGGGAAGGTCAACCGGAAAATACAGAAACCTGACGATCTGCTGACACTCACCGTGGAAAGGGCGTTGGAACTTCTTGCTCAGAAAACCCGCAACCAGACCACATCGCTGAAACAGCTGGGGAAGGACAGTTCCGGCTCTGCAATAGAATTAAAATCCGGCCGATACGGTCCCTATGTCACCAACGGGAAAATAAATGTCACTATCCCAAAAGCACTGGATCCTGAAGAAATAACATTGGAAACCGCCGTCAGCATGATTGCTGAAAAAGCCGCCAAAGGTCCGGCAAAACGCAGAAACTACAGAAGGAAAAAATGATCATGGCCAATCTGAAAAACGACGGGAAAATTCTGGAAACGCTGACATCCCTGTCTAAGCAGCGGGGATTTGTTTTTCAAAGCAGCGAGATTTACGGCGGTCTGGGTTCCACCTGGGATTACGGCCCTTTGGGTGTTGAACTGAAACGCAATGTTAAAAACGACTGGTGGAAGTCCATGGTGACAAGCCGCGAAAACATCGTGGGTATGGATGCGGCAATACTCATGCATCCCAGGGTATGGGAGGCCAGCGGTCATGTTGAGAATTTTCACGATCCGCTGGTGGACAACAGGGACACAAAAAAGCGGTATCGGCTGGACCACCTTCTGGAAGACCAGGAACCGCACATCATTGAAGCACTGACGTTGAATCTTTTCGAGCCCGGCACTTCCTTTCAGTCTGAAGATGATCACATCCAGTCGATTGTGGCCCAACTGGATGAAATATCTGACGGATCGGGGGTGATCCTGAAGGAGGCAGGCGTCATTGATCCTCACAGCAATACCGTGGGTGAATGGACAGACCTGCGTCAGTTCAATCTGATGTTCAAAACGCACATGGGAGCAGTGGCGGATTCCAGTTCAGTTGTATATCTGAGACCGGAAACCGCCCAGGGTATATTTGTAAATTTCCTGAATGTTCAGGCGACCAGCCGCCAAAAGCTGCCTTTCGGGATTGCCCAGATCGGGAAAGCATTCCGCAATGAAATTACGACCGGCAATTTCATTTTCCGAACCCGTGAATTCGAGCAGATGGAAATGGAATTTTTCTGTACGCATGAAGATACCGGAAAATGGCTGGAATACTGGTCTGAAGAACGGCTGAACTGGTTCAAATCCCTGGGAATCAATCTGGATAAGCTCAGGCTGCGTCCCCATGGGGAGGACGAGCTGGCCCATTACTCCAACGCCTGCTATGATGTGGAATACAAATTTGATTTTGGCTGGTCGGAACTGGAAGGAATTGCGGACCGCGGAACGTATGATCTGGATCAGCACATCAAAGTCAGCAATAAAAGGCTGAACTATTTCGATCAGCCCAACAACCGGCATATTGTTCCGGCCGTGGTTGAAGCATCCGCCGGTGTGGATCGTGCGGTTCTGACCATTCTTGCTGATGCATTTGCGGAGGAAGAAGTAAAAGGGGAAAAACGGACCATTCTGCGGCTTTCTCCAAAAGTAGCGCCCATTACCGTGGCGGTATTTCCGCTGGTCAACAAACTCGGTCAGCCGGAAATGGCCCGGAAACTGGTGAACGACCTGCGTCAGGAATTCAGCGCATTTTTTGACTCAGGCGGTTCCATCGGTCGCCGGTATCGGCGGCAGGATGAAGCCGGTACTCCGTTCGGAATCACTGTTGACCATCAGACCATGGAGGACAACACCGTCACGCTGCGGGATCGCGACACCATGGAACAGGTACGGGTATCCGCGGATCAAGTATGCAAGGCAGTAAGAGACCGAATCGACTGATCCTTCACCAGCCGCAGCCTGGAAATTCTGATGGATGAAATATGCACGAACCCCCGCATTGCTGCAGGGGTTTGTTGTAGTTTTTCCATGATAAACAAAGATGAAAAAACATTTTTCAGAGTATATTGAACATTTTAAAACGGTGCTGCCTTCATTCAAGGGCGGTGCTGCAAATTCAGAATAAAATCCATTGAATCCATCTGTCTTTTCCCATCTTGAATGCTCCCGCTGCGGACAGATATTCTCAAAGAATGAGATCATCAATCTTTGTCCGTCATGCCGGAAACCGGTTTTTGTCCGGTATGACCTTGAGCAGCTGAAGAATATTTGGAGCAAATCTGATCTTGCTGATCGCCGGAGTGACCTTTGGCGTTACCATGAATTGCTGCCGGTGGAAAATCCGCTTCGGGTAAAATCACTCGGTGAGGGGTACACACCCATCAGCACTCTTGACAAACTGGCAGCAAAGATTGGAAAACAGAAACTTTACATCAAGGATGAAAGTCAGAATCCCACCGGTTCTTTCAAAGCGAGGGGCTTATCCGTAGCCCTGGCCAGACATAAGGAACTGAGCATTACAGATGTGATTCTGCCGTCTGCCGGAAATGCCGGAGGTGCTGCCGCTGCCTATGCGGTCAGAAATGGAATGACTGCCCATGTCTATCTGCCGTCCGATACACCGTCCGGATACATTGACGAGTGCAGCATGTACGGCGCGGACGTTCATCTTGTCGACGGCCTGATTGATGACTGCGGCAGGAGTGTGCAGGAACAGGTTCGCAGGCATGGGTTTTTTGAAATTTCCACCCTGAAGGAACCCTTCCGGATTGAAGGGAAAAAGACCATGGGACTGGAAATCGCGGAACAGTTTGACTGGAAACTCCCCGATATAATTGTGTATCCCACCGGAGGCGGAACCGGTTTTATTGGGATGTGGAAGGCGTTTGAGGAATTGGCAGCGATAGGATGGATATCCGAAAGTAAGCCGCGGATGGTGGTGGTTCAGGCCGAGAATTGCGCCCCCCTGGTGAGAGCATTCCAAAACGGACAGCAGTCAGCGGATCGCTGGGAAAATGCATTCACCTGTGCAACCGGCATTCGGGTACCCGCAGCAGTGGGTGATTTCCTGATACTTGACATCATTCGGAAGAGCAGCGGAACGGCTGTTTCGGTTAGTGAGTCGAAAATATCGGATGCGCAGAAAGAGCTGATGTCCTGTGAAGGAATCAGTGTCGGTCTGGAAGGCGCAGCGACCTGGGCGGCGGTCAGACAACTTGAGGAATCAGGGCAGCTGCCGGACCATTCCAGTATCCTGATATACAATACAGGTACGCCCCTGAAACAAAAATTTCCCGGACTTTCTGACGGACATAACGAGGACTGAAAATGAAATATCTCTTTTGGGTACTGCTGATGGGCTTTACGGCCTGCACCCATCCCGGTGTTGAAAAATACAGGTATTCCGACTCAGAGCTGCCTGAAGAATGCCGGCTGGTGGAACTGCCGGAAAACAGGGTGTATCCGTACGGAATTCCCCGCAATCCATTTATCACTGACAGCCTGGATTTCCTGAATCTGTTTTCATATCAGCTGATGGGCGACACCATGCTGGCGCCGTTTGCAAAGGAAGGACTGTTTTCCCTGTTTACGGGACTTGCGGAAAATGGAATCAATGCCATTCGGTACGATACCCCTGAAACAGCTGCCCAGGCCCTGATACAAATCAATAATATTTTCCCTGATACGGCCCGCTTCCAGGTAATTCAGGACGGCTGTATGATTGTTCACCTCTGGACCGATGATCCGCAGGATCCCTGTTACTCGGCACTGCGCAGGAAAGTTGGGAAACAAGAATAAGAATCCTGTTTTTTCAGGAGTGCTTTCTGTTGGCTGTGATCAAATTCTTCTTATTGACAGTTACCAGTCATTGAGGATATCACAGGCATGGGTCTTGGTCTTTACTTTTGAATAGACTTTTTCAATGCTCCCGGTTTCATCAATGATATAGGTGGTTCGGGTGATGCCCAAATATTCCCGCCCCATGAATTTTTTTAATCCCCATACTCCGTAAGCTTCCAGCACTTCATGAGATTCGTCACACAGCATTGGAAACTGAAAGCCATATTTCTCAACGAATTTCTTTTGTTTGGATGGCGGGTCGGCGGACATTCCGACAATCTGAATATTTAATTTGTCGTATTCCTCAAATTCCTGCTTGAAACTCAAGCCTTCAGCAGCTCATCCCGGGGTATTGGCCTTTGGGAAAAACCACAGTACCAGTTTTTGTCCCTTGAAATCGTTCAAAGTCACTGTGCTGCCATATGCATCCGGCAGTGAAAAATCCGGTGCGCGGTCACCTGCACATAAAACCATTTGTCCTCCTGATAAAAAATCAACACATTCAAAAAATTTCGAATTTAACTTTACAACATATCACACATGGCATGACACAGTTATTTTCTGTCGTTGGCGATGATGTTAATTTTCAGGGAATGCCCCTAAACTGAGTGATGATTCGGCCTAAATTATAGGGTCCTAAACGGAGAGAAAATGATAAAAATGTACACCCTGCCCTATTGCGGTTATTGTGTAAATGCAAAACAGCTGCTTGAGGCGGAAGGGGTCAGTTACGAAGAAATTGACATAATTACTGCCAATATATCTCGTGAAAGACTGTCTGAGATGACGGGTGGCCGGACCGTACCGCAAATCGTGATTCGCGGCAAGTCCATTGGCGGATTCAGTGAAATGCTGGAATTGAAAAGGAATGGAGAACTGGAAGCGGTTCTCAATCCGCCTGAGGCGGAAAGTGCACCAGCCGGGCAATGTCCAGCCGAGTAAATACCGGCCGCACAGCAACTGCATGTTATGGAAAAAAAAGATCAAATAATTCAATACTGCCAGAATCACAGCCATCAGGATGGTCCGCTTTTTCAGAAAATCATCCGTACAACGCTGGAGAAAACAGAAAATCCGCGGATGCTCAGCGGACCGGAAGTAGGAGCGTTTCTCCAGGTTCTGGCCCGATTTGGAAATGCTGCCAGAATTCTTGAGATTGGCACCTTTACCGGCTACGCTGCGCTGAAACTGGCGGAAGTCCTTCCTGCACACGGTATCATTGACACCTGTGAAGCAGACGAAACCCATGCCCGGATTGCACGATCCTTTTTCGAGGAATCCGGACTGGCAGAAAAAATCAGACTCCATGAGGGACCGGCACGGGAAACCGTTTTGTCATTTCCCGACGGCTGTTTCGATTTGATATTTGTGGATGCTGATAAAACTTCCTATCCGGAATATACCCGGATCGGATTTCAGAAACTCCGCACAGGCGGTATAATGGTTCTGGACAATATGCTCTGGAGCGGTACAGTCATTGAACCCAAAACAGAAGAAGCCCTGGCATTGCGGCAAACCGGTGAATTAATACAGCAGGATGACCGAATCTGGAATCGGTTATTCGATATTCGGGATGGCTTAATGGTTTGTGTAAAACTGAAATAGTCGGGATCAGCATGGTAAACGAGAATAAATTGGCAGAAATTATCAACGGACGGCCCCGCCTGGAAACCCCGCGGCTGTTACTGAGAGAAATCGGGTTTGAAGATCAGCAGGATATATTTGAATATGCATCCGATGAGGGAACCACCCGCTATCTCTGCTGGGAGCACCACACCAGTCCGGATGAAACAGGAACCTTCATTGAACAGCAGCTCCGTTCCCAGTTTGAGACACATGAATCAATCGGTTTTGGAATTGTGTACAAGGCAGACCGGAAACTCATCGGAATGTGCTCCCTGTCAGATTTCTGTTTCGAACATCAGTTCTGTGAGATGGGTTACGTTCTTTCTGTGCCTTACCGCAAGCGAAGGATTATGACAGAGGCAGTACGTGCGGTTCTGCTGTTTGGCTTTCATACGCTTCGGCTGCACCGGATTGAAGCCAGGACCCGGGTCAAGAATTTCCCGTCACAGATTGTGCTGAAAAACGTGGGAATGCATTATGAGGGCTTGCTTCGGGAGCGGGCACTGGTTAAAGGTGAACATACAGATTTTAAACTGTATTCCATCCTGGCCGGGGAATTTGAATATTTGGATTGAGGGTAAAACCGGGTCAATAAATATTTGCAAAGAGGATTCATATGTCCGAACTAAAAGGAAAAGAGATACTAATTGGCGTTACAGGATCCATTGCGGCATACAAAGCCTGCGAAGTGATTCGACTGCTGCGCAAGGAAGGGGCGGTTGTTCAGGTGATGATGACGAATTCGGCACAGGAGTTCGTAGGCAAAGCCAGTTTTGCCGCTCTCACCGATCAGGAAGTAGCCACCGAGCTGTTCCCTAAAACCCCGAAAGCCGGATTGGAGCATATTGGATTCGCCATAAATCTTGACGCTCTGATCATCCTGCCGGCCACTGCCAATATTCTTACAAAAGCGGCAGCCGGAATTGCCGATGATCTGGTATCAACCACACTTGCGGTTTGCGAACAGCCCACCTTGTTTGTCCCGGCGATGAATTTCAGAATGTGGGAAAATCCTGCAACAATGGAGGCTGTTATCAAGCTTCGGCGTCGAGGAAAAAGGATTCTTGATCCGGACACTGGCCCGCTGGCAAGTCTTCATGAAGGAGCCGGAAGACTGCCGGAAATCGGACTGATTATGGATACCATCCGCGAACTTTTTGATATTCCTCAGCCGTTGAATGGAAAAAAAGTACTGGTCACTGCAGGGCCTACCCGGGAGGCCATTGATCCGGTACGCTATCTTTCAAATCGCTCCAGCGGCAGGATGGGGTATGCACTGGCTGAAGCAGCGCGGGATTCCGGTGCCCGGGTTACACTGGTATCCGGTCCGGTTGCGCTCCCTGAAGTTCCTGAAACAAAACGGATTAAAATAGAATCCGCCGCCGAGATGGAAACGGCAGTCAGGCGGGAGATAGACAATCAGGATTTTGATCTGATTGTGATGGCTGCAGCGGTTTCCGATTTTTCTGTGGAAAATCCTGCAGAGCAGAAAATCAAGCGCGGCTCACAGGAGAAAATCCTGAAACTGACGCCGGCACCGGATATTCTCGCCGGAATTAAATCCCGGACCGATGCCAGAATCGTCGCTTTTGCACTGGAAACGGAAAACGGTGAACGGGAGGCAAAACGGAAAATGGCTGCCAAAGGTGCAGATCATATTGTGCTGAATTATGCCAATGAACCGGGAGCCGGATTCGAAAGCAGCACCAACCATGTGTATGTTTACAGTCAAAACGGGAACAGTGCGGAATTTCCCACGGACCGGAAGGACCGAATTGCCCGAAAGATTCTGAATTATATTATTGAAGAAGAAGGCTGGTCCTGAGGGTTACTCCGGACGGGATGATGGGTGATGCGCTTTTTCATTTCGCGCATGTATTCAATTCCAATTTTGTGTTTCCCATTATAGATCAGCAGTTCTGCCCGCGCTCCCTGTTCTTTCAGCTGCCGAAAAGCTTTTTCTGATGCTTCAACGGGAACGGTGTCATCCTGACGGCCGTGACCGATGAGAATGACCGTATCGTGCTGTGACGGATGAAAACGGGGCCGGTCTGTGTGTGGATCGTGCAGAAATCCCGCGACGGGAAAGATGCCTGCCAGCGGATTTTCAAGTTGCAGTACATACTCATAACAGACAAGTGCACCCTGTGAAAATCCAAACGCAAACACATTTTCTGAATGATATTTCTGAAGCACAATCTCATTAAAAAGCTGCTGAACCAGCTTCCTTCCTTCCTCCATTTCCCACTGTCCGGGATACAGCTCAAAAGACCATGACCGGCGTTTTGGGTCACCGTCTTCCAGATAGGGTGCATCCGGAAAGAACCATTCAGTGTTATCCAGTTTCAGTGACTGGGCAATCTGCTTCAGGCTGTCTTTGTCACCCTGCCACCCGTGCAGAGCCACCACCGCCCGGCTGGGACGTTCCCCGAACTTCATCGAGTCGTATATCAGGTTCGGCATAACCTGTCCGTTTACGTCAACTGATTTTTCAGTTCCAGATATGCCAGCAGAATGTCATGATCCGATTTATCTTTCAGCTGAAGGCCGCGTTCGCCGGAATTCAACGGTTCCAGACAAATTTGATCTCCGTCAAACACAAGCTGCAGTTTGCCGCGTTCTTCCGCGGTCAGTTCTCTCAGCCGGTCAAACAAGTCACCCTGACGAGGTAGTGGAATTTTCATGGTCAATAATCGCTTTCGAATTAATATATCAGTCGGAAATTTAATTCCTGGGATGGAAATTTCAATAAACCAAAACCGGCCGGAGCAAGCCGGCCGGTAAGATTTCCCAATTGGAGATGGAGACACTCCAGGGTGTCAGTCAGCTTCCTGACTGACCGTCCTTATGCATGGACGGGTTTCTCAAGGCTCATCACATAATCATGCATGGCAGCAGCGGCCCCTTTGGCCTGTCCCATGGCAGTAATCACTTTTGCACCGCCGGTAATGATATCTCCGCCGGCAAAAACGCCTTTTTTGGAGGTGGCCATGGTTTCAGAATTGGCTTTTACCACACCCCACTGATCGGTTTCGATTTCCGGAGTGGAATCGGTGATAATGGGATTTACGTTGCAGCCAAGGGAGAAAACCACGGTATCCACCGGCTCAATGAAGGTTTCACCGGTTCCGATGGGACGGCGGCGGCCGCTGTCATCTGGCTCTGCAAGCGTCATTACTTCACATTTGATTTGCTTAACAGCATAGTCGTCCCCGCCAATAAACTCGATTGGATTGGTCAGGAATTTAAATGTAATGAACTCTTCCATCGCATGGCGCAGTTCTTCCGTTCTGGCCGGTGCTTCTTCCTGGGAACGGCGGTAGTAAACGGTCACATCAGCACCCATTCGTTTTGCCGTTCTGGCAACGTCCATTGCCGTATTTCCTGCACCAATGACAGCCACTTTATGACCCTGGTTGATCGGGGTAATGTTTTTGGGGAATTCCAGCGCTCCCATCAGATAGATGCGAGTGAGATACTCATTGGCTGAATATATGCCGTTGTAGTTTTCGCCCTTGATGCCAAGCATTTTCGGGAGGCCGGCGCCGGTACCGACAAACACCGCGCTGAAACCATATTCCGGACCCATCAGCTCATCCAGTGTCATTGACTTGCCCACGATGGTATTATACTGGAATTTTACACCCAGATCCACCAGAGCCTGAACGTCCTCATCAATTACATCCAGTGGAAGTCTGAAACGGGGGATACCGTAAACGAGTACACCGCCTGCACGGTGAAAGGCCTCGTAAACGGTTACATCGTGGCCTCTGTGGACCAGTTCGTAGGCAGCAGTCAGTCCGGCCGGACCGGATCCCACCACGGCAACTTTGTGACCGGTGGGAGGTGCGCATTCTGCTTTTTTCCGCAGACCGTTCCTGCGTTCATAGTCTGAAACAAAGCGTTCCAGGTATCCGATGGAAACCGGCTTGCCTTTTCTGCCGACAACACAAACCAGTTCGCACTGCTGGTCCTGGGGACAGACGCGGCCGCATATGGCGGGAAGAAAATTGGTTTCACGGATTTTTTTCACTGCACCGTCAAAATCCCGTTCTGCGATATGACGGAGGAAACCGGGGATATCAATCCCGACGGGACAGCCCGCGACGCACTGCGGTTTCTTGCATTCAATACAGCGCTGAGCCTCGATGACAGCATCATCTTCCGAAAATCCGAGGGGTACTTCACCAAAATTGGTGATCCGTACCTCAGGCTTCTGCTCCGGCATTACCGTGCGCGGGATTTTCATTCTTTCTTTAATACTCAGTTTTTCCATCAGACATGCGCTCCTTCCAGTGCGTCCATTGCAGTTTTTTCTTGTACGGCGAACATGCGCTGGCGCGCTACCAGCTCATCAAAATCAACTTCATGACCATTAAAATCCGGACCGTGGAAACAGGCAAATCTGGTCTTTCCACCCACCTGACAGCGGCATGCTCCACACATACCGGTACCGTCAACCATGATGGCATTCAAACTGACCCAGGTCTGAATGGCATGCGGTTTTGTCATTTCAGATACAGCCTTCATCATTGGAACGGGACCCACTGCAAGTACGTAGGATACTTTTTCCTGATCAATGAGCTGCTGCAGACCGTGGGTGACGAAGCCCTCAATGCCTTTTGAACCGTCATTGGTGGTGATAATGACATCATCACAGACATCCCGCAGTTCATCTTCCAGAAGAATCAGGTTTTCCGAACGGGCTCCGACAATTCCGACAACCCTGTTGCCCAGTTCCTTCATGTCACGGGCAGTTGGAATTACAGCGCCGGTACCGTATCCGCCGCCGATTACGACCACGGTTCCATCCAGCTTTTCAACATGAGAGCGCTGTCCGAGCGGTCCCACAATATCCTGAAAGCAGTCGCCCTGCTGCAGCCGGGTGGCCTCAGTGGATGTCCGCCCGGCAGCCATGATGACAATCCGGATCGTGCCGGCTTCAGAATCCCACCCTGAAATAGAAATGGGAATACGCTCACCATGTTCATCGACTCTCAGAATAATAAACTGCCCGGCTTTCATGGCGTGGGCAGCAACAGGAGCATACACATTGAACAGCACAATCTGGGGTGCCAGTTCTTCACGATATAAAACTTCATACATTTTAGACATAATTCTCTCCTTACCTAATCGCAGACTACCAGCTTGTTATGACCTGCATCGTAGCGGATGGAAAAATCGACCAAAGTGTCTTTGGGAAGCACTTCCAGACCCTTAAGAAGATCATCCAGGCTGATGCCCTTCATAGTACAGGTATCTCCGATGGCAGCATCAGAGTATTCATCGGTTTTTTCAAAAAACATTTTCATTCCGTCACTGTAATCACTGGTGGTGAAAATGATTTTTTCCTTGACAAGATCATGGATCTCAAAGCAAGCCATTTCCTTGTTTTTCACGAATCGAACATAATTGTTCTGCATAATTGCAATGGTATTTGTTTCCATCAGGACCTCTGTATCTACTTATTGAACAGTCACATTGTGTTTGGTACTCAGGGGGAATTCTCCAAAAAAAAACAATCACCATTCATCCTTGATGAGAAGTGGCGATTGATTGGGCAGATTCCGGAAAAATACCGATGCCGTAAATTACGGTGATTCAAAGTATATGCCAACTACAAAGAAGACCTCCGGGTATGAATATTTATCTGGATTTCAGGTCATGAAATCCAGGCGTTCCATCCTGCCTGAAATGAACCTTGAGAGGGCCTGTGGCATAAAGTGCCGTACCCAGTATTTCTGTATGAACAGTATCGGCGGCTGTAATATTTAGTTGTTGGTCTGGAAATATAAATACGATTAATTTTACCGTATATAATTCATGGAATATAGCCTGATTCGGACTTTTGTCCTGAATTATAATCTGTCACAAATCAAAGGAGGTTGGAATGATCATTGGGATACCAAAGGAAATCCTCCCCGGTGAGATCCGGGTGGCCGCAATTCCTGCAACGGTCAAGGAGCTTGTCAGGCTGGGATTGACAATCCATATCGAAAAAGACGCCGGTAAGGCATCCGGATATGCTGATGCAGATTATGAGGAGGCGGGAGCTGTTTTTGTGGATCATTCAGATGCGCTATATGCCGAGTCTGATCTGGTTGCCAAGGTGAGTCAGCCGGATGAAAATGAAATCCTGCAGATGAAGCCCGACACCATACTGGTTTCGTTTTTTCAGCCGACCAAAGAGCTGGCGCGGGTTCAGCTGCTGACAAAGCAAGGGATTACGGGATTTTCAATGCATCTGATTCCCCGAACAACCCTTGCTCAGAAAATGGACGCATTGAGTTCGCAAAGTAATATTGCAGGGTACAAGGCGGTGATTATTGGAGCGGATCACATTAATGTGTATATGCCTTTGCTGATGACGGCGGCAGGAACCATTCAGCCGGCGAGGGTGCTGGTCTTGGGTGCAGGAGTGGCAGGGCTGCAGGCGATTGCCACGGCCCGTCGTCTGGGGGCGCAGGTGGAAGCATTTGATGTTCGTCCGGAGGTGAAAGAACAGGTCGAAAGCCTAGGAGCCAAGTTTGTGGAAGTGGAAAAAACGGCTGATGAAGGCGTGGGAACCGGCGGATATGCGGCTGAAACGTCAGAAGAATACAAGAAAAAACAGTCCCTTCTGGTAAAAGATCGGATTTCCAGATCGGATCTGGTGATCACAACCGCACTGATCCCCGGACGGCCGGCACCGCTGCTGATTCCCCGCGATATGGTTGACGGGATGAAACCCGGGGCGGTAATCATGGATCTGGCTGCCGAGAATGGCGGAAACTGTGAACTGACAGAGCCGGGTGAAATTATTAACTACCGGAATGTCACCATCGACGGCAGAGAGAACCTGGCTCAAACCATGCCGAGACACGCCAGTCAGCTGTATGCCAAAAACATTGGTGCTTTCCTGACTTATTTATGTCCGGACGGCGCATTGAATCTCAATCTGGAAGATGAAATCATAAACGGTGCTCTGTTCACCCATCAGGGGAAAGTAACCCATGACCAGACCCGGGAAATAATGAAAAGGGAGGGTTTTTGATCATGATCGATGTCAATGTCATCACCATTTTCGTACTGGCAATTTTTGTCGGTTTTTTCATTATCACAAAAGTTCCGCCCACGCTGCATACTCCGCTGATGTCCGGTTCCAACGCTATCTCCGGCATTGCTGTGGTGGGGGCCATCATCGCAACCCGAATTGACGGCGGACTGGGATCCTGGCTGGGGCTGACGGCAGTGATTTTTGCGACGGTTAATGTGGTGGGCGGATTTCTCGTCACAGACCGGATGCTGAAAATGTTTAAACGTAAGTAAGGGTCGGATATGGAATTTACAAATCTGTTTTATGTCCTGGCTGCAGTATTGTTTATTTTTGGTCTGATGAAGCTGAGTCACCCGAAAACGGCCAGAACCGGAAACTTGCTGGCTGCTCTGGGTATGTTCACTGCCATTGTTGTCACCCTGGCTGTCAGTCAGAAGATTAACTTCACAATGATCGCAGCCGGAATCATCATTGGATCTGTTATTGGCGGAGTTGCCGCCCAGAAAGTCGAAATGACTCAAATGCCGCAGATGGTTGCGGTGTTTAACGGGTTCGGAGGCGGTGCTTCAGCGCTGGTAGCCATGTCGGAATTCAATGCCAGATCAGGATCGGCGGATGTTACAACCTATCTTTTGATCACAATTGTTATCAGTGTGCTGGTTGGGACGCTGACATTTACCGGAAGTTTTATCGCATTTGGCAAACTCCAGGGATTTGTCAGCGGGAAGCCCATTGTTTTTCCCGGCCAGCAGGTTTTGAATGCCATTCTGGCCCTGACGCTGGTTGGTCTGGGCGTTTTGGTCACCCTGAATACAGGGCAGATCAATTATTATTTCATCGGGGTACTGGCACTCGCCGCAATTATGGGCATCACCCTGACCATTCCCATAGGCGGAGCGGATATGCCGGTGGTGATCTCTCTTTTGAATTCCTATTCCGGTGTGGCGGCAGCCGCCACCGGGTTTGTACTTCAGAACCAGGGGTTGATTATCAGCGGTGCATTGGTGGGTGCATCCGGTCTGATCCTGACAAACATCATGTGCAAGGGTATGAACCGCTCCTTGGCAAATGTGATTTTCGGGGCTGTGGGCGGTGAAGTGGAAAGTGCTTCGGGAACGGCTAAGAAATTGAATATCAAGAGCTACACCACTGAAGAGGCGGCCATGATATTTGATGCTGCTGACAAAGTGATCATTGTTCCCGGCTACGGACTGGCAGTGGCACAGGCGCAGCACGCAGTCCGTGAAATTGCCGATTTTCTGGAATCAAAAGGGAAGAAGGTGCTCTATGCCATCCACCCGGTGGCAGGGCGGATGCCAGGACACATGAACGTGCTTCTGGCGGAGGCAAATGTCCCCTATGAGCTGCTTAAGGATCTGGATCAGGTTAATCCAGAATTTGAAGACTGCGATGTGGCACTCGTGCTGGGTGCAAATGACGTGGTCAATCCTGCAGCGCGCCATGATACCGGCAGTCCGATTTACGGTATGCCCATCCTTGATGTGGACAAATCACGGACAGTCATTATCAACAAACGAACGATGAATCCGGGCTTTGCGGGTATTCAGAATGAACTGTTCGGATTTGACAATTCCATCATGGTTTTCGGCGATGCCAAGGATATGCTGAATCAGCTGCTGAAAGACCTGAAAGACCTGTAAAGAAATCGGTGGGTTTTCGTCAGATTATTTGTACTTCCATGTCATCTTTTTATTTGGGGTGTCGGAAAGTATGTTCTTAATTTTCCTTATAAGATTTCAGATAAGTTTGTCTGAATTTTACCTTACTTCCGTAATCAAAGGAGATATTAGTAATGGCATACATCATTTGCGAACCCTGTTTCAACAATTGCGATACTGCATGTGTTGAAGTATGTCCCGTTGACGCCATTCATCCGGATGATGAGAACTGGGAAAAGGGAATGGACCCTACCGGCCATACCCTTTATATTAATCCTGAAGAATGCATTGACTGCGGTGCATGTGAGCCGGAATGTCCGCTGGAAGCAATTTTTGAAGAAGATGCCGTTCCAGATGAATGGAAGCACTGGATCAAAAAGAATTATGATCATTTCGAGGTCGAATACAACGGCTGATCATTTTTCATTTTCAATCATTGCATTATCAAACGGCTGTCAATCTGATGGCCGTTTGTTGCATTAAAAAGAAATGAATTGGATATTAAATGCAGAAAATTGAAATACTGGAAATACTTAAGCAGATAAAATATCCGGGATATTCCCGGGACATTGTATCTTTTGGAATGGTGCGTAATATTGTCATGCATCAGAATCGAATCCAGATTGATCTGTTGATCGGAACACAAAAAGGGGATGTCAAGGCAGAAATCGGAAAACAGGTTGAATCCGTGCTCTTGGATCAAACTTCCTTTGAGGAGGTTGAGGTCAATATTACAGAACCAGTGGATCCGAATCAGGCCGGACAGAAAAAGGAAAAAGTGCAGTTTGACGCACAGGAGCTGCCCGGTGTGAAGCATGTGATTGCTGTGGCCAGCGGGAAAGGCGGTGTTGGCAAATCCACCGTCGCTGTAAATCTTGCCGCTGCTCTGAGCCGGGAATACAAGGTCGGGTTGCTTGATCTGGATATCTACGGTCCCAGCCTGCCGACCTTGACGGGTGTGGATACTGCTCCGGTTCTGAATGCAGATCAGAAACTGGTGCCCATCGAAAAGTATGGTTTGAAGCTGATGTCTTTTGGATTTATTTCCGGAAACCGGGCTCCGGCTATCTGGAGGGGACCCATGGTGTCCAAACTGACACAGCAGTTTTTTGAGGATGTCTACTGGGGAGAATTGGACTACCTGATTTTGGATTTGCCGCCTGGGACCGGTGATATACAGCTGACGCTGGTGCAGAAGCTAAAACTCAGCGGTGCAGTCATTATCACGACTCCGCAGTCTCTGGCAACCATTGATGCCCAAAAAGGGGCAGATATGTTTCGCAAAGTCAATACGCGTGTGCTTGGGATTGTTGAAAACATGACTCATTTTCTGTGTCCGCACTGCAACACAGCCACTGAAATATTCCCGGGAAATGGTGGGCAGCGGGAAAGTCTGCGCCTGAATGTTCCCCTGCTTGGGCAGGTGTATCTGACGCCTGAAATTGCACTTTCTGCAGATGAGGGACTGCCGTACGTAATTCAGAACCCAGACTCGCCGGTCACTGCCATCTACACCGAAATCGCAGGAAAAATAAACACCATCTTGAATTCAGAAACTCAGGAACCGTAACTGAAGCGGTTCGTTGTCCCGCCGCATTTTGGTCTGACCTGATTTTAAATTAACATTCAACCAGCCCGAAATCTGACAGAAAGTATGGTTCTGCTGAATCGGCAGGGACTATCGGAAATGCTTGAAATCAGCTCTCATTACTGCATTGTTATCAATGGCAGAATCCGATTGCATAACTGATGTAGGCAGAAGCGGGGGATTTTAATCCGCAAGCTGATGAACAAATGTGTCAGGTACACGCCCCTGTGGCTTGACACGGAATCGGGATTCCGGGCTTGCCCCGGGATTCATTCCTTTTGATTTAGTTGTCAGTCGTGATTATTACTGTTTTTTGAGAGTGTTCCGAATACTGATAACAGGTTATATTTGATAAAAAGTGTGTGTGATCCATTATTGTGAAAAAGTGACATTCACTGTTAACTTACCCGGCTAATTATCAAACATAATTTGGGGTAATCACGGTTACCGAATCACAAATCAAATCAGGTAAACTCCCGCGACATATTGCCATCATTATGGATGGCAACGGACGCTGGGCCAATGCCAGAGGCCTGCCAAGAGTGGCAGGTCACCGGGAAGGCGTAAATACCGTTCGGAAAATTACCAGGCTCTGCGGTGAGCTGGGCGTTGAAGTACTCACCCTTTATACCTTTTCGTCAGAAAACTGGCACCGTCCACAGACTGAAGTGACAGCTTTAATGAAATTGTTTGTTCAGTCGCTCCGCAGCGAGATTAAGGAACTGATGAAAAATGATGTGCGGTTTACGATGATTGGTGACAGATCCAAACTTCCCAAAGATGTCCTAAGTGAATTGAACCAGGGGATTGAATGCACCCGGAACAACAAGGGACTCAATCTGAATCTTGCATTCAGCTACGGAAGTCGTCAGGAAATTACCCAGGCCATTGTTAGAATTGCTGCTGACTCGGCTGCCGGAAAAATTCAGCCGTCTGACATTGATGAACATCTGGTCAGCCGGTATCTTTACACATCCGGGCTGCCGGATCCGGACCTGTTGGTGCGCACCGGCGGAGAATTCAGGATCAGCAATTTTCTGCTGTGGCAGATTGCCTATTCGGAACTCTACATCACCAGCACGTATTGGCCGGATTTTGATGATTCGGCCCTGTTTGCCGCAATCGCGGAATATCAATCCAGGGAAAGACGCTACGGACAAACCAGTAACCAGATTAGGGACCATGCGCGTTAATATATTACTTCTCCTGCTTTTATTTACCGGAATTGGGTTTTGCCAGAATCAGAAAGTGATGATTTTGGATATTCAGGTTGAAGGCAACGAACGTCTTACATCCGATGATATCATTCGTTCAAGCCGCTTGTTCACCGGCCGTGAAGTCAATGCCGACGACATCCAGAAATCCATCAAGACACTCTGGAACCTGAACCGTTTCGGCGACATCCAGATTTATGTGGTCAGCGATACGGAAGAAGGGGTGGAACTCCTTATCTCTGTTGAGGAACTGCCGTATGTAAATACCATTGAATTTGTAGGCAACAAAAAACTTTCCGACAATACTCTGAAAGACGCTGTAACCTTAAAGACAGGTCAGATGCTTTCTGATGCTGCCCTGTTTCAGGCAGTTCAGGATCTCAAAGCCGAATATCTGGAAAACCACTTTCATCAGGTTGAAATTGATACGGAGACCAAAACAGGAGCAATTGAGTTTTCTGAGGATGTTGTTTTCAAGATAAAGGAAAACCGCAAGCTGAAAATCCGGAGTATCGATTTTGACGGAAACGAACAATTCACCGACCGCAAACTGCGCCGACGATTTAAAAACTCAAAGCCATGGCGTTTTTACATACCCTGGCGCGGTAAGTTTGATGAAGTAAAATTTGATGAAGACAAGGACGCTCTCATCGATTTTTACCGATCCAAAGGCTACCGGGATTTCAGAATTCTCTCGACAGATATTGCTCCCTCCCAGGATCCCCGGGGGCTGCTTATCAATCTTCAGGTCTTTGAAGGTGCAAAATACTTTTTCAGGAATATCTCATGGGAAGGCAATATCATCCATACCGTTGACGAACTGGCACATCGACTGGGTTTCGAAAAGGGTGATGTCTATGATGAACTGCAGTTTGAAATTGCGCTGTCTGAACAGGTCAGTCCTCTGTATATGGATGACGGATATTTCTATTTTGGGATCGAGCCGGTATTCACACCGGTAGGAGATGATTCCCTGGATGTTCACTTTATCATCACCGAAAACAAGAAAGTCCGGGTTCGGAAAATTCTAATCAGCGGCAATGACCGGACTCACGAGAATGTCATTCGCCGGGAACTCAGGGTGTTTCCGGGGGATATCTTCAATCGTACAAAGCTGATTGACAGTTATCGGGATATCATCATGCTGGATTATTTCGAGAATGTGCTTCCTGAAGTGGTTCCGGTGAGTGACGAAGAGATTGATCTTAAGATTGAAGTGATTGAAAAAAGCGCAGACCGGGCCAATTTTTCCATCAGCTACAATGAAACGTATGGGTTTACCGGCGGCGGCGGAGTTGAATTCCGAAATTTCCGGGGACGCGGCCAGACCCTTTCTCTGAATTACACACGGGGGATCGGGTCCGGTTCAAGTTCATCCACCAGCACTTACAGCTCCTACTACGATTCTGATGACGTTGCCAGCTACGAATCCTTCTCGATGAGTTTTGTGGATCCCTGGCTGTTTGACACCCCAAACCTGGTAGGAATGTCGGCATACTATTCTGAGCGGGGACAGGGCCAGGGAAATTATTATCCGTTTGATATTCAAAATTCCGGCGGATCTATTCGATTTGGACGGCGCTTCAAATGGCCGGACCGCTTTTTCCGCGGAAGCTGGAACTTGAAAATTTCAAACAGCAAATATATTGCAGATGAAATCTCTGATCTGACCGATTACTTTTCTGGCTATGAGCATCTGATCAAGGAAGAGGAAAGTGGGAATTATTCATTTAGAACCGCAGGAATTTCCATCAGTCAGGTGATTACGCGGGACAGCCGGAACCATCCGGAGTTTCCCACTGCCGGTTCAAAGCTTACGTGGGCTTCCACATTTTCCGGCTCCTTCCTCGGGGGAGATGAAGATTACCACAAACATGAAATTGGATTTGACTGGTTCAATCCGACATTTGGAAAATTTGTGCTGCATCAACAGTATCTGATGGGAGTGATAAAGGCGATTCCGGTCTCCGGAGATCAGCGCTCAGTGATTCCTCCCAGTGCCCGGTTCCTCATGGGCGGTACCGGAATGCCGTATGGTGAGATGATGCGGGGCTATGAGGATAATACGGTGGGACCGATGGGAATTTCCCAGCCGCAGGGCGGAAACCTGATGCTGAAGTACTCAGCTGAACTGAGGCTGCAGTTTTCAAATAATCCCACGGTTTACGGATTGGTTTTCGGTGAAGCCGGAAACGTGTGGGGTGATTTCAGCACCATTGACCCGTTTGACCTGAAGCGTTCAGCCGGATGCGGCGTTCGAATGTATATGCCCATGCTGGGAATGCTGGGATTTGACATTGGTTACGGGTTTGACGATACAATTTATGACAGTGACAGTAAACCCCAGGGGTGGAACTATCACTTATTGTTTGGAATGCCATTTTAATTCAAAGGAGAATATGTGAAACGCATTAACCTGATATTCGCTGTTATCATGGGAGTCATGCCGGTACTGCTGATGGCCGAAATGAAAATTGGCTTTATTGACTCCAACCGCATTATCCAGGAATATGGCGATGTTGCCGCTGTTTCTTCAGAGATCGAAAAACAGCAGAGATCACTGGAAGCGGAGTTTACCCGGATGCAGCAGGAATTGGACAGTTTGAAAGCCGATTTTGATAAGCAAAAACTGTTTATGCCGGTGGAAAGACGGGCGGAAAGAGAAAAAGAAAATCTTGATCTGGAACAACAGATTCAGGAATTCCAGATGACCAATTTCGGACCGGGAGGTGAAATCTATAAAATTCAGAGTCGTCTGCTGGATCCGGTGATGAAAAAAATTGATGAAGCCATTCAACTTGTTGGTGCCGAACGCGGATATGATTATATTTTAGATGCTAATTCAGGTGTAATTGTATATGCTCTCACTTCCCATGACCTGACCGACGAAGTTTTAAAAGAGCTCCAAGCGGCAGCCTCACCTGAAGATAACTAGCACTTGATTACTGTCAGGGAAATAGCCAGTCTCCTGAATGGAGAAATATCCGGCAATCCGGAAACGGATATTACTGGAGTATGTGATCTGGTTCATTCAGAACCGGGATGCATATCATTTCTGGCAAATCCCGGTTATATCCGGTATCTTGAGCAGTGCCGGGCGTCTGCAGTTATTGTGGATCGCCAGTTTACCGCAGAAAATGATTCAATAACCACGATCCGGGTACCTGATCCTTTTCTGGGATTCATTCAGGTCCTTCGGCTTTTCGATAATAAACCAGTTCCGATTCATGCGCCTGCAGAAAGCGGATTTATCTCTCCTGATGCTGAATGTGATCCGGATGTGGTGATTCAGCCGGGGGCTGTCATTATGGCGGGAGTCAGAATTGAATCCGGCACCATCATCGGTCCGGGAACTGTCATTGGCCCCAACTGCAGAATCGGACAGAACAGCGAACTGGCGGCCAATGTAACGCTGTATCACAGCATTGCCATTGGCAATCATGTGCATATTGATTCCGGTACCGTTGTTGGAGCTGATGGATTTGGCTGGTACACGAAGAACGGGAAGCACCTGAAAATCCCTCAAACCGGATCTGTGGTCATACATGACGGTGTATGGATTGGTGCAAACTGCTGTATTGACCGGGGTACAGTCAGTAATACCACTATTGGCGCTCATTCAAAAATAGACAATCTGATTCAGATTGCACATAATGTTAAAATTGGTGAAGGATGTCTGATTGCCGGTCAATGCGGTATTGCCGGCAGCTCTCAGATTGGTGACTATGTCACCTTGGCGGGTCAGGTGGGTGTGGCCGATCATTTGAAGATCGGTGACAAATGCATTGTGGCTTCAAAATCTGCCGTGATGCAGGATTTGCCAGCGGGCTCGTTTGTTTCTGGAATTCCGGCACGAAAACATCAGGATCGAAAACGTCAGGATGTCGTGGTTGGACAGCTTCCCGAACTGCTGCGTCGCCTGAGACGGCTGGAACACCGCGTTAAAGAGTTGGAGGAATAATTTGTCTGATCAGATCTACCAGCATTCCAAGTATCAGAAATCCATCAAAAAAGAAAGCAGTATCAGTGGCGTGGGACTGCATACCGGTGTGGAATCCACAGCTGTATTCAAACCGGCCAAACCGAATACCGGCATCCGGTTCAAGCGTGTGGACCTGCCGAACTGCCCTGAAATTCTGGCGGATATTGATCATGTTATAGATATATCCCGGGGAACCACAATCGGCCAGAACGGCAACCGGATTCATACCGTTGAACACGTTCTGGCGGCCGTCGTCGGACTGCAGATCGACAATATCCTTATCGAACTGACAAACAAGGAACCGCCTGTGATGGACGGCAGTGCCAAGCCGTTTGTAGATATGCTGCTGGAAGCCGGAATCGCCGAGCAGAATGCACCCCGCGAGGAATTGGTTATCGACCGCACCATCAGCTACAGCGAGGCCCGGCGCGGTGTGGATATTCATGTTATTCCCTCCGACCGGTTTGTTATTACCTTTATGACCGATTATCATTTTCCGTCTCTCGGGACTCAGTACACCGCCATGTATTCCCTTGAAAATGATTTTGTCAACCGTATCGCCCCTGCCCGTACATTCTGCTTCTTTTCCGAAATAAAGGAACTGAAGGAACTGGGACTGATCAAAGGCGGCGGTATTGACAATGCACTGGTTTTTCTGGACCGTGAAGTTCAGGACGACGAGCTGCACACGATCAAGAAAATGTTCAATATCCGGAATGATGTTTTTACTGGTGACAACGGAATGCTGAACGGGGTGGAACTGCGATATTCAAACGAACCGGTCCGCCACAAAGTTTTGGATCTGATTGGGGATCTGGCACTTCTTGGTATGCCGATTCGCGGTCATGTCATCGCTGCCCGAAGCGGTCATGCCGCCAATGTGGAACTTGTTAAGAAGATCAAGCAGGTATACAGTAAAAAGCTGATCGAAACCCGTCGGCGGCAGCGAAGCAAAAGCGTCAAGTTTGATATCCATGCCATTCTTCAGATTCTTCCGCACCGTTATCCGTTTCTCCTCATTGACCGTGTTGTTGACGTTGAACCGGGTAAAATTGTACAGGCTCTCAAAAACGTGACCATCAACGAGCCCTTCTTCCAGGGTCACTTCCCGGACCAGCCGGTGATGCCGGGAGTTCTGATAATGGAAGCCATGGCACAGGCCGGCGGATTCCTGGTGCTGAATTCCATCCCCAATCCCGAAACCAAACTCATGTACTTTACTGCCATCAATGATGCCAAATTCAGGAAAACCATTGTTCCGGGTGATCAGGTGATATTTGATGTTGAACTGCTCAAGTTCCGCTTGAACACCTGCAAAATCCGCGGTAAAGCCCGAGTGGACGGCAAAGTGGTGGCTGAAGCGGAAATGATGGCTTCCGTTGTGGACAGAAGGGGTTGACGATCAGCACCGGCATTCACCCTACAGCCCTCATTTCAGACAGCGCCAATCTGGGCAAAAATGTCTCCGTGGGACCGTTTTCAGTTATTGAAGACAATGTCATGATTGGGGACAATACGGAAATACATGCCGGAGTACTGGTGCGTCCTCACACTGATATCGGACAGGACTGCCAGATTTTTACCGGTGCCGTTTTGGGCGAAGTCCCTCAGGACTTGAAATTTGAAGGTGAAAAAACCTTTCTGGAAATTGGCAGCAGGACGGTAATCCGCGAATACTGCACCCTGAACCGCGGAACGAGTGCATCCGGGAAAACCAGTATTGGAAACGATGTGTTGCTGATGGCCTATGTTCATGTTGGACATGACTGTGTCGTTCAGGACAAAGTAATCATTGCCAATGCCTGTTCACTCGGAGGGCATGTGGAAGTAGGTTATCATGCTGCAGTTGGCGGGCACTGCGGTGTTCATCAGTTTTGCAAAATCGGAGATCATGCCTTTATCGGCGGCGGGTTCCGGATTGTACAGGATGTTCCGCCATTCATACTTGCCCTGGGAGAACCGTTAAAATACGGCGGATTGAACGTCGTCGGACTGCGGCGCAGGGGATTCGATTCGGAAACCCGGTCAATTATCAAGCAGGCCTATAAACTCATCTTCCGTTCCGGCTTAAATCTCACTCAGGCTGTAAAGGAAATCCAAAGTGAGTTCAAACCCATTCCGGAAATAGACAAAATTCTGGATTTTGCTGCTGCCAGTGATCGCGGACTAATTTGACATCTGACAGCGAGGTTCGCACTGCAGACACGCTCCATCAAACTTTCCATTCATCTCACACTGCTGATTTTCAGTGCATGTATTCTGATGCATTCCCGTCTTATGGCGGGTGATTCGACTGAAAAACAACTGGCTTACACCCATTCACTGATTCGCTACTCCGATTTGGATTTCTCAAAAATGACATGGACCGTTTCCCTCAGGGAAGTAGATCAGCACGGTCTGATCGGAATATCCGCAGAAACCTGGGTGACGCCCAATCTTCAGCTATGCGGAACACTGGAACCGGTTCTATACGGGAACGATCCGAAACTGTATTTCAATATCGGTCTGGGGTATCTTCCGACCTGGAATTGGCAGGGTGCTTCAGCACCTCTCATCGGTTTTGGAATGCACCGGATGCGGTTTGCGTCCCAAGGTGACAGCCGCTGGTACCATATCTCACTCACATCTGTGAATAAGTGGCGTGACATTGATTTCAACATTGGTCTGATCCGGCTGTTTGATGTTCAATGGAATCACTATCAGGTACTTTTTGGGATTAATCATACAGTGACTGAGAACATCAGGATCCATTTTGGTTTGACCGCACAAAAAACAAATCAAGTCGATTTAAATCCGGGTCTCAGGGTAGTATTCGGATTATGAAAACTATCTCACTGCTTGGATCAACCGGTTCAATCGGGACTCAGACACTGGAGGTCGTCTCAGAAAACACTGAGCGGTTTGCAGTCAGATATCTCTCGGCATACGGCAACGCCCAACTTCTTGCGGAACAGGTCAATGTGCATCATCCGTCTGCTGTTTGTATTGTCAAATCGGAAAAACTGCCGGAACTGGAGTCGCTGATTCAGGATCACAAACCGGAAATTCTGACTGGACGGGACGGACTTCTGGAATTGGCTGGACGTGATGATGTTGACCTTGCAGTCAACGGATTGGTGGGTTCTGCAGGTATGGCTCCCACCGTTTGTGCTCTTGAGGCCGGAATCCCGGTGGCGTTGTCAAACAAAGAAAGTCTGGTAATGGCCGGAGACCATATTACCCGGCTGCTGGCCGACAAAAACCTGAAACTGCGTCCTGTCGACAGTGAACACAGTGCAATCTGGCAATGTCTCATCGGTGAAGAACCTTCTGCTGTCCGCCGGCTTATTCTCACTGCCTCCGGGGGCCCGTTTCGAACTCGTCCTGAAAAAACATTTTCCCAGATCACTCGTGCGGAAGCCCTCAATCATCCCAATTGGAGCATGGGGGCAAAAATTACCGTGGACTCAGCCACAATGATGAACAAAGGTCTGGAAGTTATCGAAGCCCGCTGGCTGTTTGATATGCCGGCGGACCGCATTGATATTCTGGTGCACCCCCAGTCCATAATTCATTCAATGGTGGAATTTCTGGACGGCTCGGTCAAAGCCCAGCTGGGGCTTCCGAATATGAAAATTCCCATCCAGTATGCCATTTCATATCCTGAGCATTTACCGGCGTCTTGGGAAAGCCTCAACCTGTCACAGATCGGAACCCTGACGTTTGAACCCCCTGACTTCTCCCGATTCCGATGCATGAAACTGGCGTACGATGCATTAAACTCAGCGGGATCCTGTGCCGCTGTACTGAACGTGGCCAATGACGAAGCGGTGTTTGCATTCCTGAATGACCGTATTGGTTTTGTGGATATCCCAGCACTGATCGAACAGGCCCTTGACGAACATGAAGCTGTGGAACATCCCGACCTGAATGATATTGCCCGTCTCGCCGACTGGACCCGGCATTTTATTGAATCAAAAATCAAAGGTACAAATTGCTGACACTTATTTCATTTATTTTTCTTCTTCTGGTTCTGGTTTTTTTCCATGAACTTGGTCATTTTCTGGCTGCAAAATCGGTGGGTATGCGGGTAGAGAAATTCTATCTGGGTTTTAACCTGTTCGGGATGGGAATATCCCGGAAAATAGGTGAAACGGAATACGGAATAGGACTGTTTCCTCTGGGCGGATATGTGAAAGTGTCTGGAATCATAGATGAAAGCATGGATGATTCCGTATCTGATGCTCCCTGGGAATATCAGGCGAAAAATCCCTTGCAGCAAATCTGGTTTGCATCCGCCGGGGTGATTATGAATTTGCTTCTGGCAGTTCTGCTTTTTACGGTTATTACTCTCGTCGTTGGTGTGGGTGAAGCCGATCCCAGTACCATGGTCGGAGAAGTCATGGCGGACTATCCGGCTGAAACGGCCGGCATAGAACAAGGGGCCATGATTACGGTGGTAAACGGCCAGGCTGTTTCCACCTGGGCGGAAATGACCCAAATCATTCACAGTCAGCCCAATACTGCACTGGAAATTTCCTGGGAAAAGGATGGGGTTTCATATACCGACAGCCTCACATCGGTCAGCAGTACATCATTCGTGGATGGAGAGCTGAAAGATCAGGGGATGATCGGGATTGCGCCTTTTGTCATCGTTCACGATGCCACCATATCGGAAGCGCTTCAAAAAGGGGTGGAACAGACCGGTTTCTGGCTGGCGGTAACATTCTTTTCTGTCAAAGAACTGATCACAGGCGGTGCCAGCCTGAAAGATATTGGCGGACCTGTTGCCATTGCAAAAATGACGGGCGAGGCCGCCCGGGTTGGTTTACTCAGTTTAATGGGATTGATGGCCATCATCAGCGTGAATCTCGCATTACTGAATATTCTGCCGATTCCCGGACTGGACGGCGGTCATATTATTGTATCGCTGATTGAAGGAATCAGCCGGCGGAAGCTGCCGGTAAAAGTGAAGCTCGGAATACTGCAGGCCGGTCTGTTGTTCTTGATGGCGTTATTTGCGATTGTGCTCTATAATGACCTGACTCGAGTCTTCTAGCGTTTCAGGTTCAGGGAGAGTGGTTTTTTTCAGTTCCAGGACCATTGTCCCGATATTGGTTTTCTGTTCAATCCGAACCGGTAGCTGTTTTTCATCTGCAGTGTACCAAATCTTCATTTTCCCCTCGTTTTTCAGAAGTCTCTGATTGTCTGCAGCCGCAGGTATCACAACCCAGCAGTTGAATATTCCCGCAGGAACAGCAACTCTGTCCGTTTTGACAACCCGTGCGATAATTTCACGTACTTTTCCGTTATCGTAGGTGGATATGGGAATCTCAATACCGCTGTCCAGCGGGAATGTACGAATATAATAAATGGCACCGATTGGATCATACACCTTGCCCGGAAGTTCCGTTGAACCGTTTTCATAAGTGGCAAGTCGACTCACCGTGTCGATGTGGGCAGCGTGATGATCATTGTATTTCCCTTCCTGAATCAGTTTTTCCTGACGCAGCAGTGAAAGATCACTAGGATCCATCCAGATTCGAATGCGGTCCCGGACCCGGTAAAATCTGTCCAGCAGCGAATTGGTCTGGGTTTTACTGGTCAGGCATAGAAGGGGCGGGTTGTATGAGGAATCCGCCTTCAGTTCCATGGTGGCTTCTCCAGCGGCAAAGAACCGAAATCCTGCAGTGTATTCCAGGGTTTCGCCGACGATTATGGTGTCCTGGGCATACAGCATTCCTCCCAGAAAGAGTGATATCAATAATTGGAGCGGTGCTTTCATGATGAAAATATCTTATTTATTTCTCAGTTAAATTACATCATATCCCTGATTAATCGAAGAATCCGCTGAGCGGCATCCTGATGCTGGAAGACAAAATTTTGAATACTTTGTTTCCGTTCTTTTATTTCTTGAGCAGTAGCATTCAGGTTGTGATTAAAAAAACCGATCAAATCTTCCGGGGAATGCACCACTTTTCCAATTCCCTGTTCATCCATAATCACCGCTTCATCCAGAATATGAATATTGGGTCCGAATGCTGCGGCACAGCCGTGAACAGCCGGTTCAATGACGGAATGAACTCCCGCTCCGAACCCGGCTCCGATATATGCAAGCTCGGCATGCGCATACAAATCCGCCAGAATTCCAACCGCATCAACCATCAGGACTGGCGGGGCATCATCATTCCCGGTGTTGCTGTATCGTTGCGGTTGAAGCTGAATTGCCGACATTCGACGCTCCAGATCATCCAGTGTCTCCGTGTCGGTTTCATGAGGAACCAGAATCAAACGTATTCCCGCAGCAGTCAGGTCAGGTATTCCCTGAGGGAACATTTGACCGAGTGCCCCCAGAATCACAGGATAATCAGAAGGAATTACGCTGCCAAAGATAATATTTGCTGTTTTGAAGTATTCAGAGGATAAATGATGATATCCGTACTGCTCCCTGCGCTGAATCACCTGATCAAACCGGGTATCGCCCGTTACATGGATCACGTCCGAATTGGTTATAAGCGGCAGCAAATAGCCCTCCAGCCGGGAAGATCCGGTTGTGATCAGATCGTAACGGTCAAACAGCCATCTGCTGAACCCGGTTGCTCTGATTCGGGTCCAGATCGAATGTTCATGTATATTGGCGTTGATGAGTACCATTCGGCAGTGGTTCCGGCGTCCGAGAACCACCTGATGCGGCCAGATATCGTGGCGTGTATTGATATGTATCACCGGTTTGAAAAGTCGGAAGAAACGGTTGACGGACCAAGGCAGATCAAAGGGGGAATAAACGGCCGCGTCAAACTGTGATGCGGATGCTTCCTTCTGATAAATAGTGGGAGACATAAACGACTGCAGAATGAAAAACCGGTCCCGGTCCAGGATATTGAGCAGCGGTTTAATCTGTTCAAACTCTCCCGCCGATGCGGCATGCAGAACAATCACCTTTTTTCTCCGCGCCTGCATGCGGTACAATTCCAATGCCCTGTACCAGCTTTGCTTCTGCTCACGCAAATGAAGACGAATCTTTGGACTCACCGCAGCCGCAGTGATAATCAGCAGCCACAGTATCGGTGACAGAATTGTATATACAACGTAAATCAGCAAGTCTGTTTACGGATGATTCTTTGCTGAAAGAATAAGATCTGCAAACTCCCGGAACGCACCTTCACCCCCTCTGCGTTTGGTGGTGATATCCGGAGTGAAACTGTCCAGAATCGGACTGGATGACGGCATTCCGGAAAGTCCCGCCGCTTTCAGCAGTTCCAGATCATTCAAATCATCCCCGATGTAGGCGGTTTCTTCCAGGAGGATTCCCAGACGATTTGTTAAATACCGGATGCGCTGAAGCTTGTTGCTTTCACCCATATACAGCCATCGAATTTTCAGTTTGTCCGCACGCTGCTGAACCATCTCTGAGAATTCACCGGTCAGTACGGCCACTTCCAGTCCGGCTTTCAGACAGAGAGACACCGCAAATCCGTCATAGGTGGAGAATTTCTTTATCGTTTCTCCCATTTCCGTGTAATACATACCGGCATCCGTCCACACGCCGTCAATATCAGTGGCAATGAGTTTAATGCGCCGGGCTTTTTCAATCACATCAGACATCATGATAGTCTCTGGTTTAAATATTTAGATCGGTCTCCCGAATAATGTTATCATCCGGAATATCAGCTGCAGCGGTGAGTCCGATAATTTCATCCATTCGGGTTGGTGAAATACCGGTACCCGGTCCTTTGGTGGTCAGCATGTCACGGGTAATGACCGTGCCGGCCTGAATCGCACAGGCAGACACGATGCTTTTTGCCAGTTTTTTGAACACCGGGATTTCAGAAGGCTGAACTTCCTTAACGGATTTTCCCAATGCTTTTTCAATATGCCGAATATCCCGTACCATTTTGGCAAATCCCTGTGGTTCCAGGGAAGCCGCGTGATCATTGCCCTTCATGGTGCGGTCCAGTGTAAAATGTCTTTCGATGATCCGCGCGCCAAGCGCGACTGCCACAGGGGGAACCGCAATACCGAGCTCGTGTCCGGAATATCCAATAACACAGTCCGGGAACTGTTCTTTGAAGGTGGAAATAACGTTCAGATGCAGTTCAGGGAATGAAGTGGGATAGGTGGAAGTGCACTGCAAAACAGCAAGCTGCTGGTTTCGGGAGCCAATGAAGTTCACGGCTTCCCGTACCATCGCCATGTCTGCCATTCCCGTTGACAGAATCACCGGCTTGTTTTTTTTGGCGACATGGTCCAGAAGCGGGAAATTGGTGAGATCAGCGGATGCCATCTTGAATCCGGGCACACCAAGATCATCCAGAAAGTCCACGCTGTCTTCATCCCATCCGGACGCCAGAAAAGTCATATCCAGTTCACTGGCATAATCAATCAGTTCTCGGTATTCCTGTTCGTCCAGCTCCAGGGCTTTTTTGTGTTCGCCATAGGTTTTCCCGAAACTGTTGGGATTAACGTAGGGCATGTTCAGCCCTTCCCGTGTGAGAATGCGGGAAATTTTCCGTTTCTGAAATTTAACGGCATCCGCGCCGCTGACGCTGGCTTCTTCGATAAGCTGTCTCGCGATACGAACATCCCCCTGGTGGTTTATGCCGATTTCTGCAATGACAAACGTCGGGTGGTTTTCGCCGATGATGCGGTTGCCCAGTTGAATGGTGTTCAATTTTCCTCCTGTCCGCTGATATTGGAAACAATGTTGGCGGGCTTATTCATTCATGGATTCAGCCAGTGATTCCAGAAACTTCAAATCCGCCACGGTATCAATTTCATAACTGTACTCTTCCGGAAAAATAATATGCCCAATACGGCCGCCCAACCGGTTGTGAATGGTGTTGAAGTGAATTCTTGAAAACAGATAAAGACTGCCGTTTTCCACATACCGCAGTTCTTCCGGTTTGATATCCTGTCTCCGCGGGCGGTTCATGAAATCGTATTCAGCAGCGGTCTCATTGCCCCTGATGCGCCAGAAAAAACGATGTGTGGGGGAGATGCTCAGCAGAGAATCAAACGATCCGTTCTGAAAAATCTGAAATGCTTGCTCCACTGCACCGGCGGGACGCAGAGGGCTCGTGGCCTGAAGGAGACAGATTTTGTCAGGTTCAATGTTGTTTTTCCGAAGCACTTCAAGACAGTGTTCTACGGCAGATTCCGTGGTGGCCGTATCACCGCTGATGGCCGCCGGCCGTCGAATCACCGAAGCCCCTGCATTTTCTGCAGCTGCCGCAATTGCGTCATCATCCGTGGAAACCAGAATACTGTGAACAGAACCGGATTCCTGGGCAGCTCGAATACTGTGCACCAGCAGTGGTTCGCCGCGAAAGGGAATCAGGTTTTTTCCGGGGATTCCCTTGCTGCCGCCCCGTGCCGGGATTAGGGCAATATTCATCATTGTCCCCTGTCCTCTGTACCGTTCAGCTCCTGGAGCGTCATATAGGTTTCAGACCGTTCAATCAGCAGGATATCCGTTTCCGAGACACCGGCCAGAGCCATTGCAGTCATTCGGCGTGCGCCGTCCAACATAAAAATCAACTCTGAGCCGACATGACCGCCCAGCCGGTTAAGAACCGAGCCTGATACAAAAACCGGCTTCCCCAGAATTTCATTTTGTTCATATTTTTTTCTGTATTTGATGATATCCTCCGTACGACGGTTTCCAAGTTTGCGGTTCAGGAATGCTCCAATTTCGGATCCCTGCACTGCATCCGTCATATCACTGCCCAGAACTAACCGCCCCTGCACCTGGATCACAACGACCTCCTGCCAGATTCGGCTGTCCCAGATGAATTTCCGTGTCAGTTTCTGTTCCACTGTATTGCGCAGCAATCGTTTCATTGGCTTGAGACCGGTTTTTATATTGCTGAACTGATACTCGGTAAAAACGGTTTCAGGCGTTTGACTGCGGCCGTTCTGGAATTGGGGAACAAACCGGATCAGCTGTTCGGTGCGGCCGATTTCCGGATGAGTATATTTTTGTATGGTTTCAGGACTCAGCATAATGACGCTTCAACATATACCTTCTTGTTGCCCGTGACAATTCCCCCTGACTGACTGTCAGGGTTTTCCCGCCGATTCTGCCGACCAACCGTCCCAGGCCGGGCTCGAAAAAAGGTGCCCGTCCGTTGTTGACCGCATCTGCAAATTCGGGATTCAAATCCAGACCGTGCACCCTGAAACCGCTGTCTGCCATGGATGCGGCAAAGGGCAGTCCGAGTTTATCCATCCCGATGAATGAAATATTCTGAATCATATCAGAATGATGTTCCCTATTCTCCGGATTCTGCTTTGAGGTGATCCACCTGCGTCTTGATCCATGGATAGGTTTTTTTCAATCCGTCATGCAGACTCTGAACCGGTTCCCAGCCCAGTTTCTCTTTAATCAGACGATTGTCGGAATTTCGGCCGCGAACGCCCAGCGGTCCCGGAATATGTTTGATCTCCAATTGCTTGAACGCCACCTGCATCACCATTTGCGCCAATTCGTTGATGGACACCATTTCTTCAGACCCTATATTAACCGGTCCTGTAAAATCAGAATCCATCAACCGCCGCACCCCTTCCAGGCATTCATCGATATACAGGAAAGAACGGGTCTGGAGTCCGTCACCCCACATTTCAATGCAGCCGCCATCGGGTGTTTCTGCAACCTTCCGGCAGAATGCTGCCGGTGCTTTCTCCCGCCCGTCATTCCAGGATCCTTCCGGTCCGAAAATATTATGAAAACGAACAATTAGGACATTCATACCGTGATTGCGGGCATAGGATAAATAAAGTCGTTCACTGAACAGTTTTTCCCAGCCGTATTCACTGTCGGGTGCAGCAGGATAAGCGGAGTCTTCGCTGGTTTTGGGATTGTCCGGGTCTTCCTGATTGTATTCCGGATAGATACATGCACTGCTGGAATAGAAGATTTTTTTGGCACGCCGCCTGCGGGCCGCTTCCAGTATGTTCAGATTGATGAGACCGGAATTGTGCATGATGTCTGCATCATTCTCTCCGGTAAAAATAAATCCTGCTCCGCCCATGTCTGCCGCGAGCTGGTAAATTTCATCAAAACAACGATCTACCGCCTGGGCGCAGATATTCGGATCCCTGAGATCCCCAATGATAAAATCATCCGCTTCTGTTTCTGAGAACTGGGGGAATTTCAGATCCACACCCCTGACCCAGAAACCTTCTTTTTTCAGTTTTTTAACCAGATGACTGCCGATAAATCCACCGGCACCGCAAACCAGGGCAAAACGATTTTCATCAATCATGCTTTCTCTTTCCTGCGTTTAGGATTTTGTGATATGGACGATCTTGACACCGCCGGAAAATGGGTCGTCCTGAATAGCTCTGTCTATTCTTTGTACTCCGCGATGGGATAGCAGTATCCGGGCCGGTTCCCTGGGAATCCTGAAAATAGGTACGGGAGTCGATATTGCACCCCCCCGAACTCGAAGCTCACCGCTTTACGCAGCCAATCCGAATTTATTCAGGATTATTCCCGGTGTTTCGGAAAATTTATCATAGTCGGCCGAAAACGAGACTCACCGGCTCCTGTAAAGCAGTTGAGGTTTTTTTTCAATGACCTCTAATGTTTTCTGAGCAGGATAGCTGTTCAGCAATTGAGTTGCGGTCCAGCGGATTGGATTCAGCCTCATATTCTGATTCAGAGTGAAATTATGAATTTTGCTGTTCGCTATAAATTTTTCTCAGATGTCTTCGAGTCTGGAAATCATTGGCCCAACTGTCAAGGGATGAACCGAGATCAAGTCCGATACCGCCGAGGCAGCGTATATCCTCACAGAAAGGTTTTGCATAAACACCGGCTCCCACAATCCAGAAATCAACCTCATCATTATATCGGCGAATATCTGCAGAAACGCTGTCATAAATCTCTCGAGTCATGCTCTGCCAGCGGGCCCGTCTGCGGGGGATGGCGGTCTGGAATACTATTTCCGATTTCAGTGCCTGCACCATCTCGGTGACATTCTGATGGCTGATAATGCCCAGCTTTCGGTTGGTCAGCATACGTTCAGCCTCGGAATTCATCAGTCCGATTTCACCCTTCGGATTTCGAATAAAGTCAAAATGAAATTCCAAATCACAGTAGCTGTTGCCGGTCAATTCAAAATATTCCAGAATTTCCAATTCCTGCGCCCAGAACTTGCGCCGCATCTCAGGCCGGCTGATACCCAGAAAGTCGGCATTACGGAACGCCCGAATCAGCTCGCTTCGCAGAAAGAGCTGAAATCCCAGATTCCAGGGTTTCAGGTTATAATGTTCCAGCTTCTTCAGATATTTTTTCATTGGGATTTCCGGATACACCCCAAATGCCAATACCACATTTTCACCGTCGCTTTTTCTCACTGCCGACGTGGCAATACGATTGTCAATCCGATGCTGCAGCTGTTTGAGCAGATCGTCATTACTCAGAATATAAGGTTCATCCATGTTTCATCCAGGATTTCTTCAACAGCGACCTCCGTTTCACTTGAACCCCAGTTTTATTTTTTGAACCAGGCGTGCAAGGATTGGAAAATTGAACTCAAAAAACCATTTACGCCGAAACTGCTTGCCGTTTTTATTGAAGTGGGCACGCCAGTCCTCCAGCTTGGTGCTCGTGGTGACTTTTCCCTTATGCCAGACGAATACCCGCTCATCAATATACACATCATAATTGTGATCCCATACCGTGAAGCACAAATCAGCATCTTCACCGCTGGCAATGGCATATTCCTCAGACCATTTCCCAAAGACATCAATCATTTCCCTGCGGCGCATGAAATAAGCCACACCTGAGGGTCCCCGAATGAAACGTCCGATTTTAATAATCCGGTCTCCTGCCTGCTCCCGCCTTGCGATACGGCGGCCGCTGGTATAGACAGGAGATACAATACCGGCATTGGGATGCTTCTCCATCACCTCCACCAGCCTGCGGTCCCAGTTCTTCGGGAATTCCGTATCGTTGTTGGCGAGCATGAGATATTTGCCGGATGCAATATCAATCCCGGCATTGAATCCTGCGGGAAATCCCTGGTTCTCCTGAAAAATGATGTTTCGGTCAGCATTCTGACGCACCCAATCCTGGGTTTCAGGTTCCGAACCGTTATCCACAATGATCAATTCATAAGGCAGGGATGTGTGTGCCCGAATGCTTTTTACAAATGCTTCGGTGTATTCCCGGTGATCCCAGGACAGAGTAATCACAGAGATGAGTATGTCTGAACTGCCGCTCACTTCGGCCTGCGTTTCCAGCTTCGGTTTAATTCAGTCTGGGCTTTGGCAATTATCGAATTGTGGTATTCCACCGGATACTTCCGGGCGACGGTATCAATGAACATCCAGTCCGCCGCCTGTCTGGATCGCCATTTGAACTGCTGCGCCACTGTGGTGCGGACAGAATAACATCCGTTGCCGATATGCTGACGCTGAACCCGATCTCCAATAACACAATTATTGTGGCGTTTTCCAAGCTGAAATTTACCGATTAATACATCTACATCTCTGCAAATAATCGT
>CAZGNZ010000028.1:0-58380 GCA_964527215.1 uncultured bacterium | reverse complement strand
GAATTGAGCAGATCCATCATCGGAATAGATTTCTCATGAAATATTCGGGCTAAAGAAGTATATTGATGATCAGAAACAGACTGGGGTCGAGAGACGCTCCGGTGGGATGATATAACACTGCTTTTTTCGAAAAATGATCATACCGCAAATTGATCTGCAGCCTTCCGTTGGCCAGAGACTTCCAGAAATGGACCCGCAACCGGGTTTGCTCGGGGAGTTTGTCAAGTTCTGCAGCATTATTCCAGTACTCATGCCATGTATTTTCCGGATCATAATAAATTTCAGTAATAAGCTGAAATGCATCATTCGGCTGGAAAATAAGCCGATAGCCTGCAGAAAAATTCAAACGGTTGCTCCAGTACTTCTCCCAGTTTCCGAACCCTCCAAACCCGCCTTTCAGACTGGCGGTCAACTCATGTTCGGTACCGTACCACCGAAACCGGGTGACAGACAGCAGGGATGCAGAATAGCCATCCGCAGTATACCAGTCAGGACCGTCAAACATCTCCGGAACTTGTTCAACGCTGTTTTCATGAAAAACGACCTGATTGCCGGAATGCCTTACCTGAAGTCCAAGAAACTGGTCCAATCCGGGGTGAATATTCATTAGGAATCGAATCCCGGTTTCCAGCCTTGCTGTGGCCGGAGACTCTGAAACCCTGTAAAGGTACGGATCACCATCCGGCCAACTTACAGGATTCATCACATTCAGAGGCATCAGCCCGGGGAATACACTGGCACTGAAGTAAGCCAGCAATCCGATTCCATTTTTTAACTTGAAACGGAGTGGAATATGAACCGCAGGATACACAGTATTGTTCTGAAACCGAATGCTGTGCTGAATCCGCAAAACGGCTGACTTCCTTTCGGGAAATTCCACATCCAAAAAACAGGCTGCACCTGTCATATCATGGTTGTTTCCCGGGTCAAGGCTTTCAACGTGCCTGTCAAATCTCAATCCAGCGCTGCACACCTTGCCGCTGACCGTGCCCCTGAGTTCAAAAAACAGGGAGTGCCTTCCGGTTTCAAGACGTCTTGTCTTCACGGAGATGCTGTCAGAGGTGCGGATAATTTCTCTGAAATCACTGTAGGTCAATTCAGTCTCTGAACCATTTCGGCAAATTGATTCCCAGCTGAATTGAGAATGTCCATATCGTCGAGTAACCGGGATTTCCGCACCTCTTTCGGGAATAAAAACCAAATCGGCATACAGCAATTCATCATCCGGCAGATTTCCGGCGGCATAATAGTGCCCATGGTATTTAAACTGATGTTTGTTTGTATTCAGTATCAGGAAACTTCCCACACCGAGCGTTTTCACCTGAATATGTCCCCAGTCCGTTGATTCCAGCTGCGTAAGCAGCAGTGAATCGCTGTCAGGATACTGAATCTGGTTTAATGTCAGTCCATAGTGGATCGAGTCGAGTTTCCTGCGAATGCTGAAACTGATATTCTGCCCGAGACGGTCAACATTTTTTGTGGCTTTCGGAGTGAATATATAAGGTCCCGGGTCACCTGATTCATTTCCGGTGGATAAACTGGCGGATATCAGGGGAGCCCTGACGGATTGATCTGTTTCAATATGAATCACACCATCGCCGGCACAAATGCCGCGGCAGTGAACAGGACCCCAGGAGCAGGAAATTCTGGTAATCCTTCCTATGTCTATCGGAAGGTACTGATATCCCTGGTGACCCGCCAGTCCTTCAGGAAGATCAACGCCGTCAATCATAATCTGCCATTCCGTGACAGCTCCGTAAGGTGCTAGGGAAGGTGAAGCAGACCAGCGGAAACCATCACGTGAATGGAATTGCCAGCCGGGAACCATGCGAAGAACATCACTTAGCTGACCGGGTTTCAATGCCGGGGATTTTTCCCGACTGTAGATGATTAGCTGATTGTGGGCACCCGAATCAGCAGCCGATGCTATGCATGAAGTCAGAACAAGTATCCAGAAAAGTCGGTGGTTCAATGTAACAGATTCCTGATGATTTTCGGTTCCCGGACCCGATATTCCAGCCCCAGTCCAATCTGGTTATGGTAAATCTCCCGGCGTGTCATGAGCAGGGTTCGACGAAAACAGACCGTCACTGCCCAATGGGATGCAATTTCCATAGTTAAGCCGGCCCGAAAGTGAAAAGTCATTTCCTGTTCTGTCAGAGGGTCAGGATCATTCGATATATTAGTAAAATGCATCAAAGCCATGCCGCTGCCAACACCCACAACAGCTGCTGCCGGGTGATTTTTTCCGCTGCAGATCAGCACTTCCATGGCAGGTTGGAAAGTCATAAAATCCGGCAAAGTGTCCTGTTCAGCCCGGGAATTAAAAATTATCAGCTGCAGTTCATATCTGAAACGCCGATTTTGAATTCCGGACTTCAATGTCAATCCGGGTGAGGGAGACCAATGGTTTTTCATGGTGCCGGAGAAATATGTCTGGTTAACGGATGCACTCACGGTCCAGCTTTTCTCAGCCGGAATATCGCCGAACGAAAATGCCGTCAGAACCAGCAGGACAGTAACTGCAGATAATATTGAATGAAGATATTTATAATCAGCGGTCATAATTTTCAGATGGTTTTGGCGTGGAAATTACATTCTCACACGGTATGAAATGCAACGACGGACTTCCAGTCTGGTAAACGGGATCGTGCAGTCCCCATGCAGGTCAGTATGAAAAGTTTTAGTATCTCAATGAACAGCATTGTTTTTCTGACATTCGTTTTATTATCCCTAATCCAGCCGGTATGGTCATTTCAGTATGAAGAAGAACTGTTTTTTGACGATATGGGGGAGGGCATCCTTACACTCAGCGGAATGTACCCGAAATCGTCTTCCGGCAGGGTATTGACACTTTCAGCAGACAGTCTCGCCAGTCAGTTTGAGAAAGTCCCCGGAATCAGGGTGTTGGAATGTCGAAACATTGTTGACGGTGATCAGGCAGGAATCACGATGAAGCTTCAGTTCGATTCATTTGAGGGACTTAGCCGATTAAGCGAAATCGGTGGTTTTGCCGGTTTTATCGGCCAGTTTTCCTTCATGGAAACTGTCGGGAAAAAAAGGGAATTCCGCAGGGTTGTGGACTTATCAAAGGGTGTGTTCGGTCACATCGTTTCAGAGGAGTCTCCTGCCGCATCCGGCAGCTATAATACTCATTTCCCCGCTGCTGTCATTGCGGCAAATACTGCCAGTGAAAACATCAGGCACAATGAAAACACCATCCATTGGAGTTTTCGAAATCGGTTTCAGAATACAGGCCATTTTGTAATGTCGGCTGAGATAGCGAATCCGGTACGGAACCGGTATTATTCAATACTGCTGCTTGGATGTGCGATTGCCATTATTCTGACAATGGTCGTGTTCTCCCGCAAATAATATTACAATACCAATATATTTTGTAACATCTTATACTGTATTTCATCTAAACAGCGATAACAGGACCATCGTTCAGATTTCCCGGATGGTAAAGCACCAACAGCGGAGGTGATAATCGACCAACACGTGGGAAACAGGACAAGTCTGCAGGAAGACTTAACTGGTAACATGTTGTTACTACTGAACTGATGAATGTCACAGACAACCGCTGTTAATATTCAATAGCATTATGAAAACGATTTCGATGATTAGATTCCTCATCACATTTGCAGTTCTTCTTGTGAGTCTGTATGCTCAGGGGTTGCTTCTGAATGATTCTTATTACAGTACAGCCCTTAATGCCCAGCGACAGGTTGACATTTACTTTCCTGAAGCATATTTCGAGGATGAATCCGCTGTGTTCCCGGTTATAATATATTTGCACGGATTCGGCGGGAGTCAGAATTCGCAGGAATTTATAATCGAGACGCTGATCAACCTTATTGATGACGGGACTGTTGATCCCATGATAATTGCTAAACCGGACGGCAGTGTCAATCAGCTGCCGGGCTGGAACCCAATCACGAGCATGTTTGCAAACAGCGAACTTTTGGGGAATCATCAGGATGCGGTTGCCATCGATCTGGTCGAATATCTTGATACAAGCTATCGCACGATACCGGAGAGAAATTACCGGGCAGTGCTCGGATATTCCATGGGCGGGGAGAGTGCCATGCGCATGGCATTTGATCACCCGGATGTTTTCTGTGCTGCAGCGTCCCACAGCAGTCCGCTGGACTATCGGTATGTGCTCTCCACTCTTGATGATTTGCTTCAGGAGACAGGAGGATCAGCACCATACTATTTCACACCCGGAAACGGTATGTTAAGTCAAATGAACTTCAGCCGGGCCGCCGCGTTTTCCCCTAACGTCTCAAGTTGGCCATATCAGGTTGATTTTATTCTGAATCCGTCCGGTACGATAAATCAGATGGTGTGGCAAAAATGGAAAGATTTCGATCCGCTGAATTTGGCAACCAATTTGGAATCTCAACTGACCCCCAGGCTCTACTTTGACATTGGGGAACAGGACGAACTGGGCTTCTATCCGTACAATATCAGTTTTGCAGATTCCCTTGATAACCTGGAAATTGACTACGTATTCGAGTCATATCCGGGTACTCACAGCAGCGGTATCCTGGGCAGAATGCCGATCTCTATCACATTTATTGATTCGGTGTTTAATCAATTGGAACAGTCGATAATTCCGGGGGACGTCAATAATGATGAGCAGCTAAATATCCTGGACATTATCATGATCGTCAATGCGATCGTTTACGGAACAACAGAGGAACTGTTCAACGCGGACGCCAACAGTGACGGCTCAGTAGATATACTGGATATCGTTTCGCTTCAGCAGCAGATCATTTATTCTGATTAGCAAAAATTACGTTTATTAATCCAGGATCTTCCTTTATCCTGGAGCTGAGAAAATTCAGGTTGATCAACGAAGTTGTGACAGCTGAATTTCCTGCTTTTTAACTATAAGATTTTTCTGCTTCAGGGGTTGGCTCATATCAGAGCGGGCCTCTGTTTAAGCCGGTGATGGAATTTCTCTCGAATTCCTATCGGATATCGCTGAATATCAAAGACATATCTGAAAGATTACTGATGTTTTTTCATTGGAGCAATTGTGTATATTACACAGTCGACATTATGAAAAATTCCATATTATATCTTTTTGCAATTTTATTTTATACTTCAATAATCACAGGTCAGGGATCTGTGATCCATGATTACTTCTACAGCCCCTCCCTGGATGCATTCCGGCAGTTTGATATCTACGTCCCCGAAGCTTACCTGACAGACGAGAATGCCTATTTCCCGGTAGTGTACTATTTGCATGGATTCGGCGGAAACCACCATTCTCACCATGTTGTCATTCACGCATTGGCTGATCTGATTGATGCCGGAACGGTTGAACCCATGATTATTGTGAAACCCGACGGCAGCACCGAACCCTTGGAATACTGGAATCCTGTGACAACAATGTTTGCAAACAGCGGGATTTGGGGCAATCATGAAGATGCCATCGCAAATGATTTAATTGAATATGTTGATTTAAACTATCGGACTTTGAGCAATGTCTGGCATCGCGCGCTGATCGGCTTTTCCATGGGGGGAGAAAGTGCCATGCGGATTGCTCTGACGCATCCCGACAAGTTCTGTGCCGTCGCATCGCACAGCAGTCCAATGGATTATAACTACATACTCACTACTTTTGACACAATGGTGGAAGAAATCGGCGGAAATCCGCCGTACTTCTTTGAGCCGACGACCGGACCCTATACGCGAATGAACTATACCCGTGCGGCTGCATATTCTGAAAATCTTGAAAATTTCCCATTTCAGGTGGATTTCATACTGAACCCAAACGGCAGCCTGAATACCGCAGTCTGGAGTAAATGGATGGAATACAACCCGATGTCCCTGATTTGGTCAATGGAATATCCGTATATTCCAAAAATATATTTTGATATCGGCGAAGAGGAAGATCTGGGATTCTATCCGTTCAATATCAGTTTTGCCGATTCACTGGATGAAATGGGGTTTGAATACGTGTTTGAGACCTTTCCCGGTCTTCATCATGACGATCTTCAGGAGCGCATTCCTGTTTCCATTGCATTTATGGATTCCATTTTTCAGTTGTATAATGAATATTATGCCCCGGGTGATATCAATTTTGATCATAATGTAAATGTGCTCGATGTTGTAATGCTGTTAAACGCAATTCTCTCAGGCAATGAAGATTATCTGATCGACAGTGATTTCAACAACGACGATGGCGTCGACATCCTCGATATCGTGTTCCTGGTTACCGTCATCCTGAACAGTTGAATTTGGTTTTCACACACAAGGGCCTTGCTGCCGATCACCTGTCACCGTACAAATCCCGCAGTTTCCCCTTTGTTCATAATTCTGAAATGATCCTCCGCAGCTGGCTTTCAATTTTCAATTACCGCGGATATCCGTCCCGCTGACCCATCCATCTTTTCAATTAAAATCAAATTGGTGATAAATTTAAGCTGCGTTGTCAAACGGGTTTTAATCCTCATGAGACAACCGACGGGGAGATTCAGTTCGTCATGTTTCCGGGAGCAGCCATGCAGTTAGCCAGAATAAGCCTGATTATATATGTACTAGCCACTTTCCTGAGTGCCCAGCCGGACCGAATAGTGGGGGGAACAGAAGTTGATCCGCCGTATCAGTACAGCTGGATGGCAGGGGTTCTGCCCGGTCCGTTTCTTTGCGGCGGCACACTGGTGCATGAAGAATGGGTGGTCACAGCGGCACATTGTACAGAGAATATCGAATTGGAAGATATTGAAGTGGTGCTGGGTGCTCATGAGCTTTGGAACAGCAGCGAAAATCCCGGTGTCCGCGTCAGTCTGGCCGTGGATGCAAAGTTTGAGCATCCGGATTACGCTGATATTCCTTACAACAATGATGTCACCCTGCTCCACCTGGCTTCACCGGCACCGTCGAATTTTCAGCCGTTGAGGTTTATCACTGACGATGCATACGATGATGCCGGAATGAATTCCCGCGTCATCGGCTGGGGAACAACGTCCTCCGGAGGACAGACATCACCGGTGCTGCTTCAGGTGGATGTACCTGTTATTGATCCGGTTACCTGCAACGATGAGGATCATTACAGCGGCAGTATAACTGAAAACATGATCTGTGCCGGAGATTTGGAGGACGGCGGGATAGACAGCTGCCAGGGAGACAGCGGCGGACCGCTGATGGTTCATACGGGTGATTACTGGGAACTGATCGGGATCGTGAGCTGGGGAACCGGATGTGCGGAAGCAGCCTATCCCGGGGTCTATACACGGGTCAGCAATTATTTGGACTGGATGTATCAGTATATGCCGGAACAGGTTCTCGGATGTGCGGATCCTGAAGCCGTCAACTACGATCCGGAAGCGGATTTCAATGACGGAAGCTGTATTTATATTGTTCCCGGATGTACCGATCAGGACGGTATCAATTTCAATCCTCAAGCCAATCTGGATGACGGCTCATGCTACTACCTGGCGGATATCGAAATCCATTTCGGTGCGGAGCCCATCGGCGTTATCAGCCAGCCAATGGGGATATACATCCAGTCAGCAGTCATGGATAATGCGGATCTTCGAATAGGGGATGAAATTGCCGTGTTTAACAATGACCTGATGCTGGCTTCAATCCAGCTGCCCGGATCATTGTCAGAACCGCTTCAGATTATTGTGTTTGCTGACGATGTGAATACACCTGAACCGGATGGTTACATACCGGGAACGACTGCATCATTCAGATACTGGGATGCATCGGAACAGCTTGAAATACTGGATATCGACTACGCCTTATGGGAGGGCAGTGACGTATTTGAACCGCTGTCTTTCATGAACGTCGGGCTGACAGTGGAACTGAATCCGGGATGTACAGATCCGGAAGCGTACAATTACAATCCATGGGCCAATGTCAATGACGGAAGCTGCATTTTTGACCTTCCGGGATGCACCGATCCTGATGCCTGCAACTACAATCCCCTTGCGCAGTTGAATGACGGAAGCTGTCTGTACTACGATTGTGCCGGTGAATGCGGCGGCTCTGCGGTTCTCAGTGAATGCGGCTGTGTTGGCGGCAGTACCGGACTTGATCCCCGGTGGTGTTTTGGCTGTACCGATGAGTTTGCGGTGAATTATAATCCCAATGCGGTCATCGATGACGGCCTTTGCCTTTATCCCGGCGTAGGGGATATGGATCAGGACGGGGTAGTCGATATTCTTGATGCTGTTATGTTGGTCTGGGTGATTCTGGATGAGATTCAGGATGTTCCGGAACACGCCGATTTGAACAGTGACGGTTTTGTCAATATCATTGATGTCATTATCCTGGTGGATGTCATTCTGTATCCAAATCTTCTGGGCTGTACAAATCCAGATGCGGTCAACTTCAATCCCGAAGCAGCCTATGATGACGGAAGCTGTATTGTGTTTCAGTTTCAGATGAATACCATTCCGGCCGGCCCGTACACTTCAGGTCCCGGCGACACTCTCCTGACCATCGATTATGATTTTGCGATAATGCAGTATGAAGTGACTCATCAGCAGTTTGCAGATTTTCTAAATGCCGCCGCCGTGTCGGGACTGATCAATTCCACCGAACTGAGCGTGGTTGGAATTTATGACGGAGATGAAATCTGGGAACCGGGCAGTTATGAGTTTTACGATCTGGATGCTCCCGATGCTCTGATCTCATTAAATCAGGGCCAGTTCATCATTGAGACCGGATTTGAAAACCACCCGGTGACAGAAGTCACCTGGTTTGGTGCCTGGGCCTTTTCAGAGTTTTATCAAATGACACTGCCGACTGAACATGAGTGGGAAAAAGCGGCACGGGGCAATACCGGATGGGAATATCCATGGGGTCCGGAATTCAGCAGCTGTCAGGAAGCCAATTTTCAGGATTGCGCTGACTCTCCGCTGCCTGTCGGAACCACAACCGGAACAAGCCCGTACGGATGTTATGATATGATAGGGAATGCAGCAGAATGGACTTCAAGCTCATTTGGCGGCGCTTACTATGCCTATCGAACCATCCGCGGCGGCGCGTACAACAGCTTCGAAGTGACTGTCTGGTCCAGGGAAGTCGGTTTGCCCATCAGCAGCAGCATCAGAATCGGATTCCGCTGCATTATGAGACTGCCTGAATAAAATCCTGTCGGCCTTTCTGATCCGCGCATTATCAGCTGGGGATACTGATCCAATTCTCCAGTTGAACAAATCCTCTGTGTACTGTTAATTTTTATTGTTAATACCGAATTTAAAAACTGCATGTTGACATGCCCATTTCCAGTTGTATTCCGCTATACTCTGATTTGACTCTTCCTGCCGTCTGATTTCTCAGAATCTTTCAATCCGCAAAATAGGTATTGACATGGAATCGGCAGTCCTGCCGGTCTGTTCGAAAATCCAGTAACCGTTTTCTGACGAATCTATCATGTCCATATTAAATAAACTGCTGTCTGCCTTCGTATTTTCACAATGGCTGAGGCTTTGTTTTCAAACACATGGCTGGCCGGGACTCGTTAAATGTGCCCTTGGGCTGCTTCCATTTATGTTTTTTATTTGGTACGGCGAATACACCGCTACTGAAATTGTGGGAATCAAGAAGCGGGGCAGGGCATTCCGTCAGGGAAGCGGAGCAGGAATATTGATTTCATTGATTGGCTGGATTGTCCTGCTGGCTGTTCCGTTTGCGATTGTATTTAAAACCATTAATCCATAGCCCAATCTTCAGTGTCGGCTTCATATTCACAGAGGCTTCAAACCGTTTTGCAGAGACTGTCCTGTTGAAAGAAGTCTTCATATATGCAAATCGCACGACCTGATATTGGTTTTGTGATGTTTTTTTGTGACCTGAAGTATCAGCCAAAAACATCATATGATCACGGAATTCTGATCATTGCTTCAGTATATAATGATCCAATAAAGTGCGTTATGGGAATAATATAAACCGATTGTTTAAGATAAATCCAATGAGGAGTAACGATGTCATTAACATTTGAAGACCTGAAATCAAAAACCGTTGCCGAACTGCGTCAGCTTGCATCTGACATGGAAGGACATCCGATACAGGGTTATACCCAGATGAACAAGGAACATTTGCTGGAAGCGATCTGTGACGCGTTGAATCTGGATATGCATGTCCATCATGAAATCGTTGGAATTAACAAACGGAGGGTCAAAAGAAAAATCAAGGCATTGAAAATTCAGCGGGATAAAGCCATTGCAGCCGGTAATAAAAAAGACTTAAAGGAAATAAGAAGGGAGATTCACCTTCAGAAGCGAAAACTGCGAAAGGCCATGATCTGACCTGACAGAATTTTCACTTTTATCATCACTGAATAACAAAAACACGCATACTCACCTCTGATGATTGCACCATCAATCCTCCGGCAGCCAATCATTATCTGCTGACAGGACTCCCTGAATCCGTCCGTTGACAGCCAAGGTTGTTCAGCAGATAGCTGATGGGAGTCAAAATCACAACAGCCGCCGGGAACCCCGCTTTTTCAATCGTTCCGAACCTGCTGCCGGCCTATTCAGTGCTGCCGACCTTCGCCACCGCAGCGGCCAGTGACACTCCCCTCAGATGGGTTTGACATTCTATTCCAGCCATTGTAGGATTTTGCTGCACTGCGCTTAAAAATAGGCTGTTAACATTCAGAAAAAACCCTAATTTTGCTTTCCAAAATGGGCATTCAAACAAGCCGTTCTCCACGGCCGCACTCCTGAACATTGGTGCGCTTCCTGAAGAAATTAACACAACGAAGGATAAATTTTGCGAATTCTGATTATTGGTTCAATACTGATGTTGTTTTCCGGCTGCAGCAAGTTGATCTCCGAAGAAAATTCTCCCAACTCCGCCGTGATTCCAGCTCCCCTGTTCAGAGACCACGTGGTTCTTCAGCGAGACGCCGAACTCCCGGTCTGGGGAAAAGCACCTGCTGGTACGGAAATCACCGTGAAACTGAATTCGCAGACTGTATCAGGACATTCAGATCCTGATGGAAACTGGTTTGTTACACTGGCACCGGAAGAAGCCGGCGGACCGTATAAAATGGTGATTAACGGACCTGAAAAATTAATTCTGAAGGATGTTTGGGTCGGTGAAGTATGGCTCGCATCCGGCCAGAGCAATATGGAAATGCCTGTTGGCGGTTGGGGAAAAATACATAATTATAAACAAATTATCTCAGAAACGAATTTACCCGAAATTCGGTTTTTTAATGTCCGGCGAAAAATGAGTCTGTCCCCGGATTGGAATCTGGATTCCAACGGTTGGCAGCTGTGCCGCAGCGGCCGCGTGGCGGAATTTTCTGCTGCCGCCTTTTATTTTGCCAGGGAACTGCATGAGCATACCGGTCATGCCATCGGAATTATTTCCAGCAGTTGGGGCGGAACGGTCATTGAGACGTGGATGGGTGAGGACGCCCTTGCCGGATTTTCGGAATATGAAGACGAACTCGCCGGCATTCGGAATTACCGGGACAGAATTCTTGCAGGCAACCAGGCTCTGTCCGGCAAAGCCCTGTTTAAAACCATCCAGAAAGAATGGGTCCAGGAAGTGCTGGACAGGGACCGCGGGTATCATTCCGGTGAACAGCCATGGTACAGTCCTGAAACGGATATAAGTGATTGGCCGGATATTTTTGTGCCTTCCGTTTGGGAATCCGCGGGCTACCCGGATTTGGATGGCGTTGGCTGGTATCAGAAAGAGCTCTATCTTTCCCGCGAATGGATCGATAAAAATCTAATTTTGAATCTCAATACGATAGATGATATTGACAGCACATGGTTCAACGGGATTTTTATCGGCAGCCGTGATGACTGGGACCAGCCCCGCTCATACAGCATTTCACATAAAATACCGGTCTTCGGACGCAATGTTATCACCATCCGCGTTCAGGACAACCAGGGAAACGGCGGAATCTGGGGCGATCCCACCTTGATCGAACTGTCTGCGGGCAAGGCCAACAGATTGTCCCTGGCGGGATTGTGGAAATTCCGGGTTGGGGTTGCATGGAACGAAATAACAACACCTTCAATGACATCGCGCAACCCGAATTATCCAACGCTGCTCAGCAATGGCATGATACAGCCGCTGATTCCGTTTGCGATCAGGGGGGTTGTTTGGTATCAGGGAGAATCAAACACCAGCCGTGCTTGTCAGTATGATGACTTGTTTGCTGCAATGATACATGATTGGCGCAAAAGGTGGGGGATGGGAGACTTTCCATTTCTCTTTGTACAGCTGGCCAATTTTAAATCGAAGCAGCCAACTCCGATCGAATCCGACTGGGCGGAACTTCGGGACGCTCAGCTGAAAACTCTCCAGATACCGAACACGGGAATGGCAGTCACTATTGATATCGGGGATGAGCATGATATCCATCCAAAAAACAAGCAGGAGGTGGGACGTCGGCTGTCGCTTCTGGCGCTGAGGGATGTTTACAATGCTGATGTGGTAAAATGCGGTCCCGTTTTTCGTTCCATGAGCCTGGACGGATCCCAGGTGCATCTTCGATTTGACCATGCGGATTCACTGGGTGTTGCCCAGAGTGATTCAGTTCTGAAAGGTTTCAGTATTGCTGGTGATGACGGAATTTTTCAATGGGCAGAAGCAGAAATCCGGGACAGCCTTGTCATTGTCTGGCATCCTTCTGTGCTCGATCCGAAGGATGTTCGGTACGGTTGGGCGGACAACCCGGAATGCAATTTGGTGAATGAGGCAGGCCTGCCTGCCAGCCCGTTCAGAACAGATAAACGTCCCGGAATTACATGCCGCAATTAATGCGGGCTGCCGCATGGCCGGTCAGGAAGCTTCTGGGAAGCGTTCGATTTTTTCAGGTGCATGCGGACCCACATCCGGAATAAAATTCGTCCGGAAAATTGAGTGCAATGGCTTAAGTTTCATATTCCGAAATCTTACAGATTTCACATGATAAACCTTTGGTTTCGGCCCTGCGAAAGATGTGCGATGATTTGACCCGATTATTGCACACTGACGTAATTGATGTCACGAAACCCAATTAGATTAAATACTGACAGGAGAGTGTTTTGGATATTTTAATGGCACAGGCTACCCCGGCACAACCGTCTCTGATAAGCAGTTTGCTGCCTTTTATTTTGATTTTCGCCATTTTTTATTTTTTGATCTGGCGGCCGCAGTCCAAACAGCGGAAAGCCCACCAGGATCAGCTCAGCGCGTTAAAAAAGGGTGATTCCATACTGACCCGGGGCGGGATATACGGAAAAGTGTCCGGATTCCAGGGGAAGGAAAACCAGAAAGTATTGGTGGATATCGGCGGGAATATGAAAGTTACTGTCGCCCGCAGCTATATTGCCGGTCTGGCAGATTCAGCACCGGAAACCCCTGAGGATAAGTAATGTCAGTCAGAAATGTTACCAAATACGGAAATCCCATTCTCCGGAAAAACGTGGATGATGTGGCAGATCTGGATCATCTTGAATCTATCATAAAGGATATGTTCGACACCATGTATGCAGAAGAAGGCATCGGACTGGCGGCCAATCAAATCGGATTGGATATGAGTATGCTGGTTCTGGATGTCACTGATGTGGAAGAGGATATTGAAACAGGTCAGATGGTGATGATAAATCCCGTCATTACACAAACCTCCGGCAGTTCAACCATGGAAGAGGGCTGTCTCAGTCTGCCCGATATTCGAGTTGAAGTACGCCGTCCCGATCATGTGACCGTGGAGTACACGGATATCTCCGGTGATAAACATACCGAGGAATACAGTGGTTTGGTCAGCCGGGTAATCCAGCACGAAGTGGATCATCTGAACGGACGATTTATCACAGATCATCTTTCAGCCACCCGAAGAAGTCTGGTTCAGAAACGGCTGCAGGAAATTGCCACGAACGGAAGACCCAGCCGAAGTGTTACGATCTGAAGTGTTTTCAATCTGGAAAACCATATCCGTTTGTCTTCAGACATCATCACATTAACTACTGATTTCGGTCCCCAGGATCCCTATGTCGGGATTATGAAGGGGGTCATTCTCAAAATACATCCTGCTTCTGTTGTTATCGATCTTACCCACGGGATCGAGCCGCAGAACATCCTCCAGGCCGCTTTTCTCATTAAGAAATCCTTTTCTGAATTTCCTGTTGGAACCATTCACGTTTGCGTGGTTGATCCGGGAGTTGGTTCCAATCGACGGATACTGGGTCTGTCGTGGAAACACCATGTATTTATTGGACCGGATAACGGATGCTTTTCAGGGATTTTCAGTGAGATGCTGGACAGCAGGGGGATAATTGACGGCTGCTATCAGATAATCAATACGGAACTGACTGATTCGCCGCGATCGGCTACGTTTCACGGCAGGGATATTTTTGCTCCGTGCGCAGCGATGCTGGCACGCGGAAATGAACTGACAGAATTGGGAAAACCGGTTTCAGATCCAGTGATAGCAAAAGGGTTTGAAGGTTTTACCGATTCAACCGGTATTGAAGGGTCAGTTGTTCACATTGATCATTTTGGTAATATAATCACCAATATTGAATCGGCTGCCGTCAGCAGAAAACTGCAGACTGCAGAAATCAACGGCTGCTGCTTTGAGAAACCTGTTGGCACATTTTCGGATGTACCCATTGGATCACGTCTGATTTACATCGGCAGTTTCGGTACATTCGAGCTGGCTGTCCGGGATGGATCCGCAGCGGAATGCTGCGGAGCAAAATTGGGTGACCGAGTAAAACTATTTCTTAACTCTGAGGATTAATTTGCGCATTGTATTTATGGGAACACCGGATTTTGCAGTACCGGCTATGCAGGCAATCATTGATTCGCACCATCAGCTGGTGGCTGTTGTCACGGTTCCTGACCGAAAACAGGGACGTGGATTAAAATCCAAGGCATCCCCTGTGAAATCACTGGCATTGCAGCATCAGTATCCGGTACTGCAGCCTGAATCCCTGCGTGATCCGGATTTCCTCAGCGCAATGGAGGATTGCTCCCCTGACCTGTTTGTCGTGGTTGCGTTCAGAATCCTTCCGAGAAAGCTGTTTGAAATACCCCGTCTTGGTGCCGTGAATATTCATGCATCGCTTCTGCCGAAATATCGGGGAGCTGCTCCCATCCACCATGCTCTTATGAACGGGGATAAGGAAACAGGAATCACCATTTTTCAAATTGACCGTAAAGTAGATACCGGTCGAATTCTGTTTCAGGAGTCAACACCCATTGCCGAAACCGAGACCACTGGACTCCTGTGGGATCGGCTGTCCCAAATGGGCGCTGATGCACTTGTTCCCGTACTGGATGCCATGCAAGAAAATCGGATTCAACCCATCAAACAAGACGAGTCAACGGCTACGAGGGCCCCAAAAATCGTCAAAGATGACTGCCGGATCGACTGGAATATGTCGGCGGAAGAAATACATAATCGAATCAGGGCTTTTACACCGCATCCCGGGGCATTTACCCGGCTGAATCAGCAAACGATAAAACTGTTTGATTCCATTGTCGCACCGGCGTCTGATCCTGTACAGCTGGATGCGGGTGTCATTGAACCGAGGAAAAATTATCTTTGCGTTGGGTGCAGAACCGGTGCTCTGTATATCAAAACCGTCCACAGGGCAGGAAAAAGAAAACAGGCGGTGAGTGAATTTCTGAAAGGATACGATGTAATCAGGGGAGATCGTTTTGGAGAATGACGATCTCGGAATCCGCCGTGAAGCAATTCGAATCCTGACACGGGCAGAGAGCGAAGGCCTGCGGCTGAGTGACTATCTGGCTTGGGCAGGCAGTCGTTCAGATGCAGGAAGAAACCGACAACCTTTTTTTACGGAGCTGGTTAAAGGCGTTATTCGGCAGCGTGGACGTCTTGACTGGGAAATTTCGAAACTTTACAGAGGAAAATATCGCAAATTGCCCCGTGCAATCAGACAGATCATGCGCATCGGAGCCTACCAGATTCTGTTTATGGACCGGATACCCAATTATGCCGCAGTGGATACCAGTGTAAAACTGGGCCGGAATGCAAATCCCAGACTGGCCCCGGCAGTAAATGCGGTACTGCGGGAATTGATACGGCGAGAACCTCTGAATGCGAAGGACATCCCTGAATCGGAGCTGCCGGAATGGTTCAGTCATCCAGGATGGCTTCTTGACCGATGGGAAAAACAGTGGGGAACAGATACCGCTCGAAAGCTGGCCGAATGGAACAATATAAATCATGGTGTCTGGTTTCGTCTGCATGGTGAATGCGAACAGCCGGACCACTTTGCGGAGCTGTTGGCAAATGAATTTTCCGGTTTTCAGCGCTTTCCGGATCTGCCCCGGTATTTTACTGTGCAGAATGCCGGGCAGTTGATTGACAGTCACTGGTTTTCAGAGGGGAAAATAACTGTGCAGGATCCATCCGGGGGATTCATTATCGATCTGCTTGATCCGCATGCAGAAGAAACCATCATCGACGGCTGTTCTGCCCCTGGCGGGAAAACGGCGGCTGCCAGCTGCAGAATGCGAAATACAGGAACCATTTACGCATTTGATTCTGATACCCGGCGAATGAATACCCTCATAGATACCTTGAAGCGTCTGAATATTTCCAATGTACAGGCGAAGGTAAAAGATTTGACAGACATCACAGATTCGAGTCTGCCCGGTGCCGCACGAATTCTGCTCGATGTGCCATGCAGCGGAACGGGCGTGATCAGTAAAAAACCAGATATCAAATGGCGGCGAACGGAATCAGAAATCCAGGAATTCAGTCGGCTGCAAAACCGTATTCTGGGTACAACCGCCAAGGATCAGAGATCAGGAACCATTATTGTTTACAGCACCTGTTCTCTCGAACCGGAAGAAAACTGGGGAGTGGTTGACCGTTTTCTGGATGATCATCCGCAGTATGAAATTCAACCGGCCTGTGAGTGGGTGCCTGAAAAATACTGCGATGACCGGGGTGCCCTCAGTCTGCATCCGGTAACCCATGGGATAGACGGTGGATTTGCCGTAAGAATGATATGTGGCTGATCCGGGCTGTTATTAAATATTTCCTGGCTTTTTCCGTATTGACGGGAGCGCTTCTCGCTCTTTTCGAGTTCGTGCTGCTGCCGTTGTATGTGGGTATCAACAACGAGCATTTTCTTCCGGATCTGAGGGGAGAAGTGATTGAAGTGGCCCGAATGGAACTGATAAGAAATGGATTCCGCATCGAAATAATTCGGAAACCGTTTTCACCGGAGCACCATCCCGGAACCATCATCGGTATGTCACCCCCGCCGTTTACCAAAGTGAAAGAAGGCAGAGTGATTAAACTTACGGTGGCGCAGGAGAGAACAGATGTTACCATACCGGATTTTGTTAATCAGACCCTTCGAAATGCTTTGCTTGAAATGGAGCGCATCGGATTGGAACAGGATACCGTCATGGAAGAGTTCAATGCCGGGTTCGAGAAGGGGGTGATTACCTATCAGGCACCGCGAGCCGGACAGAGAGTAAAAACCGGTGCCGGGATGACATTCATGGTGAGCAAAGGTGATCCGCCAGACTTTTTCAGGGTGCCGGATCTGGTAAACCTGAGTCTGTCGAAGGCAGAAAACAAACTGCTGGAGTCCGGTCTGAAGCTGGGGGACGTATCACGGGAGTATCATCCCGACCTGATTCCGAACACCGTGATCGACCAAAGTCTGACAGCCGGTATGCGGCTGTCAATACCGGCCCGGGTGGATGTGGTTGTGAGCACGGATCGCCGAAGCTGAAGGATCCGAGATTACAGGATTTTTATTCCGATCAAACGGAAAGCCCATCTGGCAAACATCAAAATTTTACAAACAATCGCTTGTTCAGCAGCTATCTGCTGTGCTGCAAACCTTTTTGAGGACTGAATGAACCGGATTATATCTCCATCGCTTCTGTCGGCTGATTTTTCCAAACTGCATGATCAGATCAAGACTGTTGAATCCGCCGGTGCAAACCGACTCCATCTGGATGTGATGGACGGTAATTTCGTGCCCAACCTGACGTTTGGGCCGATCATTGTCAAAGCCATCCGCAAATTGTCAAAATCCCATCTTGAAAGTCATCTGATGATCTGCAGTCCCGAGCGTTATCTGGACGATTACATTGAAGCTGGATCAGACACCGTTATCATTCATGAGGAAGCCTCAAAAGACTTGAAACAGGATTTGATGCATATCAGGGGAGCTGGTGTTCAGGCAGGTGTTTCTCTCAAACCAAAGACGGATCCGGAAAAGTTAACACCGTTCCTGGATTATATTGACTATATTCTGGTGATGTCGGTCGAACCGGGATTTGGCGGACAGAAGTTTATTCCTGCGAGCCTTGAAAAAATGCGGACATTGGTGAAAATGAGACAGAATCGCCCCATTCTCATTGCGGTGGACGGCGGTGTTAACCTGATGACCATTGGCAGTATTTATAATGCCGGAGCGGATATAACCATTGTGGGCTCAGCGCTGTATAATGCTGCAAACATTCAGAAAAGATTTCAAGACCTTCTCAATGTCGGCTGATTTCAGCATACGTCAGGAAATCATACGGAAATCGATCCATCTGGGATCCTTTTTTCTGGGATGGGCTCTTTTGATGTTCGGACGGCAGGCCCTGCTTCCCGTGGTTCTTCTGCTCGGAATCGGTCTTCCGCTGCTGGATATCGCCCGGCGCTCCGTTCCTCCCTTCACCATGATTTACACGTTTTTGTTTTCAGGAGTAACACGGCCGAGTGAACAGACCCGCATGACGGGTGCTGCACTGATGTTTGTGGGTATCATGATCGCAGTACTGCTGTTTCGTCCGGAACCGGCTGCAGCCGGTATTTTTTTTATCTGTTTTGGCGATACCGGCGCTGCTCTCGTGGGCCGGCGTCTGGGACGAACCTACATTGGTAACAAAACCCTTGAAGGCACGCTGACCTTCATTCTGATTTCTGTTATAATTGCCTCAGTGCTGCCCGGTATCTCGGTTTCGGCCGGAATCCTGGCAGCGGTTGTATCAGGCCTGATCGAACTGCTGGTGCAGGAAGGCAGGTATGACAATCTGATTATTCCGCCAGTGACGGCGTTTATCATTCAATTTGCCGGGGGTGCTGTTTGAATTTCCTTATTCCAACCGGGTTGTGGCTGCTGCCGCTGATATCCATTCCACTGATTATTCATATCCTTAACCGCCGGAATCTGAAAATAATTCATTTCAGTTCCATCCGGTTTCTCATGAAGCTGGAACACGAGTCGATTCGCCGGCTGCGGTTGATTCAGATTTTGCTGCTGATAATCCGAACATTGATGATTCTCTGCATTATTCTTATGCTTGCCAGACCGGTAATCCAGGGGCTCTTCAGCTGGGTCAACAATCCGGAATCAACGATTTCGGTCATTCTGATCGATGACAGTTTTTCCAACCATGGCTATTCTGATTTTTCATTACGGGACGATGTCAGAAGCAGTACCGTTCAGCGAATTCTGGAAAGCATTCATGACCGGTCAAGAGTGGTTGTGGCTGCGTTTGAAAAAGGAATCCTGTATGACGGTTTGAAAAAGGATGTATCCTTCCCCGAGGAAATCCTGACCGCCGGATTCAGCTATGGTGATCTGAATACCTGGTGGAAAGAGTACAGCAGCCGTTTCAGTGAATTGTATGCCAACCGTGAACTTTTCATCATCTCTGACGGACAGAGCAGCAGCTTTCCGGCATCTGATGACACTGATTTGTACAGCGGTTGGAATGTGTATTTCACCCGACTGACTCCGCTGGAAAACAACATCGGGATATCCCAGGTGGAAATTCTGAATGATATTCTGGTGACCAATATCCCTGTGGACATAGAGGTGACCCTGGCAAACAATGGAATATCAAATGCAGAAAATGTACTTGTTCAGCTGATAATCAATGAAATCAATGTTGGTCAGCAGATTGTAAGTCTGGAATCAGGAACGGAAGAAAAAATCCGGTTCAGAACCGCTTTTCATGAAACCGGGAGTTTAAACGGACTGATCGAACTGCAGAATGATGACCGTCTGCAGGACAATCAGTACTATTTCCACGCCGTGCTTCCGGAGAAACCCGCCGTCAGGGTTTACAGTCAGACGGTGAACGATGCTCTGTTTACGCGGAACGCACTGGATGCCTTGAATCGCGATACTGAGTTGTTTACAGTGAGTTATTATCCAATCCCTGAACTGGTAAATATGGATTTGCGGTCGGTTGATGTATTGATTTTCCAAGGCATCAGAGATTACAGTATGGCCGTGCAGCAGAAAATCAGGACTTTTTTACAGAAGGGCGGACATTTTATCGTGTTTCCCGGCGCTGCGGATGAAGATCTGGCAGATTTGGGATTTCTGGGGATGAGTAAAAACTCAATGCCGCGGATTGTGCTTGAGGAAGAGGCATTTCAACTGGCGGAAATGCAGTCATTGAAAGGATTGGTCTGGCAGGAAGTGTTTGATCCGGAGGCGGACAATCCCTTTAAAATATTTTCTTATATCCCGCAGGAACAGCACCAGTCGGCTGCACTCCGACTGAAAAATCGTGATGTGGTCTGGAACCGAACCATTGTAAGCGACGGAACCGTGGACCAATTCGGATTTGCGCTGGACCTCAACTGGACCAATTTCCCGATTAAGGGTTCATTTATTCCATTTTGGCATCTGCTGGTATTTTCCGGAGAGCAAATGGAATATGCCCAGCAGGTGGAAACCGGTTCCGGCTGGGAGGGAAGACTGCCTGCAGGCGTCATTCGTGAAAATATCAGTCACCAGGCTCCGGACGGTGCCAAAACGCTTCTGATACCTCAGTCAGATGGAAATGTGCAGGTGGAGAAGCTGTCGCAGATTGGGTATCATGAAATTCTGGCGGGAATGAATTCCGTGGCTGAATTTTGCGTGAATGTCCCTGCTCTGGAGCATCAATCCAAGATGCTGAACGGGGAAGAGCTGAAACAGATATTCGGTCGGGATATTGTATTCATAACAGCTGGAGAACCATTTGAGGACACCGTAATCCAGGCACGGCTGGGCACTGAGCTTTGGAGATGGTTTCTTTATCTGCTGCTGTTTTTAATGATTATCGAGATGATATTGGCAAACGAATATGGCATACGAAGTAATGAGCAGTAAAGAACTGGCCGTCATCATTGGAGTTGTGCTGCCCGGAACCACTCGGGAACAGCTCGATGAGCAGCTTGATGAACTGGAATTTCTGGCAGATACGGCAGGTGCAGAAGTTATTGGACGGATGAGTCAGGTACGCAGTGACGTGGATCCTGCGACGTTTATCGGTCGCGGCAAGGCCGAGGACATCGTAAACCAGGCACGGGAGCTGAGATGTTCACTGGCGATATTCAATGATGAGCTGTCCCCGACACATATCAAAAACATTCAGAAGCTGGCAGGCGAAGATCTGAAAATCCTGGACCGAACCGGTTTAATCCTTGATATCTTCCATCGTCATGCGCAGACAAAAGAGGCCCAAACTCAGGTTGAGCTGGCGCGGCTTCAGTATATGCTTCCCCGTTTGACTCGAATGTGGACCCACCTTGAGCGTCAGATGGGAGGAATCGGCACACGGGGCGGCCCCGGGGAAACCCAGATCGAAATAGACCGTCGTCTGATTCAGCAGCAGATCTCAAAATTGAAGAAAGACCTTGCGAAGATCAGCCGGCAGAGAGAGACACAAAGTCTGAGCCGGCGTCAGGAATTCAGAGTGGCTTTGGTTGGATATACCAACGCCGGCAAGTCCACCCTGCTGAATGCATTGACGGGAGCAGATGTTTATATCCAGGATCAGCTGTTTGCCACCCTGGATACGACGATTCGCAAACTTGAACTTGAGAGCGGAAAAAAAATTCTTCTCAGTGATACCGTCGGCTTTATCCGGAAACTGCCTCATGATCTTGTAGCCAGCTTCCGTTCCACGCTGAAGGAAGCGGCAGATGCAAATTTGCTTTTGAAAGTCCTGGATGCTTCTTCACCTCAGATCGACGCCCATCACACAACAATTAATAATGTGCTTCGAAGACTCGACCTTGAGCAAATTCCAAGTCAGGTTGTAATGAATAAAATTGATCTGGTGGAAGATCCTGCCGTCATCACGGGACTGCGGCAAAAATACCCTGACGCCGTTTTTCTTTCTGCTGCACGGAAACTGAAACTGAACTCATTAACGGAGAGAATCGAAGAATACCTGCAGCAGACACAGAAAAGGCATGTATTTCAGGTACCCTACGACCGAAGCGGTGTCCAGAGCAGTATTTATAACCTGCTGACGGTGATTGAACGTAAGGATACTGACTGGTTTATTGAATTGGCGTGTGAGGGAAATCCGGGAGATATTGATAAGATCATTCGAATGCTTGAAAAATAAAAATTCCACAAGAGGGCATTTTCAGAGACTCTGAAAAGTCACGGTGGGTAACTCTTGTAAGATCGCAAGTTTCCTTCAACCGCATAGCGATAAGGCATGCTTTTGAAATTACGAAATAAGAAACCCATAAGTTAAAGTTTGAAAGTTCTGAAAATATTCAACCTCTTGTGGAAAATATTTAAAAGAGCATCTGACCAAATTTACATCAATTTTCAATATTGGTCACCCACTGTTACAATATTTCGAAAGAATACTTTCTGAACCTCTATTGCATCATCAGTAAAGTGTGCGAATACATATAATTATAAGGCTATCGATCACTGCGTTTCTCAAATGCATCACGGACCATATTTCTCAACTTTCCTACTACACATTTCAAAACGAGAATCCTTCGGAAACCAGCATCGGGGGAAGTTTGAAAGTGTCATGCGGGTACCGGGCATATAAATTAAAATGTGACAGTGACGCTGAATCACGTCAACGCAAGTCCCGGCAGTTTTCAGATTCCGATCTGGATTTCAATAATGAATTTCCCCGCACGTCAGCTGACGGGACAGACTATCAGTAATCGGTCGGGGCATTAACTATATCGCCGCCACGCCAAATGGCGGATTCAAAATTCGTGATACCGTGACAGATAATTTTTTTCGGCTGCAGCTAAATTCGTTTGGGGTGGACCGGTTACGATTCAGATTTGGATTTATACAGATCGGTTTCCCCTTCAGATTTTGCGATGACGGCTGCGCCAATACTGTCACTGGTAACATTGGTCATTGTTCGAAGCATATCCAGCGGGCGGTCCACCGCCAGCATTGATCCCACAAGCAGCCCGACCCCCGGTTCACCGCTCAGACCGATTGCGTCCAGCACAATGAAAATCATAACCAATCCTGCATTTGGAATGGCTGCTGCCCCGACAGATGCCAGGAAGGCGGTGATGACGACGGTCAGCTGCTGCGTGAAAGTGAGATCAAATCCCAGCACCTGTGCAATAAAGAGAACGCCTGCACATTCGTATAAAGCAGTTCCGTCCATATTCATGGTTGAACCCAGGGGCAGGACAAAACCGGTGACCCGGTTGGATACATTGACATTGTTTTCCACACAGTCCATGGTAACCGGCAGGGTGGCACCGGATGATGATGTGGAAAATGCCATGGCCATGGCAGGTGCCATGGCTTTGTAATGCTTGAGCGGCGAGATGCCTGTGAAGAAATAGAAAATCAGCGGCAGTAGAATACCAAGATGGATGGCAATCCCCAGCGCGATGGTGATCATATATTTACCTACAGCCACAAACAGGTCAAGCCCGGCCGTTCCCACCGCAGTGACAATCAGACCAAATACGCCAATCGGTGCCAGCTTGATGATCCCGCCGGTCAATTTCATCATTGCCTGAAAAAAGGCACTGAATCCGGTCTGAAGCGGATTTCGAAAAGATGGTTTCAAATGGGCAATGACATATCCCAGAACAATGGAAAAGAAAATGACACCCAAAATATCATTCTCAACTGCCGCCTTCAAAGGATTGGTAGGTATCATTCTAATCAGGATTCCGTAGAGTGAATCCGGTGTACGCAGATTGGAGGGGTCGAATGCTTCTCCGGACTGAATGACTTCCATCCCCACGCCCGGACGGATAATATTGGTCAGAGTCAGCCCTATAATGATTGCAACCATTGACGTAAGGAAATAGTATCCGAAGGTTTTACTTCCAAGACGGCCCAGGCTCCGGCTGTCTCCAAGACCGGCCACACCCGTAACGATTGACGAGAATACCAGCGGGACAATAACCATTTTAAGCAGACGCATATATATTTCACCCAGCGGAGACGCAATCAGTGATTTTTCTCCAAGTATCAGGGCAAATGCTGCTCCGGAAATCATAGCGATAAAAATCTGCCAGTGCAGTTTCAGTTTCATAATAATAGTTCTCCTATAGTGAAATTAGCGGTTCAGTGCTTCGGTTCATCATCTTTCAGTTGAATTTCCAATTCAGAATCTGAGAAAAAGGAAAGCAGACGCTTATAATTGAACTGCGACTCCAGCATTGCTTTCTTAAGTTCCCGGGTTGGTGTTTTTTTCCAGACCTGTTCAGCATCTTCCAGAACCGAACCAGTCTGTTCCGTGAACATCAGGCAGACTGCCAAAGTCAGCCAGTGGCTGAGCAGTTCAAAGGCTTCTTTGTTGAACCAGTAAACAGATTCATATTCATTGACTTGCAGGAAGGACTGCATATCCGGTTCAGAAAGCAGCGTGAATATCTGTTTTTCAGCTTTTTCTGTTTCTGTAAGCAGCCCTGCCAACGGAAATGCCCGGTTAATCAGGAACCACAGTTTATGGCTGTGATTTACAGTAAGTCCTGCAAACCGACAAATTACGTTGAATACAGGATGCAGTTCTCCTCCCACGGCCTTCATGCAGTTCAGAGGCATGATCAGCAGCGCGATTTTGATATCTGGCCAGTACTCAACTATAAAGATTCGGAATTCTTGGAGCGGTTCTTTTTCAGCGGACTCCGGCAGACTGGTACTTGATAAAGCGGCCGTCAGCGAATTCAGAGCCATGACACCCTGGAGCATCTTGCTGATGCAATCCCTGATCTTTGATAAATCCAAACCAGGCCAGTTTGCTTCAGAAACAAAATCTTCATACAAATCACGCAGCTCACTGAAATCCGATTCTTCTGAAGAGGTCGAAGATTCACTGGTAAGCTGCCGATAAATTTTATCCCACATGGGCGATTCCACAAGCAGTCGCAATTTGCTGTATCGAAGGTCTGCAAGTGCTAGATCCATATCAGGCACACCGCTGCCGTTCAACTGGCTGCACAACCTGCGGTAATGGCCCCACTCGTCATCGTGAATCTGCCTGAAATCCAGGAATACATTGTATTTGTAAGCCCCCAGTTCAACAAACAGACCATTCGAGGCAATAGAACGATTCTCACGGATATACCACAGATCAGATGCCAGGTCGCGGAAAATACTGAACCATCCCGGATCGCAGTTCAGTCCGAGGGCATCTGTCAGCGTTTTACGTTGAAGTTCCATATTCCCGGAGTTCATGTTCCTGTATGCCACCGACGTCTTTATGCTGCCGACGGAATGGCTGTATTTGTTGTTGTAGGCAATCACGGACCGTTCGTCGCCAAAACGGTTTGAATACGCGAAAACATTTTCATCAAGCCGTCCGTCCGTCCGAATAAAATCATACAGATAGAACTGATCCACTTCGGCGAACATATACCGACGTTTCAGCAGGGGGGCAATTTCCCTCTGATGCCGGTGTATCAGGTGCCAGTCCGCTTCTTCATCCCAGTAGGAGCGGCCGTATTCCATTCCATACTTTTCGCTGAGACCCTCCAGCTGTCCATGACCAAACATACACAAACCCGGCATGGTGGACAATACAGCGCAGACACCAAAATATTTATCATCCTGCCCAAACTGGGTTATTGCGGTTTCTTCATCGGGATTGGACTGGAAATTGACATATCTTTTCAGAATTTGCGGATTGAATTCCAACGTGTTTTTAATCAGCTGCCGGTATTCTGCATTTTTTTCATCCTTCAGCATGTTCATGAACGCGGAATTGTAAACCCTGTGCATCCCCAGAGTTCTGACAAAATATCCTTCCATCAGCCAGAAGGCTTCTGCAAGCAGCAGGGTGTCCGGCACTTCTGCAGCCACACGATCAACCACTTCGCGCCAGAATTCCACTGGTATCTGCTGATTGAAATCGTTTTTGGTCATACCGTAACCGGATCGGGTGGGGATATCTCCTCCTGTCCCGGGTTCCGGAAACCACAGCCGCTGGTAGTGCTTTTTCGTCAGAGTCATGGCCGCATCAAAACGAATTATTGGAAACTGCCTTGCCACATGGAGTATTGTCTGAATGACGGCTTCTCTAAGTTCCGGATTTCGATAATCCAGCTGGGCAGTATCATTCCAAGGCATGCTGGTGCCGTCGTTACCATGATATATGAAATGTTCTTTTCCGGTGTGATGATCCACTCTGCGGAAAACCACTGCTGCGTCGGTCCGGTCATAATAATGATCTTCAAGATGAATGCCGATTCCCGGCATCCCTGAAAGGTTCTGACTCTGATACTGGTATGCAGGATACGGCGGATGGTCAAGATGAATGAACCAGTCCGGATGTTCTCGAACCCATTTTGAATCAATTCCGCAGTGATTGGGAACCATGTCACATGCCAGACGAATTCCCCGCTGTCCGCATCGATAGCGCAGATTGTCCAGACCGCTCCGGCCTCCCAGACGCTCTGCCACCTGATAATCATACAGAGAATAGGCGGAAGACTCCGCTTCCGGGTTACCGCAGCTCTGCTTGATTCTTCGGCTTGCTTCGCTGCGTTCCCAGACTCCGATAAGCCACAGAGCAGTGAATCCCATTTCAGCCAGAAAATCCAGTTCTTCATCCGGGATCTGATCCAGAGAATGAATGTCACGATGATATTTCTTACTGAGCTGAGAGAGCCATACCAGCGTGCTTTTTGCCATCATGACAACCCGGGGCATCCAGTCCTCATCCGGACTGAAGCGTTCCGGTTCCTCCTCAAGACCGTTGGGGAGATCAAACTCCGGAATGACTGCGGGTCCTGGTCCAAGTCCGCCCAGTTTTACCTCTTCTTCCCTGATGAAATCAAGTCCCTGGAGCAGACGCATCGCAAAGTCAGCCAGTATGATATGCCAGTGCAGCTGCATGTATTCCAACTGTGTTCGCAGTGAGCCGGGATTATTGACAAACGGACTCATAAGCATTTCAACAAGATCCTCGTACCTGGAATCCGGACTGGGGATCAGTTTCAGCTGACTGACCAGAAGTTCCTGAAAAGAACCGAAATGAGATTCCTGATCCAGATAATGATGTTGAAACACGGGATCAAACTGTTTTACTGCAGGATTCTGTTCTTCAAGCCACAGCATGAAGAGTTCCTCAAGTACAAAATGAACGTTTGGAATTCCGCCGGTAGAACCAGCCAGGTACTGCTGAGCCGACACTTTATCCTGATACACTTTAACCGGTGGAAAATCCTTGAGAAAACTCAGTAGAATCTGTTCGGTCTGAGCGGGGCCGTATTCATCCGTGAGAGACTGGTGAATTTCTGCCCAGAGCTGCGGTTTGAAATCAAGGCGGACAGTCTTCAGAAGATAGTGATAGATCTCATCTATCAGACCCAAAGCATTCATTTCCCCTGGAGAAATAATATCCTTGTCAGATCGATTTTCATTCAGCCTGGCCGTGAACTCCCGGACTGCCTGAAAATCTGCAAAGACAACATTTCCGGACAATGCGAAAAAAACATCGTCCAGCTGATATTTATCCCGGGCAATGCGTGAAACATGAAATTCATATTCATGATTCAGGCCGATTCCTGATTCAGATTTAATTACCGGTGCGGCGGGATCAAAACTTGGGTGATATGACATTCAAATTCCTTATCGTTCAATTCCTTAATTTTACTGATTATTTCTACTGAATATTGAGTAAAAAAACGATTTCCCCGGTGGTGTGAATCAATTATCGGCAGCCGGGCAGACAGGGTCTGCAGCATATCCATGGATAGACTTACAAGGATGATACAGATATTTGAGCACAGTCAGAATTGATGGTTTACCGTATGCAGGGTGCCCACCAAACAAAGTTCTTGTTTACCGAACCGCAAACCGGAGATGCCCTTCACATGGGGAGGGAAACAGGAGAAATACGGGAGAGATGAAATCGAAGCCGGGCAACTCTTCGTACAGAAAAATGCGTATTCGAACTGAGCGTCATTTTTCGTATGACCCGGATCGTCTATTCCAGAGGGTTCTCGGTCAGAATGTCTATCTCATCCTTCGAGTACCCTAAAAGTTTCCAGTCCATGACGCTGTTTTCACTGTGACAGTCCTGACAGGAAAACGCACCTTCCCTGCGGATTGAATGACTGATTTCCAGAAGCGCATCCTGCGGAATCCACCTGGGTTCCGAATACCGGTCGATGTCTGCAATCAGATCATCATAGGGCCTGGTGTCCCAGCCTTTCAGGTAATCACCGGATCCATCATCCATGTAACTCATAAAGCGATTCATCATATAGATGTCAAACATCCAGCCGTACATCATTTTCATCATCGGTTTTTTCAGTTCAGAAGTGACGGCCAGGGAAGGATCACCAGTCATGTAGTACTGCGGAAGATTATAAGGCAGGAACATGCCGCCGAAAGGACCGGCATTCTGTAAATCAATATGCTGTTTTCCGTTAAAAAGCTTCATCGGATATATTTTTGAAGGACGCCCCTGGGCCGCAATGGGCCGCATCACATTTTCATACCAATTCTCGTAATTGAAATCTTTGAATTCCGGCCAGACATGGGTCGGATTGTAAAACCGGTACAGCCCGGCACCGTTGGGATTGTCGCCGACTGGATTGCCCAGAAACGTTGCATCACCATTCCACCATATGTATTTGATGCCTTTGCCAGGCTGGGATTCCTTTAATACATCGTTGTAGATATAAATACCGTGCTCTTCCTCGAACACAGGATCGCTGAAATCCCGCATGGTGGCATTGTCCGGGTGCAGTTCCGGAATATGGCACGTTTGACAGGCAATGTATTCCAGATGGTCGTTCAGGGATTCAGCCAGCTCTTCATCCTGGGAATGGGGTTCTGCTCCGTGGCAGTTTGTACAGGATACCTCGAATTCAGGCAGATCATTGGTCATCATTGTGGTGGTATGCGTGCCTTTTGCAATCAGATGCCCTTTGGTTTCATGACACTCAATGCAGTTTACACCGGCAGCAGCATGCACATCCCACTCAGGTGAAAAGGGAGTACCGCGTTTCGATCCTGGGTGTAAAACCCTTGGACGATCCGCACCCTGCTGAATGAGACTCTGCATATATTGCGGGGCACTGCGGTCAATGTAAATATCTCCCCCGAAATTATGCTGATGGCAGCGAAGACAATTTTCAGAAGTGGGGGACTCCACGCTGACCGCAGCCGACATAGAACGATCCTGTCCCCATCGTTTACGCTCATTTGCATCAGCGATCACCTGCTTCCTGTTCATGTCATACGTTTCAGAATGGCATATCAGACAGTCAATTGCTTCCCATTCCTTTTTCATGGTCCCGTAAAACGGCATCATGTCACCCAGCGGTGCCTGATACTGGCCGCCGATATGACACTGACCGCATCCTTCCGACAGGGTGTCCCCGTGCGCCGTGACAACCCATTCCGCCCATGCCGTGAATGCAAACGAACCGGGCTTCGGGCAGGGTCTGTCAATTTTCCCCATTTTGAAATTGTCAGCCAGTTTGCCGTTGAATCCCCAGACATTGTCATGTTTCGAGGTATGAAATTGATAATGTGCAGAATTCAGCAGATTGTCCAGCAAGTCCACATCCTCCCGCACTCCTGAAACCGGATCCTGCACCGATATCTCTCTGTGGCATTCCAAACAGGTCTCCGGACCTTTGTACTGAGTAATGCCGGCTTCAAGAAAGTACCTGCCGTGATTGAAACGTCCCGGGTACAAGCTGTCAAGTTCAGCGGTCATAACCTCAATGTCCTGAAGTGTATATTGGATTTCAGGAAATTCTATCTTACCCGGACGACTGTCCTTCGGAAGCATTGCATTTATCAAAGGCGAGACTGCCATCATCCAGTCAGTAAGCAGAAGGAATGTTGGAATGATCAAGTGTCTGAAATTCAATTGCGGTTCCTCAAATTTGATGATGCTGGTATTTCGTATTTTTCAATGGCTGCAGCGCTGCTTTTAAACCAGGGATCACTGAAAAGGATCGCTGAAAACCTTACTCGCAGTCATGACAATATAATCCTAATGTTATATATTTAATGATGAATATATCGCTTAAAATTAAACCATCCATGATCTTTAATTGAAGTAAAAAGGTCCGGAGGTTGATTATTCCGTGAATGGGTTTAACGATATCAGTAATGATGTAAATCAATACTGTCGAACCGGATACCACTTGTTTTTTGGTTGGAGTGACCTTCAAATAAGGCCTATAATTAAGGCCGTTGAACATCGGTGGATATCAGGATTATGAGTGCTGGAACTATTCCAGAAATATTTCTCAACACAACCAAAACCTATGCTGACAAAAGACTGTTTTTCAGCAAGTCAGGCGGCAAATGGACTGGTCTGACGGGGAAGAAGGTCCGTCACGATGTTGAAAAATTAACTGCTCATTTTCTTCTTCAGAAAATTCAAAAGGGTGACCGCATTGCCGTACTTGCCGGCAACTCGCCGCGCTGGGCGGTTGTGGATTATGCCATTGCCTGCAGCGGAGCTGTCAGCGTCCCCATATATCCCAATTCTGTACTGGCAAAAATCAAGTATATCCTTCTTAACTGCACTCCAAAACTGATTGTCCTTGAAAATGTCGAGCTGTATCAAAAGCTTCATCCGATCTGGGACAGTCTGCCGAATGTCCAGGAGTTTATTTTCCTCATTGCCAAAGGGGTTCGGGAACTTCCCCAAAGCAAATCCTATGATGCAATTTGTAAAGGAAAACACAGAACCGGCCGGAATCTTCCAACCCTTGAAACGCTGTCTGGTGAAATTCAGCCGAATGATTACCTGACAATTATTTATACTGCCGTACCGGACCCGGATCCGGCAGGTGTTGTACTGACTCATCGGAACATGGTCTCCAATATTGAAGGAGCACTGGAGAGAATACCTCTTTTTCAGGATGATGTAATGATGAGCTACCTGCCGTTAAATCATGCACTGGAACGCATGGCCGGTCATTTCACACCCTTCAAACAGGGGTGCAGTATCTACTACATCCAGAATATTCGTAAAATGGCAAAACATATTCTGGAAATCAAACCGAGCATTGTGGTAGGATCACCGCGGTTTTTTGAAAAACTGAATGTCATGGTGAGAGAAGAAATTGAAAAACGTACCCGGTTGTTTAACAGGTTTTTCAAGTGGGGTATGCGGACCGGCAATGAATATTATTCAAAGAATCTGGCCGGTGACCGTATCGGCTTTTTCCTTAAAAAGAAGCATGATTTGGCAAGATGGGCTGTTTTTTCAAAAATCAAGGAAATCTGCGGAGGCAATGTTCGTTTTTTCATTGCCGGCGGTGCTCCCCTCCTTCCGCAGATAACGGAATATTTTCAGTCCATCGGACTGCTGATTCTTGAAGGGTACGGACTCACGGAAGCCGGCCCGGTATTGACAACCAACACGGAAAACGAATTCCGGATCGGCAGCGTGGGCAAACCGCTTCCGAATGTGGAAATACGTCTTGCACCTGATGGGGAAATATTGGCCCGCGGACCCAATATCACACCCGGTTATTACAAAGACGATACAAGAACTGCCAAAGCATTTGATTCTGAAGGTTGGTATTATACGGGTGATATCGGCATTATTGACGGAGATGGTTTTTTAAAAATTACAGACCGTAAAAAGAATATCGTGGTGACTTCCGGTGGAAAGAATATTTCACCAGCACCGCTGGAAAATGCCCTGGCACGGTCAAAATATATCCGCCAGGCGGTCATCATCGGCGATAAGCATCGTTTCATCTCGGCATTTCTGGTTCCGGATTTTCCGGCACTGAAGGAATATTTGACGGATTCAGACAAAACCTGTGCGGATGAGGACGCCATAGTAGATCTGCCCGAGGTACATCAGCTCATTGAAGGTGAAGTTGAGCGCATCAATGAAAAATTCTGTCATTATGAGCAGATAAAGAAATTTGCAATTTTGTCTTCACTGCCAACCGGGAATGGACGCAGACAGAAGTCCGGCTGCCCGGAAATCAGAAATAAGCTGGTTGAGAAATTCAGTGATATAGTAGATGGGTTTTATCAGGAATCTTGAATTTGGCGTAAATGCAGGACAGCCTATCTGAACATCGTGAATGGAATTCACTTTCCCGATTCAACCGGGACCAAACCACTCAAGCCGGCACCTGAACCTGGGAAGGATTTAAACATAAGAAGGGTATGAATGTGGGAATAACATATAAAGATGCGGGTGTCGATATCAGCGCAGGCGAAGAAGCCGTCAAAAGAATCAAATCGAAAGTCAAGGCAACGTTTGGGCCGGAAGTGCTCACCGATCTGGGTTCATTTGGCGGGTGTTTTCAGTTCGATGCCGGCAGATACAACGAGCCGGTTTTGGTATCAAGCGCAGACGGGGTCGGCACCAAATTGAAACTGGCTTTTTTAACCGGCAGGCATGATACAATCGGACAATGTCTGGTAAATCACTGTACAAACGATATTCTGGCTGTGGGCGCCAATCCACTGTTTTTCCTTGATTATTTTGGGGCAGGCAGACTTGACCCTGGTGTTTTTGAGGATGTCGTCACCGGACTTGCAAAAGCATGCGGAGAAAACCACTGTGCCCTGATCGGCGGAGAAACTGCTGAAATGCCGGGATTCTATCAGGACGGGGAATATGATCTGTCAGGTACAATTATTGGAGTTGTGGAAAAAAACAATATATTGCCCAACCGTCAGACACAGCCGAATGATATTCTCGTCGGTCTTCCTTCAACCGGCCTGCATACAAATGGTTATTCCCTTGCACGTAAAGTATTGCTTGAAGCTTTTTCAGTCGATGATGTAGTGGACGAATTGGGATGTTCTGTCGGAGAAGAGCTGCTTAAAATTCATCGTTCCTACCTGAAAACAGCAGCCGATCTGATCCCGTCCGAATGGCTGGTCGGCATCAGTCATATTACGGGAGGTGGACTGGAAGGCAATACCCGCAGGGTGATCGAAAAGGATCAGACTCTGAATATAGACTGGGATGCCTGGGAGTGGCCGCCGGTGTTCCGCCTCATTCAAAAACTGGGAGGTGTGCCCCTGTCGGATATGCGCAGAACGTTTAACCTTGGAATCGGTCTTGTGTTGATCATTCGGCCGGATGCCCTGTCGATACTTGAAGGACATCTGGAAGCCCTTCATGAGCCCTACACTATTCTTGGAACGATTGGAGCTGATAAATGAATATTACTGTATTGGGTGCCGGAACCTGGGGGGCCGCACTGGCCCAGGTAGTGGCGGAGAATGATTTGAATGTGAATATCTGGGATATCAATCAGGAGCTGCTGAAAAATCTGGAATCAACCCGGCTGCACCCGAATCTGCCCAAATTCAAAATGAATAAAGCGATAAACATCATCTACCAGCTGGATGATATGCCCCGGCCGGATTTGATACTGATCGTAGTGCCCAGCCAGGTAGTGCGCCCAACTATCGAGAATTATCCTGATATTCCGGACGGGATTCCGGTAGTATCCGCCTCGAAAGGAATTGAAAACGGGACACTGTGCCGAATGTCTGAGGTTATTCATCACTCGCGCCGAATAGATTTTGAAAGGATTGCCATCCTGTCCGGTCCGAGTCATGCCGAGGAAGTGGCCCTCGGGCTTCCCACAGCAGTCACGTGCGCTTCATCCAATATTTCGCTGGCCAGAGAACTGCAGATGGTGTTTAATGCGGGATATTTCAGAGTGTATGCCCATGACGATGTCGTCGGAGCAGAATTGTGCGGAGCGGTAAAAAACGTTATTGCCATCGCTGCGGGGATTTGCGACGGTATAGGTTTTGGGGACAATACAATGGCCGCTCTCATCACACGCGGACTGGCAGAAATGACACGGCTGGGTCTGGGCCAGGGAGCCAAAAAGGAAACATTTGCCGGCCTCAGCGGAGTGGGGGATCTGGTGGTGACGGCCAACTCAACGTTAAGTCGAAACCGATTTGTCGGAAAAAGAATTGGCGAAGGCTTTACGTTAAGCAAAGTTCTTTCTGAAATGAATATGGTGGCGGAAGGCGTACGTACAACACAGTCAATACATGATCTCTCCCGCAAAATGAGTATTGAGATGCCTATCTGCGAACAGGTGCATGAAATTCTGTTCAACGAGAAAAATCCCCGCAAAGCCATTACTGAATTAATGAACCGTGAACTTGTGGACGAACATCGTGATTAGAATTACTGCAGTGCTTTTGCTCTTTACATTGATACAAGCGGAGACCGGCACCGGACTGTGCGGACTGACCCATACGCTGCCGCCTGTGGAATATCCGGTACTGTACAGGGCGGCTGACGAATGCAATGACGGAACGCTGATGTACGTCAGATCCAATGTGGAATCCAGCAGCCAGACGTTCGAGCAGCTCTGCTTTTATCTGGTTGATGAAACCGCTGACAGCCGAATTTATGTTGAGGATGCGCAGTGGAATTCCGGGAAGGTATCAAACGGCGTTTTGAATCAGCTGAGTCAGGCCTTTAATCATTCAACGCCAAACGCTGTCATGGATGAATTGACTTACGGAATCAAAACCAGCGCAGAGTGGATGCTTGGACCTCCGCCTAACATGGACGGGAGCGGCATTACGAATATCCTTCTGCTGGATGTGAGGGATAATTTCAGCGGCGGGAATTATGTTGCCGGTTATTTTGATCCCCATGACCAAACCACGAATGCGGGATCTAACCAGATGGATATCGTATACCTGGACTGCGAGCAGGTTCAGATGACGTCCGAGCTGTCCAATGAGGCCGTATACACTCTGGCGCATGAATACCAGCACCTTTTGCACTACGCTTCCGATCCGTATGAAGGATTTGATACCCCTTCCTACAATCCCTGGCTGGATGAAGGCTTGGCTGATCTCACACCGGCCTTATTGGGTATCGGCCACCGTAAATACGGGCCATACCTGAATGACACATCCATCGGTGTGGACTTATGGGAAAGCGGCGGATTGGAGTATTATGCCAAGTCAGCACTTTTCATCCAATATTTTTATGAGGTGTACGGTTTGGATGGTGTGGCTTTCATCTTTCAGGATCAGGACAGGAGAATTCAGTCCCTGATGAATTATCTGGGCGGAGAAGCGGCATTCAACGATTTTTTCGATGATTTCGTACAGGCCGCTGTTTCCGGCAGCTTTCCGTCTCTGAACTGCGTGTATGGAGTCCATCCCCAGTTCAGTATGGAAGCATCAATTTCAGACGGCAGCGGAGAGCCCCGGATCACGGCGGGCAGCAGTGTCAAGCAGTATTCCATTTATCATGTGTATATTCCCGGACTAGTCCCGAAAAATGAAGTGATTGAAATGAATGATCAGGGGTCGGGATTTTTATGGGATATCGCTGATCAAACCTTTATCCAGACAGATGATCCCGGTGTGTGGATACTTGACTCCCTTTCCCATCCACTCATCTACACCAGGGCATTTCATCTGGAATCACCCCGCGAGGTGGATGTTGTTGCCACGTTGGAGCGCACGACAGAGTACAGGTCGTATCAGTACGACAATGATGATATCCTTTTTCCAATTACCGGTCCGGACAGGACCATCAACCGGTTTTCTGTCGAAGGACAGGCCGTACTCACTCAGGTTTCCTTTATGTGCGGCGGTGAAGAATCTGTTACGATCAAACTGAAAGAGGGAAGTCAGTCTGGGGTTACCCTGTTTGAAAAGGAAATCTGCCAGCCGCTGGGGCTGGGATGGACCGAGGTTGAACTGACAGAAAGCACTCTCATTGCTGAGGATGAAGACGTTTATGTGGATATTGAACTGGGCGACAATTCCATGGCTTACAGCAGTTATTTTCCTGACAATCATTCGGGTCAGTCAAACAGCCAATCCTTTTATGTGTACGGACAAAGTGCTTATCAGCCGCTGACAAGTCTGTCAATCGGCGGCAGCAGTCTGACCGGGAACTGGATGATCAGGCTGAATACTGCCGATACGGACCTGGTCACAATTCTGCCGGAGCCCACCAGTGTTTTACCGACTTATCCCAACCCATTTAACCTGGCTGAATCCGATTTGGTGCAGTTTGAAATCCTTCCGGAAGTCGGATATCCGGCGAAAATAAGTATTTATAATATTTTGGGGCAGCATATCAGGACAGTTTACAATGACTGGCCAAGCGGCAGCGAACCATTTACTGTCACATGGGGCGGCCGGGACCGCCATGAAAATGCCGTACCTTCCGGTTTGTATCTGGTATCAGAAGAAGTTGGCGGACGAACCAGAACCAGCAAAATTCTGTTGATCCGATAGACCGGGGATATCTTTAAAAGCACTCAAAGCTTTCCGCACTGTTGATCAGATCGTTTAATTTGTTCAAAATCCACTGATAATCATTCAGCCTGATTGATTCACGAGAGTTTGTGAAAAGTTGATGACAAAGTGCTGATGCAGAAAGAGCAGCAGCCATGCTCAGTTTCCGGTGAGTTTTCAGAATTATTTTGCGTATCATTGCACTGATGAGGTAGCCCGAATACTTCATGAGACTTCGTAATGAGCTGGTGAAGCTGGTTGATTATGCAAGGCTTGCGAAGAGATTTGAGCAACATTGTGCAGGGCAGGACGATGAGATAGATATCGAGCGTAATAGAAAATCCATCTCATGACGAACGGCGCAGAACCGACCAGATATATTACTGTCCGGAATATGCGAATCATTTTACACATAGATATTCTTGTTAAAGATACGGATCAACTCCGGTTCAAGGAATGCCCGCTTTCAAGTTTGTTCACCGTAATTCTTATTTTCACTATTGTTTAACAGATTGCATTCAAGATAATTTTATTGCTGATTTTTTTATAAGAATTGAGAATTACGTGCCCTCGTAGCTCAATAGGATAGAGCATTCGCCTCCTAAGTGAAAGGTTTCCGGTTCGATTCCGGACGAGGGTACACACATCACTTAAAGGAAACAGAATGGCCAAGAAAGAAGAATTCAAACACGATCCGGTTCGAGAGTCCATTGCCAAGTTAGTGGAATTCATCAGCTGCAACAAAGAAAGATGCATTCAGGTTGCTGTTACTCTGGTAGTTATCATCATTGCAGCCGGGTGGTTTTCCAATTCACTGCGAAGCAAAGAACTGGAAGCCAATCAGGCGTTTGGAAAAGCACAGAATTTATTTATTGACGGACAGACTGAAATTGCACTGCTGGAATTTCAGAATGTGGTTGACCATTTCAGCAGCACAAAGTCGGCGGAATACGCCCGGCTGTACTTGCTTCAGGAAGCATTCAAAAACGGCGATACCGAGCTGATGAGTGAAAGTATTGAAAAACTCGAAAGCAGTAAAGACCCTGTTATCCGTCACTCAGCAGCCGGCATGAAAGGGCACCTGGCTCTGGATGCGGGTAACTACGATGAGGCGATCCGGCATTACAAATCCGCTTCCGGTATCCATGACATTCCGAGTATTTCTGATGGTTTCAAGCTGGGAATTCTGCGGGCATATCTGGCAGCCGGAAAATATCAGGATGTTGTAACCAGCGCTGACATTCTGCTGGCCAAAGACGATATCAAGTACAATATCAAAAATGAAGCGGAAGACCTGAAAGCCGAAGCCAAATTTCATTTGAAATAAGTCAAGAATATACTTGGAATTAAATTAAATTTCTTTTAATATTATGTGATTGAAAGTGGGCCGAAAACCCACTTTCTCGCTATATAAACGAAATTTTGGATGAATTAAAAGGACAGGTTCATTGATTAACAAAGAACTAATTGAAGCCTTTACCTCAGTGGCTCGTGAAAAAAGTATTGATCGAACCAACCTGGGTACAATCATTGAAGAATTGTTCATGACGCTGATTCACAAGCGGTATGGCGAAGAAGCTGAAAATTTCAGTGTGATTGTCAATATGGAGCGTGGAGAGATTGAAATTTATCAGGAGATGGAAGTAGTGGACGAAGTAATGGATCCAATTACTGAAATCTGCCTGGAAGAAGCGCAGCAGGAAGAGCCTGATCTGGAAATTGGAGATCCTTTCATCAAGGTACTGGATCCAAACCATTTCGGACGCCGGCTGATCAATCTTGCCAAGCAGCAGCTGTCTCAGCGAATACGGGATATTGAAAAAGAATCCGTCTATGATGAATACAGTCAGCGTGTGGGTGAAATCGCAACTGGCTATGTGCATCAGATTCAGCGCAGCACCGTGTTTATTAATATTGACCGGACCGAGTTTGCACTGCCCATGAAAGAGCAGATGGAAAATGACCGCTTTCGGCGGGGACAGACGATTCGCGGGGTTATCAAGAGTGTCGAGTGGACGCCCAAGGGGCCTGAAATTGTTCTTTCCCGTTCAGATAATTTGTTTCTCAAGCGACTGCTTGAAATGGAAGTGCCGGAAATTGAAGAGGAAATAATCGAGGTTCGTGCCGTTTCCCGGGTTGCGGGTGATCGCAGCAAAGTGATTGTGTATTCGTCCGATAAACGGGTTGATGCTGTTGGTGCCTGTGTGGGTATGCGCGGCAGCCGGATTCAAGCTATTGTCCGTGAGCTGAACGGGGAAAAAATTGATATCATCAATTACAGCAAACAACCGGAAATCCTGATTACGCGTGCACTTGCACCGGCAAAACCGATTCAGCTTTATATTGACGAAGACCGTCCCTATGTAGTGGCTGTTTTCGAAGATGAAGAACTGCCCATTGCAATTGGGAAAAACGGGCAGAATATCAAACTTGCTTCTGATGTGACAGGCTATACCATTGATGCCGTGAAAAAATCGGATTACGAGGGTACAAAAAAGAAAATTGTGTACCTGGATGAAATCCCGGGCATTACTCAGGCGCAGTTGGAAGAACTTGATAGGATCAACATCCATTCCGGTGAGGATTTCCTGGATGCAGATCACAATGAGTTATTGAATCTCAAGGGATTTGGTGACAAGACCATCGAAAAAATCTCTAATTTTATTCTTGAACGGGAAGCATTGCTTGAATCCCGGAAGAAAGATATGCAAACCTCTGAAAATTCTGAATCAGAAGATAAGGAAACGGTCGAGTAACTGAATGGCAGAAGGTTCATCCAAAAAAAGAATATTCCAGATTGCAAAAGAATTGAACATATCTCATAAAGATATAATCGAATATCTTTGTGAAGAAGGGATATCAGTTTCCAGTCCCAATGCTCCTATTGAATTTGAGCTGTATGAAAAAATTCTTGGCGAATTTTCCAAAGAAAAAATGTCAATTGACCGATTCCGGAAAGAACAGGCACGGAAGGCGGTTGTCGATACACGGCGGAAAACCGATATAAAGCGAGATGACAAGACCGGCAGTCAAGATCCGGAAGATGTCAAGCAGGCCCGTGAAAATGCGATCAAGAGAGAGCAGGAAAAAGAAAGTCAATATCAGTCTCTGAAGGATTCCATTTCAAAGGAGCAGGACAGACTTGAAACGCTGCGGGCAGCTGATGAAGCCAAGCGCGAAGCGGAAGAAAAGGAACGCTTCGTCCAGGAGGAAACCAGACGAAAGGAACTTGAAGAACAGGCTGCCAAGGAGCAAAAGGCAAAGACAGAAGAAGAGCCTGAACTGAAGGGAAGTAAGCTGAAAATCATCAGCCGTCCTGAACCAGTCAAAGAGCCTGAACCCATGCCTGAACCTGAAAAGGTGGATAAAATTCCCGTATCACTGCCGGTAAAGCCTGTTCCGCCGAAAAAAGCTGCGAAACAGGATGGGAAACCCTCTCAGAGAAAAGGGGCTGCTCCCTCAAAACCATCCCGGAAACCGGCCGCCAAAGCGCAGCCTGAGCGCAAACAGCCGCCGCGCAAACTGAAGAAAATCGATGTATCTGCCATTGCGGACAAAGTGAATCAGTCCCGTTCCGGAAAACAGAAGGCAAGTGACAGCAAGGCGAAAGCTGCCATGAAAGCACCTCTGCCGCAGTTCGGTAAAAAGAGTTCTCGCAAGAAGTACCGAAAGACTGACCGAAAAACGGAAGGACTGCCTGCTGCAGTCTCAAACAAAATTAAAGTTCCTGAGTTTACGACCGTTGACGAATTGGCTCAGACCATGAATGTCAATGCTTCAGAAATTATCAAAGTATGCATGATGAATGGGATGATGGTCACCATCAATCAGCGGCTTGACATGGAAAGTATCATCCTGATCGCGGACGAATTCGGTTTTGAGGTTGACTCGGCCGTTGACGTTGGCGAAGAACTGATCAGTCACACTGAACCGGAAGAAGATTTGAAAAATGCTACGCCGCGTCCCCCGGTTGTAACCATCATGGGACATGTGGATCACGGGAAAACTTCTCTGCTGGACCATGTCCGGAAAGCAAACGTTGTGGCCGGTGAATCCGGCGGCATCACTCAGCATATTGGTGCCTATCAGGTAACCCTCGAAGGTGGCGAACAGATTACTTTCCTGGATACTCCCGGTCATGCCGCGTTCACTGCAATGCGTGCACGAGGGGCTCAGGTGACGGATATTGTTGTGGTAATCATCGCTGCGGATGACGGCATCATGCCGCAGACCGTGGAAGCCCTTGACCATGCCAAAGCCGCCAATGTGCCTATTGTGATCGCCATTAACAAGGTCGATCTGCCGGCTGCGAATGTGGACAAGATCAAGCGGGAGCTGTCCGAGCGCAATATACTCGTTGAAGATTGGGGCGGAAAGTATCAGTCTGCTGAAATTTCTGCCAAAACGGGACTTGGTATCGATGAACTGATGGAAAAAATCCTGCTGGAAGCAGAAGTGCTGGATCTGAAGGCCAACAAAGATACGCTTGCCAGGGGTGCTGTTATTGAATCCCGTCTGGATAAAGGACTGGGAGCGGTTGCCACCGTGCTGATCCAGAAAGGAACCCTGCACAAAGGCGACATCTTCATCTGCGGTTCGCAGTATTCCAGGGTGCGGGATATGAAAAACGAACGCAACCAGCGTCTGGCAGAGGCATATCCCAGTTATCCGGTTCAGGTATTGGGATTTACGGAAGTACCCAATGCCGGTGAAGATTTTATCATTCATGATGACGAACGCGAAGCACGAAGGATTACTCTGCAGCGTTCACAGCTGAAGAGAGAGGCTGAACATCGTCGCGTCCGGCGCCTGACACTTGATCAGATCGGAAAACAAATTGCCGAAGGTCAGGTACAGAATCTTGATATTATCATCAAGGGTGATGTGGACGGATCAATTGAAGCTCTCAGCGATTCACTGATGGCACTGTCAACAAAAGAAGTCGCTGTAAATATCATTCACCGCTCCGTCGGAATGATCACGGAAACCGACATTACCCTGGCAGCTGCCTCAAAGGCCATTGTTCTGGCTTTCCATGTCAGTACCACGGCGGAAGCCAAAAACATGGCCCGTCTTGAAGATGTCGAAATTCGCCATTACACTGTGATTTATGAAGCCGTCAATGAAGTAAAACTGGCGCTTGAAGGCCTGCTGAGTCCGGATACCGTTGAAGAAGCTTTGGGAATGGCCGAAGTGAGAACACTGTTCCGGGTTGGGCGTCGCGAGGTGATCGCCGGATCCTATGTCAGGAGCGGAAAAGCGGTTCGAAATGCCCTTCTGCGCATCAAGCGGAACGACGAACAGATTCATGAAGGCAAACTGACCTCCCTGAAGAGGTTCAAAGACGATGCAAATGAAGTCAAGGAAGGATTCGAATGCGGGATTGCCGTTGAAGGATTCAATGATTTCATTGAAGGTGATATAATTGAATTTTATGAACTTAAAGAAGTTAAAAGGACATTGAAATAACACCGCAGTTTTCACACAGGCCATTTAAACGTGCTGACCGCCTGGCAGATGAAATAAAGCAAATACTGGGCGATATTTTTATCTCGGAGATCAACATCCCACAGGCGGGCCTTCTGACCATTACAAAAGTTTCCATGACTGCCGACCTGCGGATTGCAAAGGTTTACGTCAGTTTTCTGGACAATCCGGTTCCGGCGGATGAAATCATTCAGATACTGATGCAGAAGCGCAGCGCGGTAAGATATCTGATGGGAAATCAGCTGCGTATCCGTCACATTCCAAGTCTGCGGTTTTATTATGACGACACCATGGAGCAGGCGGAGAATATTGACCGGCTGATCCGGAAACTCCATAAGGATGAAGATTAAATGGATGCAGTCCATGCCTTTTGGAAGCCCCGAGACTGGTCTTCGTTTGATGTGATTCGCAAAGTACGTCCGTTGGTCAAGCCTTCCAAAGTTGGCCACACCGGCACGCTGGATCCTTTTGCAGAAGGCATACTTGTGCTTTGTTTTGGGAAAATGACCAAAAAGGCAGAGTATTATATGGACCTTGAAAAGGAATATGCTGCCACTGTGAAACTGGGCTCTCGAACGGACACTCTTGATCCGACCGGAAAAACAGTAAAGACTGCAGCTGTTCCTGAGTATTCTGATGCAGAACTGCTGTCCGTTCTGAACTCCTTTACCGGTCAAATTAAACAAATCCCACCGATGTTTTCTGCGTTGCGGCAGAACGGAAAACGCCTGTACAAACTGGCTCGAAAGGGTCATGTCGTGGAACGTGAACCCCGGGAAGTGAAAATCAGCAGTATAAAACTGGATAAATGGAAGCCGGATGAGTTCAGAATCAGGGTTGTCTGCGGTCGCGGAACTTATATTCGGGCACTGGCACGGGATATCGCAGAAGCATTGGGCACTGTTGGATACTTAACAGAATTGGTCCGTACGCGCATTGGCGATTTCACAGAAGAAAATGCCGTACGTATTGAGGAACTGAAGGAATGGATATCTTCCGCAGCCTGACGGATTTGCCGGTATTTGACGCATCCGTTCTGACAATCGGCACGTTTGATGGTGTCCATCAGGGGCATACTGCCATTTTTCAGGAAACCGTATCCCTGGCGCATTCCAAAGGCGTCGTCAGTGCGGCCGTTACGTTTGACCCTCACCCGCAGCATGTTACAAAACAACCGGGTGAAAATGCAAAAATCCTGATTACGGGAATCAGACGCAAATGCATGCAGATCGATGCAAACGGGATTGATTATTTGCTGGTGATTCCATTTGATGAAGCTTTTTCCAGAATGACTGCATCAACATTTCTGGAATCAGTCCTGATAAAACATTTCCATCCCACGGACATCGTGGTTGGATATGATCATCATTTCGGACACAATCGAAAAGGGGATGCTGATTTTCTGGCAAACCAGTCTGAAATGCATGATTACCGGCTTCATGTGCTTGAGCCGGTGGAAGACGGCAGTGAAGTCGTCAGCAGCACCCGCATCCGTGAGCTGATCTTAAATCACGAGATTGAAAAAGCGAACGGGATGCTGGGCTGGAATTTTGAAATACGCGGAACAGTTACAAAAGGTGCTGGCAGAGGACGTTCATTGGGGTTTCCGACCGCAAATGTGGTTCCGGAACATCCCAGCCATTTGATTCCGCCAAATGGTGTGTACTGCGTTCAGGTTCATCTGGAAAATGATATTCTGCCGGGCATCTGCAATATTGGAAATCGACCGACTTTCGGAGACAATCTTCTGAGGCAGATTGAAGTCCATATTCTGGATGACGAAAACTTCAGTCTGTTGGAACAAAAAGTAATAATTGTATTCAGGAGCTATCTTCGAAAAGAAGTTAAATTTGACAATACGAAAAGGTTAATAAAAAAGATCAGTGATGACAGAAATCACTGCCTTGAATGGTTAAAGAGAAAAAGATAAGTTAGGAGTAAGTGCTCTAATGTCAATTACAAAGGATAAAAAGCACGAATTAGTCGAACAATTCGGCGGAAGTGATAAAAACACCGGTGCAGTTGAAGCTCAGATTGCTATTTTTACAGAGCGTATAAGGAATATCACCGAACATCTGAAACAAAATAAAAAAGATCATGCCGGTCGCCGAGGTTTGATAAAATTAGTATCCAAGAGACGCCGCCTGCTTAATTACATTAAAAAGCGCGATCCCAAAACATTTGTCGAACTGAAACAGCGTTTAGGGATTCGTAAATAGAAAACGAAAAAGGAAAAAATATGATCACAAAAACTCTTGATCTCGCAGGATCCGAATTGGTCTTCGAGACAGGGAAACTCGCGAAGCAGGCAGATGGCGCTGTGATGATTCGCAGCGGCGACACTGTCGTTCTGGCAACGGCAACCGCAAAGAAAGAGGAAGAGGCCGACCGCGGTTTTTTTCCGATGTCAGTTGAATATCGTGAAAAATTCTATGCTTCCGGCAAAATACCCGGTGGATTTTTCAAACGTGAAGCTCGGCCGTCCGACCTTGAAGTGATAGCAGCCCGTTTGACCGACCGTCCCATCCGGCCCTTGTTTCCCAAAGGATTCAAAAGCGAAGTACAAATTATTATTAACACCCTGTCCTATGACAAGGAAAATGAAGCTGACATCCTGGGTACAATTGCAGCATCCACTGCATTATCCATTTCCGATATACCCTGGGACGGTCCAATCGCGACCGTCAGAATTGGTAAAATAGACGGCAAATATTCCGTTAATCCTCAAAATTCCATGATGGAAAACAGTGAAATGGAACTCATTGTTTCCGGTACCGAAGATTCCATCGTGATGGTAGAAGGCGAAGCAGACTTTGTTTCAGAAGACAATATTCTCTCCGCCATACAGTATGCCCATGAAGCCATTAAGGATATTATCAACGTACAGAAGGAACTGGTTGCGGAATGCGGCAAACCCAAGCGGGAAGTTATCGAGCCGGAGCCCAATACTGAACTTGATGAAAAAATTGAAAAACTGATCTCCGGACGCATTGAACCTCTGAATGAACCAAAGCAGAAACACGAACGGTACAGCGACATAGATGCCTTTATCAAGGAGATACAGACAACACTGGAAGAAGAGTACCCTGATGATGCCGGGTATATCAAAAACTATATTGATGAGCAGATCACTGCAGATCTCCGCAAGCGAACCCTTGCCGGCACCCGTGCAGACGGTCGCGACCCTCTAAAAGTCAGAGATATCGACATCGATGTGGATATTCTCCCGAGAACACACGGTTCTGCCGTATTTACGCGTGGAGAAACCCAGGCACTGGTCGTAACAACCCTTGGCGGTAAAAAAGATGAGCAAATGCTGGACAATTTGGAAGGCGTGACCTATAAACGGTTTATGCTTCACTACAATTTCCCGCCCTACTCGGTGGGTGAAGTCCGAATGATGCGCAGTACGTCACGGCGTGAGGTTGGACACGGGAACCTGGCAGAAAGAGCTTTGAAACGGGTGCTTCCGGCACACGAGGATTTCCCGTATACCCTGCGTATTGTTTCAGATATTCTGGAATCCAATGGTTCGTCATCGATGGCGACAGTATGCGGCGGTACAATGTCTCTGATGGACGCTGGTGTACCCATCAAAACTCCCATCGCCGGTGTTGCCATGGGACTGGTTATGGAAAGCGAAAATGAATACCAGATTCTGACAGACATTCTGGGAACAGAAGACCATCTTGGAGACATGGATTTCAAGGTGGCAGGATCAGCCGAAGGCGTCACTGCCATTCAGATGGATCTGAAAATTGACGGTCTTCCTGTAGAATTGATGCGGAAAGCTCTCGAACAGGCCAGGGATGCCCGCCTGCACATTCTTGAAAAAATGACGGCCGTCATGGATAAACCCAGAACTGAGATATCCAAACATGCACCCAAGATCGCACAGTGCAATATTCCGGTGGATATGATCAGTATTCTGATTGGTCCCGGTGGAAAAAATATCCGCGCATTAACGGCCAAGTATGACTGTGAAATTTCCGTGGAAGATGACGGTTCTGTGGTCATTTTCGGAAATGACAATGAACTGCTGCGTGAGGCAAAGGATGAGATAGACAGCTACGGTCTGGTTCCGGAAGTGGGCCGCACCTACAAAGGTGTGGTTGACCGTATAACCGATTTCGGATGTTTTGTAAATATTTCTCCGACAGTTTCCGGACTCGTACACATATCCGAGCTGCGCTGGGAACGTGTCAACCGCGTGGAAGATGTTGTTAAAAACGGTGAGATCGTTCTTGTTAAACTGTTAAATATAGATGATATGGGACGATATAATTTCAGTATGAAGGCTTTATTGCCAAAGCCAGAGAATTTCCGGGAACAGCAACGGGAGAGAGGAGAGAACCGGAATTCAGGCGGATTTAACAGAAATCGCAATAAGCGGAATCCCAGAAGATAACGCTTATTAAATCCTTAGAGAAAGGGGGATTTATGATTATTGGTGTACCAAAGGAAATTAAGAACAATGAAAATCGAATTTCCATGATTCCCTTTGGCGTTGAGGAACTGACCAAGGCCGGTCATCAGGTTCTGGTAGAAAACAACGGCGGACTGGGCAGCGGATTTTCCAATGAACAGTACATTGAAGCCGGAGCAACCATTATTGACACTGCTTCAGAAATTTTTGCCAAATCCGAGATGATAGTTAAGGTCAAAGAACCTCAACCCGTTGAATTGGAAATGATTCGGGAAGGACAGATCGTCTTTACCTATTTCCATTTTGCTGCGGACCGACAGCTGACACTCGATTTCCTGAAAACCAAAGCAATTGCCATTGCGTATGAAACCGTAGAATCTGAGGACCGCGGTCTTCCGCTGCTGGTTCCGATGAGCGAGGTTGCCGGACGCATGGCTGTTCAGGAAGGTGCAAAATGCCTTGAAGCCAATGCCGGCGGACGGGGTGTCCTGATGAGTGGTGTTCCGGGAGTTGAACCAGCGACTGTGGTTGTGCTTGGCGGAGGAATCGTTGGAGCCAACGCGACCAAACTGGCTGCAGGACTTGGGGCAAAAGTGTATATTCTGGATATTGATCCGAATCGGCTGAAATATCTCTCTGATGTCATGCCTCCGAATGTAATCACCCTATACTCAAATTCTCATAACATCAAAGCACTGCTGCCTCATACAGATCTGCTGATTGGAGCAGTACTGCTGGTGGGAGCGAAAGCACCCAATCTGGTGACCCGTGAGATGCTTTCACTGATGAAACCAAGGTCTGTCATTGTGGATGTTGCGGTTGATCAGGGCGGCTGTGTTGAAACCTGCCGACCCACAACCCATGAGAATCCAACTTTCGTGGAAGAAGGTATCCTGCATTACTGCGTTGCCAATATGCCGGGTGCAGTACCATATACTTCCACAACCGCTCTGACCAATGTGACTTTTCCATATGTTCTGCAGCTTGCCAACAAAGGCTGCAAGCAGGCATTGAAGGACGATACGGCGCTGCTGAAAGGCCTCAATGCCTATGACGGAAAAGTAACACATTGGGGTGTGGCGGAAGCCTTTAATCTGGATCTGGTTGCACCGGAATCTTTCATTATGGATTAACTCCTGGAAATTCCGGCACTCACCTATCATAAAATAGAATCTCGCAGTGAACTCGGGCTGAATGTCATACATCCAGCCCGTTTTCGTTTACACCTGAATGCACTTCATCAGGCTGGCTATCAGTTTGTCACATCAGAGGGGAAGCATTCCGGTGCGTCTTCAGTCATTCTCACGTTTGATGATGCCTATGAGGTGGTATATTCGCAGGCATACCCCGTGATGGAAGAATTCGGGGCAGTGGGAGTTGTATTTGTTATAACGGACTATATCGGACGGAATAACGACTGGGATATCCATTTCGGACTCAACCGGTCTGCCCATGTCAACCGAGACCAGATTATTGCACTGCATCAGGCAGGATGGGAAATTGCCAGCCACGGCTGCAATCATCAGTCGTTTACCCAATTGACCGTATCAGAAATCCGCCGTCAGCTGCAGACATCCAAGGCCGTTCTTGAAGAAATCACCGGATCACCTGTGCTCAGCCTTACCGCTCCGTTCAATGCAATGGTCCCCTGTATCTGGGAACTGGCGGCTGAAGCGGGATATCACACTGTTTACGGGCAGATGAAACCTGGATTTCATTTCGTTTCCCGTCAGAATGTCCGGTACATACCCCGACGGATGGTATACAGCATTGACGGGCCTGGCAGTGTCCTTCGCAAAACTTCCGGGCATTTGGGGCTGGAGCTGATAAAGGAAAATATCATTCATTTCTGCGCAAATGCCACCACCGGCGTGAAAGAATTACTGTAGATGAATACACTATTTTCATTAAGTTAAAGTCATTCTATAAGATAAAAATCAGTATGTCAGACCAGGGAAATAAATTATACTACTCCATCAGTGAGGTCAGTCAGATGACCGATCTGAAACAATACGTGCTTCGTTTCTGGGAAAAAGAATTTCCTAATCTGCATCCGGAAAAAAACAGTGCCGGCAATCGAGTGTACCGTGCCAAAGACATTGAAATCATCCGGACGATTAAAGAATTGCTGTACAGCCGGAAGTACACTATCGAAGGTGCACGGCAATACTTCAGACAGAGCAGCAAAAACCAGCTTGAGATACCCTCAGATACTCCGGAACCGGAATTTATTCCTGCTGTGGATATTGAAGTTTTGAAAAAACTCCGCCGTGGATTGAACGATTTGCTGAAGATACTGACAGATTATAAATCCCAATAAAATGTATCATTTTCGGGTTTTATATTTCTGAATCTGCTTAAATTTATGTTCCTGCTTATGCAGGTTTTTTGTATCGGGGCGTGGCGTAGTCAGGTAGCGCACCTGAATGGGGTTCAGGGGGTCGATGGTTCAAATCCATTCGCTCCGACAAAAAGGTCAAGGCTCAGGAATTTTTCCTGAGCCTTTTTTAAACCTGATTGGTTAACTGCCTGTCTGACGGATAAAACTACAGAATCAGATCCACCAGATGAACCATATCAATAACGTTGAGTATCCCGTCCAAATTTAAATCGGTTGTTTCAAACTGATACGGCACTGTTTCCAATTCAAATAAAATGATTTCAATGCCCAAAACCAGATCAAGTACATTAATCTCAGAATCCAGATTGACATCACCGGGCATGTAGGGCGGATTGTAGTCCACCTGATAATAATATTCCACATCCCCGTTTACGTTTTCTTCATTTTCATCTTCCGGCAGATATGATTTCACATATTCAACCAAGGCGGAAGAACTGTTGACAGTCACACGCAGATGACCTGAATTCGGTAACTGAACACCTGATGTAAAATAATACAAATTGGCCAGATTTTCATTTCGGTCACCCGGCATGGGACAGGTCTGGTAAATCACACCGTCAACAATCTGTTTTACAAAGACATGATCATGTCCCTGGAAGAAAATATTCACATGATTTTCCACCATCAGATCATGAATAGGCATTTCCCATGTGGGGCGCTCAACATCAAATTCATACTCCCCGTTTTCGTCATATCCGCCCCATTCATACAGGTGGTGAATCTCATCACCGCCCCGACCTGTTCCCAGAATATGGTGAATAAACACAAACTTGAATCTGCTGTCACTTGCTTCAAGGGTTTCCTTCAACCAGGAGTACTGATTGTCTCCAATGGTGGACCCCCACCCAATTGCCATTCCTTCGTATTCCTCCTGCCACTCCGTTGTATCCCAGTAGGGATCCAGCACAACAAACAAGGCGTCTCCCCATTCCCATGAATAATAGCTCTCACGCAGTCCAACAAACAGATGCTCAAAAATATCACCGGAGAAGAACTGGTCAGGTTCAGGATTTGGATACATGACCTTGCGGGCATTTGTGGCATAAACGGCGATGTTATCCGGTGTGTCATCCCGGTACCATCCGCTTTCCCCCTCATGATTTCCCAGGACAAGGAACAAGGGCGAAGTATGAGCGATGTTACCAAACATGATACGCTGATCCTCATGTCTTCCCAATGCAGCCTCATAAGTAGCCATATCATTCATTTCAAGTTTATCGCAAAGGAATGTATCACCCATGTCAATACTGAAGTCCGATGAATCCTCACGCATGTTCAGTAAAGTCCGGTTGTAGAGTGATTTCTGATTGTCATAGCCGCCCCAGCCCATTTGTGAACCGTAATGTGAATCGGCAATAATCGTGAATGTAAACTCGGTACCGGGCGGTGGCTGTGTGCGAAAATGGTACTCCGGACCGTCCGTGAAGGCTTCAAGTCCGATAAATCTGTATTTGACGCGGTAAAAGTACTGAGTATCCGGTGCGAGATCCTCCAACAGGATTTCCACTGGAATCCCCGGCATAACCGGCATATGTTCCAGCTGGATATCGTAAAATCCGGACTCAGTCCCATACTCCAGATAGACAATAAGGTCATTCAGTGTAAATACGCTGACTGTCATTGAACTGGCTGTGGGTCGCCCGAGGATGATATTCAGAGGCAGTTCTACGTCCAATGCACCGGTGGTTCCGCATACCGGCCGCATTGCAGCACTGCACGGAGATTGTTCAAGCAGTGTGTAATCTCCTTCAAATATGTTTCTGAACTGAGGATATTCAGAGATATTACCGTTCCCGAAATACCCATCCTTGACGTTGCTGCATGAAACAGTAATTTCATTTTCAAAACAATCGGCATCATCCAACTCGTTGGGCAGGTTATTCCAGAAGATACAGTTGGACACAGCTGTTTCACTGAAGTAGCTGTATATTCCTCCGCCTGCGATTCCGGCACTGTTGTTCACAATGGTATTCCGATGGAGTGTGGGTGAAGGTTCGTTTCGACAGAAAATCCCGCCGCCGTACCAGGCCGCTTCATTTCCGGCAATGATGTTGTAACTGATTTCCGGTTGTGACTGACTTTTTGTGTGAATACCTCCGCCGTTTACGAGAGAATAATTGTTTTCAATAATGTTTTCAGTAATCAGCGGTGATGCACCTGTACAGCTGATGCCGCCGCCTTTTTCAGTAGCGGTACAGTTCCGAAGGATATTGTTTCGAATCGTCGCATCAGACTCAAACAGCCGAATACCCGCGCCCGAGCCGTCAATGTATCCATTGACAATGGTAAATCCCTCAATGACAGCCGCCAATGTTTCTCCGTTGACAATGACAAAACCGCGTCCGAGATTTTCACAGTCAATAATGCAGTTATCGGATCCGTTTTCGGACTTCACCACGATATCTTTGCCCTGAAAATTCAGATTGCGGTTAAACTCACCCGTAAATACACCGTCTGCTACTAGTACGGTATCTCCAGGCTCTGCCGCATCGATACCATTTTGTATTTCTGTATAATCCGCAGGTACACGAATGGTGTCGGCAAAAAGCGCGGCCGCCAGCATCACAAATGTCAGAATTGTGAATTGCTTATGTTTTTTCAGCATGGCTACCTGTATATATAAATGAGACTATTGTTACAATCAGTTACAAGCCAAGAAATTTGCGACAATTATTTCGATGAAAATATATCCATATTTGAATAAATGAAGCTTCGAAAATTATTCGGTTTCATCAGTTATTTATCATTTCACGAACAGCGCTCCGTTTCCCCGGGGTCGATAGTCATGTGATAAAAATTATGGTACTGGACAACCGGAGTTTTTTTCCGCAGTTTTAAATTTGCACATCATCACCGGAACTGCTTCGTGATTTAAAATCCGCCAAGTAGATTCTCGGCTTAAACAATCATAATGCAAAGTTAAAGGTTTTAAAATGATACCCATTCTACTTCTTTTTTGCTGCTCAATGATGGTGACAAACTGTGCTTCTAAAATCCCTTTTACCCCACAGGTTGTTGATAAATACCAACTCTCTGATGAAAACATTCAGAATCTTCAGTTCTATCTTTCAGATGATCTTGTACTGCGTAAAACCAGCACAGAAAGCATTAGCAAAGTCACTAATCAAAATGAATTAAAACACAAACAGGGCAGGATCATTCAGGATTTTGTTTTCATGAAGGGACTCCATGCATTGTGGAAACTGTTTCCGATGATACGCTTCTGGTGAGTTTTGAACCAGGGAGAAATCTGCGTTTCGTATTGGATCCTGAAAAGGAACAACGATACTGTTTTTATCTCTCTACCCAGAATGATGAAACCAATACCATATACGGCAGCGATGAGGTTCAGGTTCTTAATACTGCCCGAAAATCGTTCCCCAAAAAGAGCGGTTTATTCATTGCAGGAGGGGCCGGTTTGAGAGTAATCAATGAAAACCGGAAAAATCCGTCAGCATTCATAACCTTGCCTGAAATAGTTATGTACATCATCGGAGGATTTACAATCACGGATTGGTTTTATTCATCACATTATGATCTGCATCCGCTTCAGACTCATCTTGTGGTTAATGAACGGAAGCTCATGGCAGTTGACCGCAAACGAAAGGTTGTTTCCGGACGCAGGCATGGTAAAAACTGAATGGCGGTTTTTTCATTGTTTTACACCCCGTGTGATGATAGAAATCTTTTATCTCCAGCTTTCATCCAATCTGTCACGAATTATTACACTTATATGAAATGAAATCCTTCAGAAACTCCGGCATTACCGGTAAATTAGATAACTTGTTTTTTCTGTTTCTTCAATAATCTGGTCCGGCCATGGCTGCCATTGAATTCGGGGTAATGAATGTTTATTAGACAAAATGATAAGACTGCACTGATCTGGAACAACAGTGAAATCAGCTATTCGGAACTGCTCACGGAAATTGGTCGTATTTCGGCTCTGGCAAAACCGGTTACAGCAGAACGCATTGCGGTTTTTTCGGAGAACCGCCCAGAGTGGATTTATACCCTGTATGCATCCTGGCTCAACCGGTCCGCGGTGGTTACAGTGGATTTTCTGTCGGGTGCGGATGACGTAGCCTACATATTGAATGACTGCAGTCCGGAGATAGTCTTCTGTTCGGATCAGACATGGGAAGTCTTGAAATCCGCATTGAATCAATATGAACAGACACCGCTTATCATAAACCTCGATCGGCTCCCGGACACGTCATCTGACAGTGAACCAATCAATTTTTCACCGGGGGATGTTCAGGATACGGCTCTGATAATTTATACTTCAGGAACAACTGGCAGTCCAAAGGGGGTAATGCTGTCCTTTGACAATCTGCTGGCCAACCTTGAAGCCGTTTGCGTTGATTTACCCATTTTTAACATGGATCGCTCGGTGATGGCTCTTCTGCCGTTTCATCATATCTTTGCATTGCTGGGGACAATTGTCGCACCGCTGTTTGCCGGTGGAACGATTGTTTTTACACCATCACTGGTTTCAGAAGACATCATTAATACGCTTCAGAAGTATCAGATCAATATCATCATTGGTGTTCCCAGACTGTATGCCGCCATCAGAAAAGGGGTAATGGATAAGGTGAATGCCAGCTCTGCCGGCAGAATGCTGTTCGGTCTGGCGGGCAAAATCGGATCACGGGCTTTTTCCAAGATACTGTTTAAAAAAGTGCATGAAAAATTTGGCGGCCGCGTCGACTATTTGGTTTCCGGCGGGGCAAAACTGGATGATGCCGTTGCCACCGATTTTAAAATCCTGGGATTTGAAGTACTGGAGGGATACGGAATGACCGAGGCAGCCCCGATGATCACCTTTACGCGTCCGGGCAGTTGGAAAATCGGATCAGCGGGTCAGGCACTGCCCGGCATGGAAATCGAGATTCGGGATGGAGAAATTGCTGCGAAAGGGCGTAATGTCATGAAAGGATATTATAATCGCCCTGAAGAAACCGCTGAAATTATTAGGGATGGCTGGCTGTATACCGGAGATCTGGGATATCTGGATGATGAAGGATTTATCCATGTCACTGGAAGATCAAAGGAAATTATTGTTCTATCCAATGGGAAGAATATCAATCCGGAAGAAATAGAAATGAAAATCAGCGGTATGACCAATATTATTCATGACGCCGGAGTGTTTCCAAAAAATGATCAGCTGCATTTGATTCTGGTTCCGGATTTGAATGAAGTCCGGCGCCAGGGCATCGTCAATCTGGAAGAACATTTGCGTGATCAGGTGATCAGCATGTACAACTCCGGTACCTCCGCTTACAAGAAAATCAATCGGGTCTATCTGTCAAAAACCGAACTTCCCAGAACCCGGTTGGGGAAGCTGCAGCGCTTTAGGCTGTTGGAATTGAATCCTGAGGATGCGGAGAGTTCCGTCAAAGATAAAAGTCATCCTGAATTTGAGGAATATATTGTTATACGGAATTATCTGGAACAGGAGATCAATGCCAGTGTCAATCCGGATGATCATGTTGAACTTGATTTGGGGATGGACTCACTGGACAAGGTGGGTTTCATGGCCTTTCTTGAAAATACATTCGGAATTGAGATGAAGGAAGATCTCTTCCTGAATCATCCAACAATCGACAAGTTGAGCAATTATATCAAGTCCCAGAAGAAGCGGATTAAAATAGAATCCGTGAAATGGGCTGATATATTCAAGGAGAAAGTTGAACTGAAACTGCCGCGGAGTCTGTTTACGACCAATCTGTTTAAGAATACTGCCAATTTGATTTTTCATATGTATTTCCGCATTCGGGGTGAAGGTGCTCGCGAACTGCCGGATGGACCCTTCATTCTCGCACCCAATCACCAAAGCTTCTTTGACGGGCTGTTTGTTTCCATATTCCTGAAAAATCGGACCATGAAGAACACCTATTTTTATGCCAAAGAAAAACATATCAAAAAACGCTGGCTCAAGTTTCTGGCTGCCAGAAACAACGTCATTGTGATGGATATCAACAATGATCTTAAGGCCTCGCTTCAGAAACTGGCCGAGGTTCTGAAAAAAGGTAAAAACGTTATCATTTTCCCAGAGGGGACCCGGACCAGAGACGGTCAGCTGGGGAAATTCAAGAAAGCATTTGCCATCCTCAGCTGTGAATTGAACGTTCCCATCGTTCCGGTGTCAATTCGGGGTGCATTTGATGCGCTACCCAGAGGCAGCAAATTTCCCAGACCATGGAAGAAAATAAATATCAAATTCCATTCACCCATCAAGCCGGAGGGCCATAATTATGACAGTCTTATGCAACTGGTCCATAGCCGGCTGTCAACAGACCTGGTCTGATCCGCGCTGTGCGAGCGGGTTGACATAAATGGAGATGGTTTCCATGAAGCAGGCTCCGTGGCAGTAAATATCTGACGCAGGGCTGCATCGATATATTAAATTGAAAATTTGCGTCATGGAGTGGGTACTTGTACCCAAATGATCAGGGACCTGTCATCCTCCGTTGTTAAACCCGAACCTGATAATATTCCTCATCAATGGTAAAATGGATGTGCAGACCGTTTTGGGACGACATTTTCAGTTTTCCACCCAACTGAATCTCAGCCAGATCAAAAACCGTCTGCAATCCCAGATTAATATCCTTCTTGAAATCAAAATTTTCCGGCAGTCCTACCCCGTCATCACTGATTTCCAGAATAATTTTGTGATGAATATCAGAATTTAGAGAAACCTGTATTATCCCTTGCCGTCCATCCGGGAATGCATGTTTCACGGCATTTGTCAGAAGCTCATTGATAATCAGACCAAAGGGAATAGCGGTATCAATCAAGACCATTATATCATTCGTATCCTCGAGAATGTTAATATTATTCATGCTGCCGCTATAACTCTGCCTGATTAACATTATTAATTCACCAATGTAGTCCTTCAAATTCAATCTTGATAAGTCTTTTGACTCATATAATTTCTCGTGTGCGGCTGCCATGCTTAATATTTGATTTTCAATATCCTTAAACACCAGCGAGATTTGATCGTTGTGTTCATTACGCGCTTTCAGCGTCAGCATGGAAGAAATAACCTGCATGTTATTCTTTGTCCGGTGGTAGAGTTCTCTTAGAAGGATTTCTTTTTCTTTTAACTCTTTTTGAATTTGGTTCTCAGCCTGCTTTGCCTTGGTTATATCCCTGGAAACAGAAAGCAGTTTGTCCACTTTTCCTTCACTGCTGAAGATCGGGGAAATCTGTACACTCCACCATTTTGGGGTTCCGCTGAATGTAGGACAGAACCCTTCAAAATATCCAGACTTGCCATTTTTAGCCTGTTCAACGGTCTCCCGCGCCTTGCGATAATCATCGTCCTTCCAGAATTCGATCCAGGACTTGTTTAGGAGCGGCTTGATATCATCTATCTCCAGAAGTGTCTGTCCACCCTTGCTCATGTATTTCAGATTTCCATTCAAATCCAGAATTTTGATGCAATCTTCACTGTTGTCAATGATTGACCGATTGAATTCTTCACTGTCCTGCAATTCCTCATGTGCCTGATGGATTGAAAAAGCAATTCCGATTGAATTTCCAATATTTTCAAAATATTCAATCATTTCAATATTGAATCGATCCTTACGGCGGTCATTGAATTGCAGGAGCCCCACGATATTTTCTCCTGATTTCAAGGGAATAAGGGCAACCGATTCGTATCCTTCTTCATTGCAGCGACTATGGGAACGGGTTTGCAGTTCTTCTTCAGAAGTCTCTGCCAGCAGCTCCGTTGTATTATTGCTCCAGAAACTGCCGCCGTCGGTGAAAAAGTCATATCTAGGATCCGTACGTCCGCGGATGACATTGCCGCACATACACTCTCGGTAGGGATTGCCATTTGCATCTCTTACAGTCCTGCCCTTCGCATCCCGCAAGCATAGATATCGCTCCAGTTCGACCAATCGGTCCGGAAAGCCGTTCGTTTGGATATAAGGGTAGTCGTCGTTTTCCTCCAATCGTATACCCACCGCTTCAAATCCGGTGAACAGTTTGATCTCTTCAAGAATTTTCCCGAGCATTGAATTAAAATCATCATGCCGATTAAGAATATTCAACAATCTGAAATGTACGTTTTGCTTTTCCTCGGCTGTATTTCGTTCGGTAATATCCCGGCAGGCCGCAATCCTGAATTGATTGGAATCTTGTTTTTCATCTTTTGCTTCGATCTGGATCGGAATTAAAGATCCATCCTTTTTCTTTGCCATAACTTCGTAAGTTGCCGCGGTTCTCAACCTGATATTCTCATTGACTGTTTCACGATATTCTTCGGGTATGAGGAGCTTGATAACATTTTTATCAATAATTTCTTCCCTGTTGTACCCAAACATGTTAAGAAAGGATTGATTGCAGTCAACAGCAACACCGTTGTCATGGATAAGTATGCCTTCAAAAGTGAGGTTAGACAGTTTTTTGAATCTTCTTTCGCTTTCGATCAATTCATTTTCCGACTGTATTCTTGCGGTTATATCCATCACGGTTATAATACCGGAGTTGATATTGTCCAGCTTTATCGTATCGCCTTTCAGCAGAACCCACTTCTCCTGACCGCTTTTTGTAATGATTTTGAACTCATAACGCGGACCGACATTCTTGCCTGATTCTCGAAGTTTTGCATTTTCTTTGATTATCCCCTGAAATTCGGGGGCTACAATATCCCAGACCTTCATTGTCTTTAACTCATCAAATGTATATCCGGAAATTTCTTCTGCGGCTGGATTGGCATAAATCCAATACGAATTTTGGTAAAGCATAATCGCCATGGGAGATGTCTCTGCCAGCACTCTGAATCGTTCTTCGCTTTTTGAAAGCTCCACATCAAAATGATGTTTTTCTGAAAAAATGGATAAGAGGTCAACAACATTCTTAAGCAATGCCGTTTTTTCCTGCAGATATAACTGATCATTTTGGCTTCGCTTGGATTTTCCGTATCCGACATTAAGATATCCGAGAAATTGCCCGTTAACCAAAATGTCAATTTTATTATGACTTAATGTATCTCTATAATTTTGTGTGGTAAATTTTTTACCATCAATAACCAGCTTTGCATGTATTCTTTCGGGGTACTGACACGCGAATGGAATCATGTCGACTGTTCTCTGGTAGAACTGCTCGGAAATTATATTTTCCGATGTTGCCAGTTTGGAAATTTCATAAAGGCAGTTCAATTCCTTTACTCTCTCGTTCAGCATCAATGTTTTTTGTTTTATTTCATTTTCCGCCTGCTTTCGAGCTGTTATATCTGTTATGAAAGCCAGAGCGCATTTTTCCCCTTGCCAAATGGTCGTTGTTATTCGCATTTGAACAGCTATTTTTTTGCCGTTCTTTGCCACAAGCAATTGTTCGTAGCTGTTTTCAGCAGCCTTCCTTTTCAGCTGCCCTTTGTACAATTCGGAATTTGTCGGCAGACCCTCATCAAGTGTGATATCTTCAAAAGTTAATTTGAGACATTCATCAACTGAATATCCAAGCATTGTAACCAAACGATTATTCACATAGAGCCACTTGCCTTTTTCATCAGCAATGACGATTCCATCTGGAGAATGTTTAAACACATCCGAAAAGTTTCTGGATAATTCTGTGAGTTTAAATTCAGCTTTTTTTCGTCTGCTGATATCACGGCAGATTACCTGCTCTGCTGATTTCCCTTG
>CAZGNZ010000027.1:0-58611 GCA_964527215.1 uncultured bacterium | reverse complement strand
GTAATATTATTAACTTACACTGATTACCAATCTAGTATTCAGGGGGTGGCCAAATATACCACATAATATTGGAGTGCGAAAATGGGAGATACTTGGGTAAGCAATATGCGCCATTTTTTGGATGAAGACGGGATGATACCGGATGATCTCCCAGAACCGGCTTTTCGACTTGCAGGCTATTTCGGAGCCATTGTCAAAGCAGTTTCAATCCGCCAAGATCGTGAAACCCTTTCTACAGGTATTAAATGCAGGCGACGACCTGGTCGCAAACCTTGCCCGGGTGAGATCCTGGCTTTCATCGACAGGCAGAATGATTTTGTTATAAACTGGCATTGCACAAATTGTGACGACAACGGAATAATCTCTGGTTGGCAATATACAATTTATGATTGCAGCATCAGCTCATAACCACCGATTGAACCAGGCGGCGCGATAGTCGAGTTATACCGTTATTGACTTACCAATTTGAACTTTTAATTGGCCGCTGCCCTGGCGGGCCGATGTAACTTGAAAAATACGAGTTCTGCAATCGGATGCTTTTCGTATACTAACCGTCGAACACAATAGACAAAACCCTGCAAAATGACAAAAACATGAAAAGATTATTGATTTTAATTACAATTATGACATTTTTTGCTCAAGGACATGGGCAAAGAAATGATTTGTTCGAATTTGAATCTGATGTGAGACTTTTTACGGCATATGCTTTTATAAATGCCTGCGGATATGATTTTGATTACAGTGATATGCATGATATAAGGCTCCAGACGCGAAATCATCTTGACAGCGTCCTCACAGTTGATTTTAAGCAGCGAATCCGGAATTTTTATGAATCAACCGGTTTGGACTGGACTGAATGTGCTGAATATGCGGTTAACCTTACAACCGATGGAAAATTCCATTGGCAATGTGATACTTGCAATATTGAAATAAAACACCAGTATTCAGGATTAGATACGTTGTATCGATTGTTTTATGCACGCGCAGATATTGACAGTTTGTTTAAAACCTACAAACCAATAATGGACAGCATCAACTATTCCTACAAACCTTATTCCATCATGGCGATTAATCATATTGTGGATTTTTTAAAAGTTGAAAAAGATTATTACAGTAACTATTCGAAAGGTCTGTATTATTCAAAAATGCCTTTAATGTCAAATTTTACCGGATTTACATTTACAAGTAATGGAACATTATACATGATATATGGACCGCCGATGGGAAATCCAGGTCCTGATTCATACTATCACGAAGCAATTCATCCTGCGATCGGCGGAATGATTGATGAAAATGCTGATCAAATTTATGAATACTCGGAATTAAATGAAATCGCCAGAAAACAGCTCTATGGAAATTATGATGATACGAAGGTATTATTTGAAGAGAGTTGTGTTCGTGCGATCGATAAATATTTAACGGGAAAATATTACAAGAAAACAGATGCTGAGATTTTGATTACAATCGAACAGGAATATAGATTAGGGTTCATATTTACTCTGGCTGTCTATGAAAAACTGAGTGAATATGAAAATAGTTCTATGTCATTCAAAACTTATTTACCGCTTCTTATTGAGAGCATCGATTTGGAAAAAGAAAAGAATAGATATAGTGCATTTTGGAACGCGAATAAATAGCGAAATTGTCCCAAATAAAAATGGGTCATCTGACGGATAGCCCTGATATTGAGCATTGTAACATATGATAAAGTATATAGCGGTTTGATAGGTTGATGTTTCAAAATGCCAAACAACAAACACTCAAACCGTCATGTAAAGTTCAAAGAATATAGAAAGAACTGTTTTTATCAATAGAAAATTCACATTACCAGTTTTATTTATTCTTCTCGGGTTTGTTTTTGTAAAACCTCAAGATCAAACACCTTCAACGCTACCTGTCATTTATGACGGTGACTCTATCGAAAAAATCCTGCTTGAAAAACTATATAAAAACAGAATATTAATTGTACCAGAGTGTCTTTCTCATGATTCATATGATGCCATTCAATTACCAATCAGACTCATTAATTATTGGCAGAAAACCAATCAATCAGGAAAATTATTTATTGGATTGGAGCATGATCATTTTTCAACGAATTTTGAATTTGTGAGAAACAATGAATACTACAAAGTTGACAGGTTCGCCACAATTTGCCCTGGAGCATGGGGATTGTTTTCAACGAGAAGACTGAATGAATATTTGTTCTACGCTGACCTAATCGATAATGACTCAGATAAGTTTGAGATTTTCGGATATGAAAACAGTTATCATTACTACAGTAAACGCCACCAAAAAACCGTATTGCCTTCACAACTTGACACCTTGAACGGTGCAATAGAAAAGATACCATATCTTGAATCTGAAGCCCCGATAATCATTAAATACGCTTATTCAAGATTTTTTCGTGATTACCTCTCTTATAAAACCATAGAAAGCAAAATAATTGGCAATCCTGATGCGTATTTCATCATCATTGTGGGTAATGCCCATACCTTGAAAAAATGGTCATTTAATGAAACAGACAATCAAATCATTGACGCTTACAGTATTGACACTGTTAAATATGCCCAGACACTCGGATACTACTTGAACAGAGACTGCAATCCCAGTTTTATCCAGTCACGGATTGACACTCTCATCACAACCCCCATTTTAACAACAGGCAATGATTCAAGAATTCCTGCAGATGACTATGCCAATTTTTTTTATGACTACTTTTACCTGATACCTGAATCAAAAGATGTCAATTTAGAAGAACCCCCTCTGCTTGTCATACCATCCGCATCAAATCTGGAATTACTCAAAAACAAGAATTTTCAATATTACAATAACGATGAATTTGAGCTGGTCGCTCAAACATTGGTTTACTTTCTTACCGGTATTATTCCTCGAATCGAAGAAGATACACCTGGTCAAGTTGGCTCCTGCACTTTTTTGAGCCCAAAGACTGAAAAACCTATTGAATTTGATACATATAAAGATTCCATATTGATATGGTACAAGAATGGAACATTTCTAAAACGCATTTCCGAAAATCCTGCTCAATACAATCATCGTTCTCTATTCAAAGGGGTTTTTCGACTTATGAATAAAGATAAATTTGAAACGTTCACCATTTCCGAGAAAAACGAATTTATGACTTATGTGTATGCCGCGCTTTCAGTAATCGGCAATGAAAAAGAACAGGATTTTGCAAGAACGGAGCTGGTCCGCAAATTCGGTTTGACTGAAGACTATTACTTCTATTTTAAAAAAATGTTTGGATTGAAATATTAACTAATGTGCTCACAAACATATTGCAAATAGGCGGAAAAGAATTAAACCCAAAGGTTGCAGCACATTTCAACTGTTTTTTTAATCCCAGTGGTATCTCTTTCTGGAAGCTGCAGGTTTTTCTCAGCCTGTCTTCGGGTTACCCCCCCTTTGTCTGACTGAGGATCAATTAAATTTTGCAGTAAGCCTATAGCATCGCCGCTTTGCACAATTCGTTTCCTCTCCGGCTCAAGTTGCCTGGGACATCCTCATTGATGAAGCTCCGAACCCCGTTATGTACAGGAACATCCGCCAAATTGGAAGCACATGGTCCGCACGGACTGATTCGTTTCAGTCACCAGCATTCTTTTCATTGTTACTCATGCTTCATTCTTGTCGGCAATGCGAAAAGAAATCTAATTTTTCCGGGATTATTTGTAATGCATATGATTGGGATACCCCTGTTGAAATTGGCGGCATGTTAAACAGAATTGGATATTGATGCCGAATTGCGCGCAGGATAAACACAGTTCCGTAAGAACACACAGTCCCGAGGGCGTTTTAAACCTGTCCGGGATTTGTACTGCTGTCCGAAAAATCTGGAGAAAACCATTGAATTATTTTTTTCTGCTGCTGACCTGGCTGACACTGGTCGGCTACACCCAAACCCACAAGGCACTGCCTGACGGCGTCGATTATGCCGGAGACGTCAATCAAATCTCAGATGACAAAATCGAGTTTCTTTACGACATTACCTACCTGGACACGGCAGGCGTGGTTCGTTCAAATCAGGAAATCTTTGACTCGGTTTATTCCATTATTGAGACCGCAGAGGACTTTATCCTTGTTGATATGTTTCTGTTTAACGACTGGGTTGGCAGAGATTCAGAGGTCTTCCGTCCTCTCACAGATGAGCTGACCACCCGGCTGATACAGAAAAAAGAGCAGTATCCAAATATCCAGATCGATCTTATTACCGATCCGATCAATACCGTTTACGGCGGATCTGCGGCATCTCAAATCAAGGATTTGGAATCCAGGGGAATCAACGTTGTTGTAACGGATTTAACCAAGCTGCGGGACAGCAACCCGCTGTATTCCAGTTTCTGGCGAACGTTTATTCAATGGTTCGGCAACAGCGAATACGGCGGCCTGTTTCCACATCCCTTTTCCGGAGATGATGATAAAGTGACACTGCGATCCTATTTGGATATGCTGAACTTCAAGGCAAATCACCGTAAACTGATACTGGCAGATTACGGAGAGAGCAGCCGCGGACTGATCACATCCGCCAATCCCCATGACGGCAGTTCGGCACACTCCAATGTCGCCTTGATGTTTACCGATGTTTTATTATCGGATATCTTTGAAACGGAACAGGGTGTGGCTCGATTTTCGGAATCGGACCTGCTCATACCGTCAACAAAAAAGATTGGCCAGAATGCGGGTTGGGATTATATCTCTGAACTCCAGTTGATTTCGGAAAAACGAATCAAGGACCAGGCTCAAGACCTGTTCAAAAAAGCACAGGCCGGTGATCAAATCGATATTGCGATGTTTTATTTCAGTGAACGTGATTTGATCAAGTCAGCAGTAAAAGCCTCCAAAAGAGGAGCGGCCATTCGATTGATCCTCGATCCCAACAAGGATGCCTTTGGATATGAAAAAATCGGAATCCCGAATCGGCAGGTGGCTCATGAACTCACTGAAAAATCCCATGGCAATATTGAGGTTCGCTGGTATGATACCCACGGAGAGCAGTTTCATTCGAAATTGATGCTGAAAAACAGTGCGGACGGGACTTCAGAACTGATTCTGGGCTCAGCCAATATGACTCGCCGCAATCTCCGCAATTATAATCTGGAAACCAATATTTTCCTCAAAGGATCTTCCGATTCCGATACGTTCATGGAAATAAATGACTATTTTGATATGATCTGGAGCAACCGGGACGGCAACCATTACACTGTGGACTACGTGGATTATTCCGATTCTTCCTGGTGGAAGACCGCGATATACCGGTTCCAGGAAGCTGCCGGCACATCGTCATTTTGAATTTCTGCAGCCGGCGGCAGAAAGCCCCGGCTGATGGACGGCTTCATTTGACCTTATCGATTAAGTATTCCGGCTCCAGTTTCCAGTTCAACTGATAATAATCACCCGGCCGAAGTGTATCCTTTTCGGCAATGTAGTTCACCATATAGTCGCGGATTTCTGTCATTGACTGCCAGAGAATTCGACCCTCCTGAAACATTGTATATCCCCCGCCTCCGCCGGCCCGGTAGCTGTTGACTGCCAAAATCAGTTTCTGGTTCGGGCGGACCGGCTTCTGGTTGAAGCGCAGTTCAGTGACCCGCTCACCTTCCGGAAGGCGCAAATCGATTGTATAATCTATCCCGCTGTAGATATCCCAATTGTAGTCCCGTACATCACCAGATTTCAGTTCATCCGCAGTATGAACCGCATCGGTTTCCCCGTCCAGCTGCTTCCAGTACCCCGCATCATGTTCCAAAGCAGCCCGCAGCTGGGATCCGCTGATCTCCATTACGACCAGGGTGTTTTCATACTGATAAATGCCATAGACATCTGCCACGGTGATCGTTCCGGCATTCAGTCTCCCTCGGTCATTGAACACGGCAGCCAGTGATACATCCGCGGGATATCCAGCATTCCTGGCAATATCGAACTGTACTTCATTGATAAAGTCCGTCAGGGGACCGTCTTTTAGCCGGGCCTGATTCCCTCCCGGGAAAGCAGATGACGCAAACCCCAAAGGGGAACGCACATATTCAAGTGCAGTGTCATGATAGACTTTAGAAATCTGTTCCAGTTCCGGGTCAGGCGCTACTTCCTTTACGCTCAGAAATTCCCCGTGCTTATCAATGACACGGCCGGAGTCATCCACGGTGAGAGTGACTTTGGATATGCCCCTGCCGTAGGCATACGGCTCAGTCAGCAGTACACCGTTGACCCGGGCGTCGGGTATCAGGGAATGGGCATGTCCGCCCATTATGACATCCAGTTCCGGACACGCCTCCGCCAGCGTAATCATGAAATTCTGTTCAGGCACATGAGCATATCCCTTATCCACCCAGGTGCGGTAATCGGTCTCCCAGGCACCGTCATCCCAGGGATTTTCCGGTTCGAGATGCGGACCGGCATGTACTAGAGCCACCAGTACTGTGGCACCCAATGCCTGCAGTTCCGGGATCAGGTCTTGCGCTGCGGCAATGGGGTCCCTGAACTCCAGACCAGAGATGTGATCCGGGTTTTCCCATACCGGTATCCCGATAGTGGTCAAACCAAGCACACCGATGGTTATGCCCTTGATCTTCTTTATAAAATACGGCTGATACTTGAACTGTCCCTTGTGGAGGATGTTGGCAGACATGACGGGAAACTCGGCTTCATCAATGAACTTGTCAAGTACCGGCTGTCCGAAATTGTATTCATGATTTCCGATTGTCATGGCATCATATTCCAGAGCGTTCATGCAAACTGCCATCGGACCCGCTTCATCGGGTTTCATCACATTGTAGTAATAAATTAAAGGAGATCCCTGGATTGTATCACCTCCGTCAAGGAGGAGTACTGCTTCATGTTTCTGTCTGATCTGTTTGATCAGTGCAGCTGCTTTTATCAGACCCTGATCAAACTCCCTGTTTCCGAAATAATCCCAGTTCCAGATAAAACCATGCAGATCACTGGTTTCAAGCAGAATAACAGTTTGCTCTGCACGCACCGCCGTGATCAGCGTGACTGAGGTCATTAACAGGCATACGAAATACTTGATCTGGTTGGACATCATCATAAATCAGCCTTTCTTATACAGTTTGTACAGGATGTATTTTTTTGGAAGATACAACGGTTTGCACCGCGTTTCTGCAGCACAGGTCCCCATCGTTCCTCCGTGCAGGATGCAGCTCTCAGCTGCATGAACTGGTTTTACCGACAGATAAAGGGAGCGCAGGTCACTGTGAATAGAAGAATGTCTCATCGGTGATTGCAACCGGGTCGGGGCGGAGAGCATTCATGTAACTTGCCGGGATTTTATCAGAGGTTGAATTCAGTTTCCGGTATGGTTGAAGGCGAATTGAAACTGAATTTATTTCCCATCTGCCAGGATGGAAATTTCACGAGCCACAAGCTCATCGCTTCCCAGATTCAGTTCCAGAAATCTTCTCAGATGCATCATGGATTCGGGGTCTGTGCGAATGAATTGAAATCCCAGTCTTTTTTGTCCTTTATGGACCAACTCGGCTTCAAATTCAAGAGACAGATCCGTTCCATTCAGCTGGATTTCAAGAAGGACCTTTCGTCCTGTATCTATTGGCAGTTCAAATTCGGGGAGAACCAGTGCACCTTTGATGGAGAGATCCAAAACCTCACCGGTCACTTGAATGGATTTCCCTTTTGTCAGCGGGATCAGGCGGTTTGGATTTGAGAGGGCTGCTTTCAGCGGGTCTGACAGAACCTCATCCTGATACAGGAATTCAATGCATGCAGCGGCATCAAAAGGCAATCGTTTAAATCGACGATTTTCGGTCATGGTATTTTTCCTATTGAATTTCTGATTCGTCGGGCTTTTCCAGCTCGGTTAAGGCGATCTCAATATCACCCAGTTTTTCCATCAGCAACTGCCCTGCGTCTTTCAGGGCCGCATTGTACATGTGCGGTCCAAGCAGGGATGCCATGAAATCCAGTAAAAACTCAGCATCCAGATTACCGATATGCTGGTCTATTTCGTTTTCGAAATATTCCTGGATTCTGGGAATTATCAATTGCTTTTTTTCTAATGTAAAATAACGTTGACTATCCATGTATCACTATTTATTTTTTACGTTTAAGAGCATAATATAAAACCCTTTATAACTATAATACGGATTTCAATGCACCGCCGTCCACAACAAGGGATGTTCCGGTGATGTATTCAGCCGCATCGCTCAGCAGAAAAGCAGCGGCGCGGGCGAATTCTTCAGGTTTTCCATATCGACCGGCAGGTATTTTCTGATACATGTCCTTTTGCCATTTGTCCGTTGTCACACCGGTTCGAAATGCCCAGATTTCATCCAGTGCTTCCAGACGCCGGGTTTTTATTCGGCCGGGGATCAAATTATTGATGCGAATGCCGACTGGAGCCATTTGAGTGGAAAGGGTTTTTACAAGGCTGACAATTCCGGACCGCATCACGTTCGACATCACCAGAGCATCAATGGGTTCCTTGACCGTTGAGGAGGTAATGGTCAGAATAGCCCCGCGCCGCTGATCCCGCATCTTCGGCAGAACACTCCGAATCATTCGAATGGTACTCAGCAGCAGCAGGTGAAAGGCATCCTCCCAGTGATCATCTGTAATATCCAGAAAATTCGCGGCAGGCGGACCGCCGGAGTTGGTTACCAGAAACTCCACACTTCCAAAACGGTCAAGAGTCTCATCCCGCCATTTCAGAATATCCCCAGGATTGCAGACATCAGCAGCGGTGCCGACCGCTTTTCCCGGGTGATCGGCATTGATCCGCTCCACAGCTTCATTTACGGATTTCTCCCTGCGTCCGCATATGGATACATGAGCACCCTCCTCTGCAAGCTGTCTGGCAACTGCAAATCCCAGACCTTCACTGGCAGCGGCAATCATGGCGGTTTTATCGGACAGTCCCAGGTTCATGGATGTAATTATTTGTTTTCAACCGTTTGGACAGGGTTCAGCCACTGGGACATTTCCCAGAGCATGTGCCCTACAGATTCCCGGGATTTATAGCCGTGTCCCTCATAGGGCAGCATGACAAGCCGGGTGGTCCCCCCATTCCCCTTTATGGCGTTGAACAGCCGCTCGGACTGCATTGGGTAGGTTCCGCTGTTGCTGTCGTTGGCTCCGTGGATGAGCAGCAGCGGTTCATTGATTTTATCCGCATAACGAAATGGAGACATGGTGATGTAAACATCGGGCGCATCCCAGAATGTTCGCTGCTCTGCCTGAAATCCAAATGGAGTCAGGGTCCGATTATACGCTCCGGATCGGGCGATACCGCCTGCGAAAAGGTCTGTGTGTGCCAGAAGGTTGGCAGTCATGAAAGCCCCGTATGAATGACCGCCGATGAAAATCCGGTTCGAATCCGCCACTCCCCGATCAACCAGTACATCCACAGCGGCCTGCGCACTGGAAACCAACTGCGGAATAAAAGAATCGTTGGGCTCGGTATCACCTTCTCCAACAATGGGCATGGCCGGATCATCAAAAACCGCAAACCCCTGTGTCACCCAGATAGCCGGTGCCCAGTGGCTCAGCCATATGAACTGATCCGGACTCCCCTGCATCTGCCCTGCAGCATCAACACTTTTGAAATCTGTCGGATATGCCCACATCAGGACCGGGAGCGGGCCATCACTGACGGAATAATCTGAAGGCAGAAACAGCGTTCCGCTCAAATCAATCCCATCATCGCGCTGATACTTAATTATTTCCTTCTGAATTCCGGCCAGATTTGGAAAAGGATTGTCAAACTGTGTAATCTGCCGAAACGACGGATTTTCAGCCGAAATATTTCGCATGCAGTAATTTCCCGGAACCTTGGGATTCTCCCGACGCGTAACAAATTCCAGTTTCTCCTTATCCACCACGTTTACGGCATACTCGTAGGCTCCTTTTTCACATTGCCATAAACGTTCCGTTTCACGTGTCTTCAGATTCAATCGGTCAATAAACGGATACTCACCTTCCGGTCCGGCTCCGTCTCCATACAGGAACAGCTCTTTGTTTTTTGTCACAGCCAGAACCCACCGCCCCCAGTTATTTAGCTCATATTCCGGATTTCCCGGATCAGCATAGCGGTCTTCCGTATTTATATCAAGCAGTGCTTCGGTTTCGGTTTGGTATGTATCAGGATTTAGGATCCAGACTCTTTTCTGTCTTGATTTATACCAGTTTTCGTAAATCAGCGCGGTTTCGCTGTTGCCCCAGGCAATGCCTCCGTACCGCCATTCCAGTTTCTGCCATGGTACCGGATCGTCTGTAAACGGGGCATTCCAGTAATACAATTCATCCCGGAACGTCATATCAATACCCGGATCCCCTTCATCAAGCGCTTCCGCCCATACAAGAACAGCCGGCATATCCCGTCGCCAGCTGATATATCTTGGACCGGTCCGGACAGCATCCCAGTGGATGGGGATATTCTCTGCCAAAGGAAGGTCTGCCACTGTTGTAACCAATTTTCCTTTGGGTGTCCACACTTCAGACACACGGGGAAAACGATAGGACGGCACCAGATAGGAATAGGGCGGTTTGTTGTAACTGACCAGCAGGAATTTTTCATTCGGAGAAAATGAAAAACTTCGAAACAGCCGGGGCTCTCCGATGCTTTTTAACCGGCCTCTGAGATCCAGCAGCTGCAGCTGCCCGGTAAAGTAATACTCAAAAAGCGCTTCATCATGTTTGCCGGTAAGAAGATTCTGATAGGTGCGGGCCGGCGCTTTTACCCCATGTGAACTCTGGATGGTCGGACCGTCCGGGATCAGGTTCTCCACCGGAACTGGCCCGCGGTCCTTCAAAACGGTATTGACAATCAGTTTTTTTCCATCCTTCAGCCACACGAAAGGGGATCTTCCGAAAGCCTCGTTCAGAATAGGATCCGTCAGTCGTCTGGCCTTTTTGGATTTTACGGCAACTACCCATAACTCAATCCCGTTTTCGGCAGTGTGCGTAAAAGCAGCATGACTCCCGTTTGCTGCCCAGGTCAGATGAGAGATTTTGGGATGACGCGGCATGCCGGTGATATCGTACTCTTCACCGGACTCCACCGACATCAGGGTCAGATCCTGGGTGTATCTGGGCTGGCTGATGCCGTTGGTGAGAGGATTGATTCGGTGACCGGCCAGTTTCAGCTCAGGCTGAGCCAGTTCTTCAATCGACGGTAAAGGCGGCCGGGTCTGCAGAAGCAGCCACTTATTGTCCGGACTGAGTTTTACAAAAGGTGTTTTTGGGGTATCAATAATGCGGTTCAGTTCATCCGGCGGCTGCTGATAGGTCAGGCTTTCTGAACCGAATATTAACGACAGCAGTAAAATAACCGATAATGTAAAAATAGGTTTATTCAAAATGGCTCCCTGTCTATTCCTTGCAATATGATGTTCTCCAGGTATAATGATGACATTTGTCCTGTGTTTATGTTATGAAGGATGGCTGTTAAAAAATTCCAATTCCCAATACTGCAGCTCTCGATTGAAAACCGTGCCGTCAATTTCCATGGCAGATTCAAAATGGCTGCTTACTTGGATTCGAGTGTTCCGGGAATCAAGGCATTGAGTAAATCCCAGATCCATTGATCCTGATCCAGATCGTATGCGGCAAAGCCCGAGCAGAACTCCCAATAGGCCCAGCTGATATCCCGTAATTCCGCCTGTTCGGTTACAAACCGGGTCCAGGCTGTCCGTGAATTCATATCTGCCTCCTCATAGGATCCGAATTCTCCCATATGAAGCGGCCGGTTATTGGCATCGGCCCAGGTCCGGGCCAAATCCAGATCCTGCTGAACGGCCAACCGCTGGGCACCGGTCTGGGTCCAGGTAGTCCCCAGCCAGCTGTCCGCACCTGTCACCCAGTCTGCACCCTGATGCGTGAACTCGAACGGATTGTAATAATGAAACGTCACAATGATATTATCATCTTCCGGCAGCATAAGGTCATCCAGGCTTGCCAGCCCTCCCCATTCAGCAGTGCCAACCAGCAGGGTGCGCTCAGGGCTGACAGTCCGAATCAGTTCAACGGCCTGCTGCAGATAATCATTCCATACCGCTGCGGTGAGATTGTCCCGCGGTTCATTCAGTATTTCAAACAGGATGCTGCTGCCGTAATCGGCAAATGATGATGCCGTCTGCTGCCAGATACTCAGGAATCTTTCCAGCTGTCCGGCAGGGTTTTCATAAATTTCTTCAAAATGATGGCAGTTGATGATAATCAGCAGATCATTTTCAATGGCAATACCTGCAAGGTGATGAATCCGCGACATAAAATCCGGATCTATGTCATAAGGCTGATCCGTGCCGGTATGCGCAGACCATTTGACTGGCAGCCTGACATGCGAAAATCCGGCACCGGCAATGATCTCGAAAAAGCGATCTTCAATGATAACCCCCCAGTCGCCTTCGTTATCCGCCTCTAGAGCATTTCCAAGGTTGATGCCCCGGCCAAGCCTCTGATTCTGTTCAAATGCATCCGCCGGATCTTCATCCCCCGGATCGGGGCCGCTGCTGTTGGCGGAACTGTCTGATGTACACTGCAATGCAGAAACGGCCATTATCAGCAAGAATACCGGAAATTGTATCGGTTTCATGATTCGAGTGCCTTGAAGTTGGTTGGTTTAGGCTTTTTTCAGTAGAAAACCGACAATCACTGCAGCGATTATCAGGGGGGCCAGGAAAGGCATGATCAGCCCGGCAATGAGAACAACTGCGATTCCCACAACAATGGAAACTATCAGTCCTGCTCCCGAAAGGACAAGACCAATGATTAAGAGTGGTGCCCCGGCAAAGAAAACGCCCACCAGGGCAAATTTCAGCAATTTGAAAATTATGGACAGAACCAAGCCTGCCAAAAGAATCCCCACTGCCAGATTCAGGATGCTGCGATCCATCGTGTTCCTTTCACAGTACTGCGGAGGTTAGTGCGTGTTATGTTTAAATATTGACCTCGAAGACAGTCTAAATTTACCGAAATTTGGCTCAATTCGGACAGCATTACGATTTGCCGAAAGCGCTGAACTTGACGGAAGCACCTCTATACTTACATTTATCGGTTCTATGCCATTGTGACAGCGTTATGGTTTGTCCGCAATATCAATCCAGCACATTGATGAATCGGCAGGTTTGGGGGATGTGACTGAAAGTCGATTTCAGAAAAAAGCTGTCCAAAACAAAATTGAATCCGGTGCGAGAACGACTGACCCCCCCCACGGTCACGGAAGATTTCCCTGCCACGCCAAATGGCGGATTTTCAACAAGCGGCGGGGAATACACCCAGTTACACTTGTCCGTCAGAAGACGGATTAAAAACCTGCCCACTGGCGGATTCAATGAAAGATTCAATCGAGATGAAACTAACCTGTTGCGCGTGTTCTTTTGGGTTTTTCCTTCAAAGAAAAGGACTTTCAATTTTGTAGAATCAAGTGAAGCAGATGTGCAGTTTCTATCTGATCAATACAATTCTGGTCAACAAAGAACCGGTTTTCATAAATCGTTTTGACGAATGTTACTTAAGAAGCTCCTCCAGCGGCCTTCGTGCCGGACAGTCCGGGATTTCTGAAGGATATCCCAATGGCGAAACGGTTGCGATCCGGTGGTCATTCGGAATATTGATGATCTGTTTTACGGCGGTCTTATTCATGTCGGCAATCCAGCATGTCCCCAGATGGTAAATGCGTGCTGCCAGCAGAAAATGATATGCAGCAATGTGTCCGTCCTCAACAGGACAGCAGGAGACTGATGGATCTGTCACCACTGCCACAGCCATAGGCGCTTGTGCGATGGGAGCACTGGAATCTCCTCTTGTATCCGCGAGCAGCTGGAGTTTTCCCCTGTCGTCGATCAACTTATAATAACAGCCGTTGAAGTTCCTTCCGGTGGGTGCATATCGGCACAGTTCAAACAGTTGATTCAAAACCGATTTCGGTACCGGATCGGTACGATAGGCACGAATGCTCCTGCGATTCATCAGCAAATCCATCCCAGAAATACTGGGCTGAACGACGTTTGAAAAATGCTGGAACTCAATCATTCTCCCATCGGGGTCCTGGATGAAGCACTGATAAATTTTGTATTTTTGATTATCCTGAGGCGGACTGACTGCCATAGCTTCAAATCGCTCGTACATTGCATCCACCCAGCTTCGTGACGCTCCAAACAGGGTTATCATTCCCTCTGTATCTGTTTGATCCCGCTGACAAAATCCCAAAAGCTGGTTGCCGTTACGGAAAATGATACAGTCAGCCTGCTCTAGCCAGATATCCATTTTCAGATCATGTTCATAAAATTGACGAAGCCTCTGCAGCTTTTCGGTCTTAAAAAAAACGATTCCATCCATATCATTTCCCCCGTTTTGTTTGACAGTTTCATTTGTCCTGATTCGTGCAGCCTGACAATTATGGGCGTCTGGCAGCCGTGATTGCAGGTAGGCCGCATCCCCAAAAGTATGATAATTTATGCTGCATCCTGGTAACCGAATAATGATAATGATAAAAATTCTGATCTTCATCGCAGCTTTACCGGCTGCTGCTTTTCTTTGTCTGTGTCTGTATCTGTATATCAAGCAGGACAGTTTTATATTTTTTCCACGGCCCTTTCATGAAGAATTTGTCGATATCATCGGGCACAATGAATCCAGTCGGTTCAGGGTTGCCTGCGGGGATATCGAGCTGCAGGGCTGGCTGGTACGAAACTCCCCAGAACCAGATATTCCCCTTATCATTTACTTCGGCGGGAATGCTGAAGACGTTGCGGGTCAGCTGGAACAGCTTGGCAGTTACCCCGAATGTGCTCTGTTAATCATGCCCTACAGAGGGTATGGAGATAATCCGGGGGTGCCTTCCGAGCAGGCCTTGATTCAGGATGCCGGCTGCATTTACGATGCGGTTCTCAGCCGTACCGGCTTTCAGCCGCAAAATATTATCCTAATGGGCCGCAGTCTCGGAACCGGAATTGCAGTACAGCTGGCAGCCGCCCGATCCATCCCACGAGTAATCCTCGTTTCGCCCTATGACAGCATTCAGAGCATGGCGAAGGAAATGTATCCGATGATGCCCATCAATCTGCTTCTGAAACACACATTTGATTCAATCGCTTATGCCCGTAACATCCAATCTGATGCGCTGATTTTTTATGGATCGGCAGACGAGATAATTCCTCCTCAAAGAACCCGTCGGCTTGCCGAAACATGGGGCGGCACCGTGCGGCTTGCGGAAATCGAGGGAGCGACTCACAATACCATTTGCCTGTCAACTGAATTCTGGGAAATCTTGAACCGGTTCGTCAACGGTGAGACTCCGTAAAACAGCAGTACGCAGTTTACTCGGGAAATTCAATTTTGTCTCTTTCGAAATCACCTGACGCAAAGGTGTCGGCCAGGCACTGCAGTCTGAACGAAGGTATTCGAAAATCCCACAATGTCCGTTCGTAAATTTATGGACATATCAGGATGCCGCTAACGGGGCTTTTCCAGTCTGAATCAGGAAAATGAAATGTCGATCTCGGTTTTATCTCTGTTTATAATAATGTTTCTGGCGATGATGAGTCCGGGTCCGGACATGATCCTGCTTCTGAGAAATTCGACCCGCTATCCCGGATATCTGGCCCTCTGGTCGGTCCTGGGAATCTGTGTCGGCCTGGCTTTCCACACAGGATTGTCCATCCTCGGGTTGGCTGTGGTGATAAAAAATTCCCCTGCTGCCTTCCGGGTGATCCAGACAGCAGGTGCATTGTACCTGTTTTATATCGGCATCATAACTCTTAAAACGACTGCAGATCAGACTGAAACGGAGACCGGTAATATGAATACGGGTCCTTTTTCAGCTTTTCAGGAAGGCCTGATCTGTAATCTGCTGAATCCGAAAGTCACATTATTCATACTGAGTCTGTTTACGCAGGTGATTCCGGTTGATCTGACATTTAAGGAAAAACTGATTATTGCCGTATTCCTGATACTGGAAGCCGGAGTGGTCTGGAGCCTGTTTGTCTGGCTGGTAAAAGTCGGTTCCGGACAATCTTTTATGCAGCGCTATCAGCTTGGAATATCCAGACTGTTTGGAACTGCCCTGATAATATTGGCCTGCACCATTCTGATCAGGTGAAACCAAATGGATTCTGTAGGGCGTGGGATTGTGAATTCCTGCGGTGTCTGCCTGAAAGCGGTCTGCTTCCGTATTGACCTGTTCGTTCAGGACGAAACAGGTATGCCGCCGGACGTCCCGAACGGTCGCGGTCATGCCGTCAAGCGCAGCCTGTTTTATGACATTTAAATACTTTGATAATAGAATACTGACATTAATAACTGGAATGAAAATGATGAAAAAAATCAGCTGTTTACTTATTGGACTGTTTTTACTGGGAGCTGCAGCATCTCAGGCTGCAGATGAAGAAATTCGATACTGGATTCGCACTCCTGCCATATCCCCCGACGGGTCTGAAATCGCTTTCAGTTATCAGGGGGATATTTTTCTCGTCAACTCCAGCGGCGGCCAGGCACGCAGTCTGACAACCCATGTAAATCATGAAAGCCATCCTGTCTGGTCACCTGACGGTGAATCAATTGCTTATGCTTCCGATCGTCACGGAAATTTTGATATTTTCCTGATCCCGGCATCCGGCGGAACCTCCAAGCGGCTGACCCACCACTCTGCAGACGACATTCCAAGTGCTTTCAGTGCTGACGGCGAAGGAATCCTGTTCAGTTCTGCGCGTACTGATCCGGCATACAGCCGAATGTTTCCCAGCGGAAGGATGACCGAGCTGTATACCGTTTCAATATCCGGAACCGCTCCCCGCCTTGTTCTGCCTACCCCTGCTGAGAATGCCGTATTCGGACAAAGGGGGAAGGAAATATTTTATCAGGATCGAAGCGGAATAGAAAACTACTGGCGCAAGCATGCACAGTCGTCGGACACGAGGGATATCTGGGCATATAACATTAAAACCGGCGAACATCGCCAGATCACGCATTTTTCAGGGGAAGATCGGGATCCTGTCATCGTGAACGGGAAAGAATTGTACTATCTGAGCGAGCAAAGCGGAACGTTTAACGTTTGGTCCGTCAACGCCCGGCGACCCAAAAAACCGGAACAGGTGACCCGTCATCAAATCCATCCGGTTCGCTTTCTGTCTGCATCGGCTGACGGTGTATTGTGTTATGTCTTTGACGGACATATCTGGCTGCTGCCGCCTAAGTCGGATAATCCGATGAAGGTTGATATTCACATTCCGACGGATGACAGGGTAAATCCGGTTGTCATAAAGGAGTACTCTGAAAAAGCCACTGAGATGGCGGTCACCCCGGATGGAAAAGAAATCATCTTCATTGTGCGCGGAGATATTTTTGCGACGTCCGCAGAACACAAACTCACCCGGCAGCTGACATTTACTCCCGAGCAGGAGCGGTCTGTATCTGTTTCCTCAGACGGGAAAAGCATCGTGTTTGCCGGTGAACGGTCCGGATCCTGGAACCTGTATCAGATCCGTTTGTCCGAAGACACGGATAAACATTTTTACAACGCGGTCAACTGGGAAGAACTGCCCCTGCTGGTCTCTGACGATGATTCCTTTCAGCCGTTACTTTCCCCGAATGACAGCCTGGTGGCTTTCCTGCATAATCGGGATGAAATACGGATTTTGAACCGGCACACTGCAGCCGTTCATACGCTCCTGCCGGCCGCAATGAATTACTCCTATTCCGACGGTGATATCCAGTACAGCTGGTCTCCGGACAGCAAGTGGCTCGCCTGTCTGCATCTTCCCTCTTCGACTCGCTGGGTGGAGGATATCGCATTGGTGGATGTTCTGGGTGCGGAAATCACGAACGTGACATTGAGCGGATATTATGAATTCTCGCCCAGATGGAGCGCATCCGGGAACATGATTTACTGTTTTTCAAATGAATACGGAAAACGCAGCCACGGCAGCTGGGGCAGTGAAAACGATGTGTTTGGATTTTACACCTCCGACAGCGCCAGAGAGGCTGCCCGCCTGACAAAGCTGGAATATGAGGATCTTGACATACCGGACAGCACTCGTAACAACAAGCTGAAAGCTCTGGACCATCCCCTGAATGTGGAACGTGACGGATTCCGTGACCGGCGCAGGCGGCTGACCCCCCACTCTTCAATGATGGCAGATGCATTGCTGTCCAGAGACGGGATGACGCTCTACTACACCACGCGGTTTGAAAAAGGCGTTGACCTGTGGAAAGTTGAACTGCTCGATCCTGTCCCGAAACGGGTAATCAAACTGGATGCTGGAGATGCCGGCTCACTTCAGTTTGATGATGAGGGGAAACATGTCTATCTGCTGCTGGATAACGGCAAAATGGTGCGCGTTGAACTGGAAAACGGGAAAAAACACGAGATCAAATATCGCGCAGAGATGGCTCTGGACCAGCCTTCGGAACGGCTTTACCTGTTTGATCATATCTGGCGTCAGGTGCGGGAGAAATTTTACCTTTCCAGTCTTCATGGTGCAGATTGGGATGCAATGGGTGAATACTATCGCCGGTTTGTTCCGCAGATCACCTCCGGAAGAGAGTATGCCGAGCTGCTCAGCGAAATGCTGGGTGAACTGAATGCATCGCATACCGGCGCATATTTCCGTTTTGACAATAAAAAGCTGGATCACACTGCTGCCCTGGGTTTGCTCTATGACAGTCAATGGCAGGAAGATGGTCTGAAAGTGCTGGAAATCCTGAAGAATGGCCCCGCAGACCGCCCATCTCTCGGTATAGAACCCGGAACGGTGATCGAAAGGATCAACGGCAGTCTCATCCGTGCGGGATCCAATCCAAATCCGCTGCTGAACCGTTTGGACGGAAAGTATGTCACGCTTACGGTGATGGACTCTGACGGCGAGAACAGACGGGATATTCAGATCAGGCCTGTATCCTTCTATCGGGAACAGAATCTGATGTATCGCCGCTGGGTGGAACGCAGCTATGAGTATGTGGATTCACTCTCTGACGGTCAGATTGGCTACATCCATGTCCGCGGTATGAATGACAGCAGCTTTCGAAAGACTTTCTCTGATCTCTTCGGCCGCAATCTGGATAAGAAAGCTGTAATTCTGGATACGCGATTCAACGGCGGCGGCTGGCTGCACGATGACTTGGTCAAACTGTTTTCAGGTGAAGACTACGTCACAATGGTGCCAAGAGGGAAAAAAGTCGGGAAAGAGCCCCAGAACCGCTGGACCAAACCGGTGGCGGTTGTGATGGGAGAGGCCAATTATTCCGATGCACACTTTTTCCCATATGCTTTCGACGTGCTGGATGTTGGATTCACAGTGGGGATGCCAATACCGGGCACGGCCACGGCAGTCTGGTGGGAACGTTTGCAGGATCCGGAACTGGTGTTTGGAATCCCTCAGGTCGGGGTCCGGGGCAATGACGGATACTGGTTGGAAAACACGCAGCTTGAGCCTGATTTCAAAGTCAAAAACACCGCAGAGTCAATCCGTTCAGGGCGAGATCTCCAGCTTGAAAAGGCTGTGGAAATTCTATTTCAGCAGACTGAGGACAATTAAAGATGACGCGACTGACCCCGAAGCCCGTCTTATTTATTTTATCACTGGCGGTATTCTTCAGCGGCGGTCATACAGAGGGGTCTCTTCCGCTGTATCAAAATGCTGAGTACACAGTCTGGCCGGATGGTGTTGTGCAGCCCCCGTTTGAGGCCAGGGTATATTCCAATGATGAAATCAGGTCTGAATATGAATTCGCCAAAAGACCGGGTCTCGCGCGGGAAATCGTATTCAAGTTCAGTATAAATGGATATGACAATGAGCGACCGCCGTTTATGGATCATCGATTTATTCTGCCGCTTGGGGGGTCTGCGGTCCAAACGCCGGTGATTGATTTTGGACACCCCCATTCTTCCGATCAGGCAGTGTATCCCATCGAACCCGATCGCCTGAATCCCGAAGAGGAGGTGACGGTGACTTTTCGAATGGATGCGTCCCAGGTGATGGAATCTTTCCGCGAAAACGGACAATGGATGGGTGCTGACGGTTCCGTGATCCGCGCGGATGAATTCCAGGGATTTTTCATTGCCGGAAATACCGACCCATTGACCTGGGATTTTTCAAGTCTAAATCAGAGAGCTGATCTTCAACTCACCGATCAGAACGGAGATGATATCTACGAAACTGCTCTGCAGTTCAGGTACAATGCTGACCGACTTGCAGATAAACTGAACCGGGGTGTCTGGCGGCTGATTGAAGATGTGGACCGTTATCCTGATCTCATATCCCAGCAGCCGCTGGTGGATGCCCTGTATCAAATGTCGCTCGAGGAAATGGTTCAGGACATTCGAAGCGATTCTACGTTCATGGCCGGCCGGGAATGGCCCGGCGTGTGGACCCGAGATATCAGCTACAGCATTCTGCTTTCGCTGGCTCTTATTGAGCCTGAAACCGCCCGCAGGAGTTTGCTTGCGAAAGTGAATGACGGGGAAATCATACAGGATACGGGGACCGGCGGTTCATGGCCGGTTTCCACGGACCGAATGACATGGGCCATGGCTGCCTGGGAAGTGTATCTCGCAACTGGGGATGATGAGTGGCTGAATGAGGCGTACGGCATCATCAAGAAATCAGCGGAAAAGGATATTACCACGATTTTTGACCCGGAGACCGGCCTGGTCCGGGGTGAATCATCTTTTCTGGACTGGCGGGAGCAGTCCTACCCTGCGTGGATGACTCCCGGAGACATAGCCGTTTCACAAAACCTGGGAACCAATATCGTTCATTATCAGACCTACCGCATTCTTTCAGAAATGAGTCAGATGCTGAATCAGCCGCATGAAACGTGGTCGGATATTGCTGATAACATCTCCGGCGCTGTCAATGAATATCTCTGGCTGGAGGATGCTGGATACTATGGGCAGTTCCGGTACGGCAGAATCTTTCAATCGGTATCTGGCAGATCCGAAACTCTGGGTGAAGCTCTGGCAATTTTGTGCAGTGTGGCCGATAAAAACCAGGCCCAGGAAATTATATCGAATATTCCCCGAGGACCTTTCGGACCAGCCTGTTTCAGTCCGCAGATACCCGGCATTGAACCCTATCACAATAACGGAATCTGGCCTTTCGTGACTGCATATTATACCTGGGCAGCAGCATCCGCCGGCCGGCTGGATGCAGTGCAGTATGGTCTGGGATCAATTTACCGGGCGGCAGCCCTGTTTCTGACAAACAAGGAAAACATGGCGGCGGAATCAGGTGATTATGTTGGTACGGCCATCAACTCGGACCGGCAGCTGTGGTCTGTGGCCGGCGGTCTGGCAGCAGTCTACCGCGTTCTTTTCGGGATGAGACTGGAAAAAGACGGCTTGCAGTTTTCTCCCGCCGTTCCCAGAGCGTACGACGGCGTGCGGATACTGACTGATTTTCCCTATCGAAATGCCCTTTTGAATATCAGTGTTTCCGGATGGGGGTCCGAAATCAGGAATTTCTATCTGGATGGAATACCCGCTTCGCCCATGATCCCCACCGATTTGAAAGGTGAGCACAGAATAGAAATCATCCTGCAGCCGAATACCGTCGCTGAAGTGAAGAAATCAACTGTGGCACCGGTTGTTTTCTCCCTGCCGACACCGGTCATTGACTCTCGCGGAGTATTTTCCCCTGGTATTCATTCGGCTTTGGCTGCTGACGTGGAAGTTTCACCGGTTTCAGCAGAGTATCACATTTACCGCAACGGACAGTTTCTGTCTGTTGAAAGCAATATCAGCGAACTGAATGATCAGCTCAATAGTCATGCCCATTCAGATAATCCAAATCCCGTGGAGTTTCAGGTTGCTGCGGCCGACAGCAGGCTTCAGGATTCTTTCATGTCTGAGCCCGTATTGCTGTGGAATGAAGAGCCGATCATTGCCGAACCTGTGATTGATGATGCGGTCTCGATGGTGACCTGCGGGTCAAAAAACTGCATTGATTCACGTCTTCCAGATCCGGCAGTGGTTCATTATGCGGCTGAAATTCAAAAACCGGGGAAATATCTGGTCGCGGTAAACTATTCCAATGGCAATGGACCTGTGAATACGGATAACAAATGCGCATTGAGAACTCTGTACTCTGACGGAGAAATGGCCGGAGTTCTGATTTTTCCTCAACAGGGTGTGGATAACTGGGATTTCCTGGAGAAAAGCAACCACATTCCGGTTGAGCTTCCCGAAGGAAAACATCTGTTTGACCTGCGGTACGACGCATGGAATCAGAACATGAACATCACGGAAAACAGGGTAATACTGGGGACGATGGAACTTTATCGTATTTCCGATTAATCTGTCCCCAGCTGAATTCTTCAGTCGGCGGGGTGATATCCCCAGACAATCATCTCATATGTTTCAGTCGTGATATCATACAGATTCACCAGGATTTCGATGTCCCCGTCTGCGTCGAGATCGCCTGTATACGGTCCGATGAAAAAGCCGTCGTATTCCCCACTGCTCCACTCATGGGTTCCATTCAGACCATTAACCACGTGGATTTGCGAGGAGTACAAACCGGTTGAAGGATTGTAGTCGTTAACACCGTAAACCAGTTCTTCAATGAAGTCATTATCCAGATCCGCTGATGAAATCCAGGATGTGTATCCGTCGTATTCTTCTGTTTCCCAAACCGGTGAATCTCCCTGAAGATCATAAATCATAAACTGTACTTGATAATCTGACAGGGAGTTTGTACCGATCACCAGTGCTTCCTGAATCTCATCATTGTTAAAATCAAACAATTCATATAATGTCAGATATTCAAACCGAGTATCAAATTCAGTCCAGATCTCGGCCCAGTTATTGGATCCGTTATACACGGTGAAAGCATTATTCAGCTGCTTTGTAAGTTCAGGAAATCCATCTTCGGTAATGTCAAAGTAGAGATTGCCGTATTCATAAAAATCCTGTTCCACCTGCCACTTCTCGGACAGGTTCCACGGCAGGTTATCCAATCCGTGAATGATAGCATTCACCAGAATCACAATGTCCGATACATCCAGGGAAGCATCGAAATTCAAATCTATTTCAACGATCCCGTCAGGACATTCAATCAGGATGCAGGCAACGGTGCTGACGACATCCAGAATATCCACTTCCCCATCCTGATTCGCATCTGCATCAGCCGGAAAGATACCCAAGTAAAACAGTGTTGAAATGGCGGACTCCATATTGTAATGATTCGAAACCAATTCAACTGAACCGTCCCCATCCGCATCTCCTGGATATGGACCCACGATATACCCGGAATTGTTCACGGAACTCCACAGTTCTGCTCCGCTTTCGCCGTCGATGATATAGTATGAGTATGAATAGGCATTGTCGGAATCATCATACACGTATGTTCCGAAAACCAGTTCGAGACCGCTGTCCCCTGCCAGATCGACCATGGCTGCGTGGGTGATGGTTCCCGAATAATCCGGTGTGATCCAAACAGGTTCAGCACCCAGGAGTGGAATCAACTGGAAGCGGAAACTGTCAGAATTATATATATTTTTACTGATAAAAAGACCTTCCCGACTGCCGTCTGAATCCACATCGATAACCTCATACAGGGTAAGAATTTCATAATTCTCATCAATAAGCGACCAGATCTCGTTGAAATTATCTGCTCCGTCGAAAATGGCAATGCCGTTCCATAGTTCTTTTGTAATTTCATTTGTACCATCATTATTCAGGTCAAAGTACAGATGCCCGTATTCATATTCATCTTGTGAAATTTGCCATTCAATCTCATACTGGCTGAATATTGGGGTTAAGACAAAGCATATGCACAGTAATGCTGTCAGCAGTTTAAAATGTGTGATGGATCTGTATGGTGTGGTCATCATTGGCTTTCGGTTTAGCGTTATCGGATTTCAGGGAGCGGTTCAGTCCAGAATACAGGTTTGAAGAAAGGTCCATACTTATTTGCATGGTCAGGAATCATTGAAAATTCCGTTTTTCCCGCCCTGAGTGACAGATAAATTGAGAACTATTCCATCAGAAATGAAACCGGATATCATTGGCTGTTGACAGGTTCAATATCCGTCAAAAACGTTTGATTGAAATCCGTTCTTTACTGACCGAAAATGTGTTTATCAGATATCAGCAGTTGTCACCATAAACTCGTCCCATCGATAATCAAACGGGACTTGAACAACACCATTTCATTCGCATCATGAAAAATTCAATCTCAACAGTCTGGCCTTTCTATCTGACTGACAGAAATTGTTCTGAATGAGTGGTAACAGTATATACAAATCAAATAGAAAAAACGATATGAGGACCAGGCTTCCAATCACATTATGAAAAAATTCAGTGCCGCCTGCATGAGGTCAGGTTTGAAATTCAGTGCTGAAATCCATCTGTGATCATGGGCATGTCAGTCGTTCTTGGCCCGGAATCAATTTGTTTTGGACAGCTTTTGACTGGTTCAATTATGCGTATCCCAGGTTCGCACCCCACCCATTGTCGGGAGGAAACCCACCCTTCTGGGAGGGGATTCCATTTGGTTTATCCCAGTCTGTATATACTATGCATTTCCCTGCTTCCTTCGGACAGACCTCGAAGGCTAGACAGTTTCAATTTGGACCCTTCCCCGGATTTCCGTTAATTTTCGGCGATCGGTGAGTGAACAATAAACCTGGGATTGACTGACCTGGATGGTCATGTTGGATTGTTATCGAGATTCCGCACCACGAAACTTCAGTGTGGTGTGCTTGAAAAAGACTCTGGAAGTTCTGGGAGAATTTATTAACTCATACACTGATACATTAAAGTATTACTTAAACTGATTAAAAATTCATCTGTTGTTTTGAATACGAATAATACCTCAATCACCGAATCATACCGCGAAGATGCTGCAACCAGATTTGTTCTGACTGTAAACTGGTTTCTGGGATTTATCTATTTCAGAATTCTCAACCGTGTCAAAATCAGCGGCGGTAAAGGCTTTCCGAAAGAAAAAGGCATATTATACCTTGCCAGCCACTATACAATGGTAGACAGCTGGCTGATCGGGGTCTGCTTCAGTCCTGTTGATGCGATTTTCCGGCCCTGGATAATCCCCCACAATGTTCCCGAAAAGACAAATTTTTACAAGGGAAAATTTTCATCATGGTGGTTTGATAAAAGCAAATGTATCCCCATTCTCAGGGACAGCGGCGGAAAAAATACACATCCAAAAATCGTCGCAGCACTCGAACGCTCCAATGTCCTGATTTTCCCCTCTTCAACACGCTACCGCGGTGTGAACAATAAAGGCCGCAACAGCCCTTCACTTGGAAGGCTGATTTCTAACTGCAATGCCAGAAAAATTATTCCCATCAATCTTCACGGTCTGCCGTACAAAGGCGGTTTTTTTCCGGTTCTTTTCAAAAAACTGGAAGTCGTGATTGGAACGCCTATCAATATAGACGAGCTTGGACCGGCAGACACGAAAGAACAATGCTCCGACATTGTTCAGAATGTTCGCGAGATTATCGAAGCACTCTGATTCCGACTGCTGAAACCATTCCCAACGCAAAACACCGCACAATAATGTCTGTCGTGTTTTTTGCATGATTAACCGGCTGCCCTGAAGGCCGTAATCATCATCCCGGACACTGTATCCGTCGGTGTCCAATTCTTTGTCACGGTTTTCCTGCGTATGAATCCTGTCATTGATCCCGCCATTTGGCGTGGCGGTGAAATATAATGCCCCGTTCGATTACTGATACCCCGTCCCGTCAGCCGACGGGTGGGGAAACTCATTTCCTGCACTTCCATGTCCGTTAAAGTTGCAGGCTCAATCATTGATCTGCATTTTTAAAATCTCCTGTACCTATATTACGCGCTAAATTTCAGGCACTATTTATGAGACATCGCAATTTTGGTAAACAGCAGTATTCCCTGTTTCTGAGCTGTCCCGGCGGATTTGAAGACCTGGCAGCAAGTGAATTGGAAGCACTGAATATCACTGTTGATGAAAAAGTGTTTGGCGGAATAGCCTTTCGGGGTGATTTTCCGACCATCTACCGTGTGAATCTGTGGTCGCGCGTTGGCAGCCGTCTGCTGATAAAAATGCATGAATTTCCCTATAATGGAAAGGCATCCCTTTATAAGGAAGTCAATACCCGCATCAGCTGGCACAGCTGGTTCTCCGTTGATCAAACTTTTGCGGTTTATTCTATCATTCCGAATATGATTGACATTCCAGGGCATTATGCCAATCTGCTTGTGAAAGATGCCGTTGCCGATAAATTCCGCCATAAATTGGGGAAACGACCTTCAGTGGATTCCAGGCATCCGGAAATCCAAATTGAGCTGTATATAGGAAACGGGGTTGCAAAAGTTTACCTGAACTCATCCGGAGAACCGCTGCACAAGCGGGGATACCGCACTGGAAAAATCCACAAGGCTGCACTGAATGAATCCCTGGCGGCCGGTTTGGTTCGTTTGTCCGGGTGGGAGCCTGATCAGGCATTGGTTGACCCGATGTGCGGATCTGGTACCATTCCCATAGAGGCAGCAATGATCGCCCGAAATCAGGCACCTGGACTGACTCGAAGACGTTTTGCTTTCCAAAACTGGCGCCATTTTGATTCCGACTATTTTTCTGAACTCAAAATCAAAACCAGAAAAATGCGCAGGGAAGGATTGACATTGAATATATCCGGAAGTGACATTCGGGAAGATTCCATTGAAATGGCCCGTAACAGCGCGATTTCCGCCCGAGTGAATCAGGATATCCGCTGGAAGGTGAGAAATGCACTGAAACTTAAGCCTCCGTATCATTCCGGAGTTATGCTGACCAATCCACCCTATGGGCAGCGAATTGGATCTGAGGACGAACTGGATGTATTTTATCAGGATCTGGGATCTCAGCTCAAGCAGGTATGGACGGGATACAGGGCGTTTATATTCACCGGTGATTTGTCACTGCCCAAAAAAATTGGATTGCGGACAAACCGCCGCATTCCGCTCAGGAATGCCAATATTGAGTGCCGGCTTCTGGAATATCAGCTTTATGAGGGCAGTTTAAAGCATCCTGCAGCTGAGCCATCGCCCGATAATGAAAAATCCAAACCCGATATTTTGGAGGAAAATTGAAGATTTATTTTTCCGGTTCAATCCGCGGCGGTCGACAGGATGCACGGATTTATGGGGAACTGCTGAAAATACTGCAGCAGTTTGGTGACGTACTTACTCCCATTATTGGGGATGTGGAACTGGATGAAACCGATGAAGCAGGTGTCAGTGATGAGGTAATCTGGAACCGGGATGTCAATTGGGTTGAAGAAGCGGATATACTGGTGGCCGAAACCACACAGACTTCGCTTGGTGTCGGATATGAAATTGCCTGGGCGCACCTTCATAAAGTGCCCGTGCTTGCCCTTTACCGACAGCAACCCGGAAAACGCCTGTCTGCAATGGTGGGCGGTGATCCGAACGTCTCAGTATGCCAATACAGTGAGCCTTCCGGTGTTTACCGGTATATTGCAGAATTTGTGGAGAAAAACCATTTGAAATGATGCGTCCAATCACAATCGGCGGTTTGCATATCCCCCATCCGGTTTTCCTGGCGCCAATGGCGGGTGTCACTGATCACCCGTTCAGAGTGCTGGCACGTGCGATGGGCGCGGGAGTTGTGTATACTGAATTTGTCAGTTCGGACGGAATCATTCGGAAAATTGACCGTACCATGCGGCTGATGAAGTTCACTGAAAGCGAGCGGCCCATCGGCATCCAGATTTTCGGCCATACCCCTGAAGTGGTTGGGCATTCTGCCCAAATGCTGAGTGAACTGTACAGTCCGGATATCATTGATATTAACTTCGGCTGCCCGGTTCCAAAAGTCGTGCGGCGCGGCGCAGGCTCCGGTGCCTTGAAAGATCTCACCCTTATGGAAGATATTACCCGGGCGGTTCTGGAAAGTGTTCCAGACAAAGTAGTGACGGTAAAAATGAGAGCCGGGATCGATCGTGAGCATCTGGTCAGTACCGAAGCGGCAGTTTTGCTTGAAAAACTCGGGGTACATGCAATAACGCTTCACCCCCGCACCACGAAACAACAGTACACCGGATTGGCCGACTGGACTCTGATCAAGGAGATGAAAGACGCGGTGTCTGTTCCCGTCATCGGCAACGGGGATATTCGAAATCCCGTAGATGCCCGGCGCATGCTGGAGGAAACAGGCTGCGACGGCATCATGATCGGCCGCGGAGCACTGGGATTTCCCTGGATTTTCCGGGATATACAACTGCATTTTTCCGGAAAATCCTTTCCAGCGGTAACGGTGAAAGACCGAGTCCGAATGTGTCACAGACACTATGATCTGCTGAAGGAGTTTCACAGCAATATACATACCCTGAATATGACTAAAAAACATTTCAGCTGGTATTTGAAAGGATTCCCCGGTGCCGTGCAATGGCGCAAACGGTTTGTCACTTCCAACAGCACTGATGAAGTGGAAACGCTGTTGGCAGAGTTAAATGACTTCTGCAGCCAATACGATGAATCACACCAATCGTGATTCCATCAATAAGACCGACTAGCCGGAAGTAAATGCGGTCAAGGTTTGAAAATTTCCTCTGTCTCGGAGAATTCAGAATCCGATTGAAATTCTGTTTCGAAAAATGTGGTCTTGTTTTCAGAAAGCTGGCAAATTTAAACATCAGGAACACCGCGGAATTATATCTCGGCACCACCTGCGTTCAGCTGAAATTCACAAATTGACTGTACTGGAAGTTGGATTTATTCATTAAACCGTCCGCTGACAACCTTTCATTGACAGAGGGCAAAATAATTGTTCCAGGTGAATTCTCGAACATGAAAATCAAGTTGATGAAGTTTACCGCTGCCTGACTGACTGAACCTCACGGGCACATGGCGGATATAAAAACCCAGAAGAGTTGTGGTTACATGTAAATTATATAAATCACAACACGATGTTATTACAATTGTTAATCGAATGCTGCCGATGGTATCTGACGGTTTGCCATCTGCTGATCGGTTTCTGATTTGAGATTTGTCATCATAATGCCTGCAATTCAGCAGGCCGATTTAAACTGTTAACCTTTAAAAGATCGGGAAAAAAACAATGTCTATTTACGGACGTCCCACACTGACAGCCCGGGAAGCAGTGAATATTATCCAGTCCCGGGATAATGTTTTTGTTGGTGCAGGCGCTGTTGTACCCAAGGAACTCATCCAGGCAATGACGGCACGCCATAAGGAATTGAGGGAGGTGAAAGTTCATCATATCCTAACCCTTGGAGAAACAGAGGAAACTGCGCCGTACACCATGCCGGGAATGGAAAAATCATTTATTCACTATGCCCTGTTTACCGGAGCAAACACCCGTCCGGCCGTAAACGACGGCCGTGCATACTACCTTCCCATTTTCCTATCTGAGATTCCCAGCTATCTCAAAGAACTGAAACCGGATGTTGCTCTTCTTCAGGTCAGTCCGCCTGATGAGCGCGGCTGGTGCAGTCTGGGCACTTCTGTGGATATCTCCTGGCAGGGTCACAAGTCTTCCAAAGTGGTTATTGCTGAGATCAATCCCAACGTTCCATGCACCCAGGGATACAGTTTCATCCACATCAATGAAATTGATCGAATTGTTGAGGTTGACTATCCAATATATGAAATTCCTCAGACCGAACTGACTCCAATCCAGAAAAGAATCGGGGAATTTATTTCCCGACTGATACCCAATGGCGGCTGTCTGCAGGTAGGTATTGGCAATATTCCCAATGCCACACTGGAATTTCTGGATGATCACAAGGATATCGGTGTTCACTCGGAATTGATATCGGACGGAATTATGCATCTGGTTGAAAAAGGGGTCATCAACAATTCAAAAAAGACTCTGAATGTCGGTAAAGTTGTGACGGCCATTATAATGGGGACAAAAACCCTGTATGACTGGGTTCATGAAAATCCGATTATCGAGATGCGGCCCAGCGATTACACCAACGATGTGTTCAACATCGCCAGAAATGACAATGTGATTGCCATTAACACAGCACTGTCAATAGATCTCAAAGGCCAGGTATGTGCGGATTCCCTCGGGAAACGATTTTACAGCGGAATTGGCGGACAGGTGGACTTCATCCGCGGTGCCGCCCGTTCCCACGGCGGGAAACCCATCATCGCGCTGCCTTCAACTGTCGAAAAGGATGGGAAGCGGATCAGCAGAATACAGCCAGTTCTCAATCCCGGAGCCGGTGTTGTAACATCTGAAGGTGACGTCCATTTTGTTGTCACGGAATACGGTATCGCTGAACTCCACCATCAGGGAGTGGGAGAACGTGCAAGGCAGCTGATCAATGCCGCCCATCCGGATTTTCGTGAAGAACTGGAAAAATACGCTTTTGAGTGCGGGTACAAACTATACTGATACAGCCCTTCGATTTAAATCAGCAAACCAGCTGGTTCTTAGGAGTATTTTGCCGCAGCAGTAAATCGTATCAAGCTGGCTGAACACCTGGGCAGATCCCGAGCCCGGAACCTGTGGCCGGCAGCAAAGGCGCTGACCGTTCGCTTGTGACCAGTCTGGCTGCAGATTTAATGGTCCTCTGGCATACAGGCAGGCAGCTGATATATGATAATTCCGGGGCTGGCAGAACATTTCACTGATTTGTCAGCCTGTTTTTTACTTCAAGCATTCCATTTCTGATGTTACAGCAGATTAACCATCAGACCGCCCTGTGCGCTGCCTTTTTTAGACTGGTATATACATATGGATATTTATATTTGGATATATAATAAATATTTTATTATAATTCAAATGTTCCTGCGCCGTATTTTATTCTGCATATAGCTTCACAATACTAATTTCACAGTATATAATTCTGCAATAGCCTGATTTTTTATTAACAGATGTCGGCCGGTGGATTCGTCTTTTCAATTCTGACAGGAGGTGTTGATGTTACATTATCTAAGACATGTTATGATTTTTACGGCTGTAATTGCGGCAGGCTGTTCAGTTTTTTCCGAAACGCCCAATGCGGCGCTGGAGGAGATTCTTGAACTGCATAAAATCAGAGATTTCGACACGCTGATTCGAACGAGGTGTTTCGAGGGTGTGAACAGCACAAGCGAAGAACAGATCAGCGAACTGGTTGAACGTTACTGCAGTCGATGTTCTTCTGACGGCAAACTGCGTGATCTCATCGCTGTTTTCACTCATGCATCGGCTCAGTCACCGGTACTTCGCGATAATGGCAGAACTGCAGTGTTTCAGTGGGAGTACGGAACGCTCACCCTCACTAAGATGGAAAACGACCGATGGGGATTGATCCTGTAGCCGCTGGTTTCAATCGCCGTTGAGCAGACGTGATCATTCATATTTCAGACTGTTTACGGGATTTGCGAGGGAGGCTCGAACGGCCTGGTAGCTGAGAGTAAGCATGGCAATGATCAGGATGGTCAATCCGGCGATAATATACGACCATACAGAAAACGGCATCTGGTACACAAATCCCTTTAGATACAGTTTCATCCCGAAGTAACTGAGCGGCCAGGCGAGGACATTGGCAAGCAGCACCCATCTGAGAAAATCAAAGGCCAAAAGCTGCACGATCTGAAGGGAACTGCTTCCCAGTACCTTCCGGACCGCAATCTCCTGCCGCTTTTGTCCAACTGTGAATGACACCAGTCCAAACAGTCCGAGACAGGCGATGAAAATTGCAATCACCGAGAAGAATGTGATGTTCTGGGCAAATCTCCGGTCCTGATTGAACTGGCGGTCGAATATGTCATCAAGGAAGAAATGATTGAAGGGCCGCTGAGGAAATATCCTCGTATAGATCTCTTCAATTTCTGCGATAAGGGACTCCTGATCATCACCAGTGCTTTTGACAAGCATTACGGGACTTCCGGCGGGGTTATAGGTAAACAGCAGCGGCTCAAGTGATTGTCGAGCCAGCGTAAAATGAAAATCCTTCACTACCCCGACCACTTTCATTCCAGTAGGGACACCGTCAGCACCTATCAGGTCCATTCTGCGGCCTACTGCGTTTTCCCATCCGATAATTTTCATTGCTGTCTCGTTGATGATTATTCCTTCCGTCAGATCAGACTGAAATTCCGGATTAAAATTCCGACCTTCCTGAAGTTTGATTCCCAGGGTTTCAAGATATCCATCATCTATCACAAGCTGCTGGAACATTCGGCTGTGTTCGCGATCGACCCCTTCCGGAATCACTTCAATCCGTAAAAAATTGGGACCCGGCAGGTTGCTGGTTCGGCCCGCCGCCTGAATTCGGGGGCTATTCCTGAGTTCATTGGAAAACAGATCTTCTTCCGTATCAAAGCGGCTCGGGACGGCTATTACATGATCCCGATTGTAGCCCATATCAATGGATTTCAAATATCTGATCTGGCTCAAAACAATGAGCACAGCAGCAATCAGGGCAATGGTCGCGGTGAATTGAAGAACCACCAGAACGCGTCTGAGCAGTACTCCGGAAACACTTGTTTTGAACCGTCCTTTCAGAACCACTGTCGGACGAAACCCGGAAAGGATCATGGCAGGATAAAAGCCGGAAAGCAGTCCAATGATGACTGCCAGTCCAAACAGCATAAAGGCCATTTTCGGTCTGGAATACACATGCATCTCAAGGTTTTTCCCCAACAGATTGTTGAGATACGGCATGCTCAGTTCGAGGATTATCACAGCGATGATCATTGCCAGAAAAGTGAGAACCACCGACTCAAGCAGAAACTGGATAATCAGTCTCAGACGATCGGAACCCACGACCTTTCTCAATCCAACCTCACGAGCCCTCTGGGTTGCCCTTGCCGTGGAGAGATTGATAAAATTTATTGCAGCAATCACCAGAATCAGAATGCCGATAACAGCCAGGGAATACACCACGGATCTGACATTTTTCCGGGTATTGAACCCATCATACCGATGGTGTCCCGAGCCGAGATGGACATCAAGCAGCGGCTGAAGCTGCGGAAGGTAGACGTCCGCAAAATGATTGTCTCTGGCAAGTTTTATTATTTTTTGTTCAACGTCGATTGGATTGCTGCCGGGAGCAAGGCGCATATAGCCTGACAGCATCAGGTTCTCCCATGAGTCCCACCATACCGGATTATTCTCGGGTCGCAGTGCACCGATCGCTTCAAACTGGATATGGGAATTTTGCGGCGGTGCTTCCACGATACCGGCGCAGTAGGCATTCTGAATTTGAGGCAGCCGAAGCGTTTTTCCCACTGGGTCTTCTGCTCCAAACAAGGCTTCTGCAGTTTGTGGTGTGAGCAGAACAGCACCGGGATTTTCCAAAACCTGCGGACCTTCCCCTGTCAGTATTTCAAAGCTGAACACGCGAAAAAAATCCGGATCAGTGATTATCCCGAGAACATTAAGAAATTCCACCCCCGGATCATCAAAGTTGGCCGCAGGATCGGCAGAAATGGGATTCCGTCCAACGGCAAAAGTACGTGCAGCGGCTGTCACTTCCGGAATACCTTCCTCCAATGCAGCCATCAGCGGTCCTGCGGTGATAGAATATGTGATTGCTGAATCATCCTCGGCGTTTTCCAACGTCAGCATACGGTAGATATCTTCAGATTTTTCATGAAAGCGATCAAAGGTAAGGTCATCAATGACATAGAATGCAATAACCAGACTGACAGCCAAGCCGACGGCCAGTCCTGTGATGTTTATCGTGCTGAATGCTTTGTTTCGCTGGATATTGCGAATGGCAACAATAATGAAATTTTTAAACATGAAATCCTCAAATAAGTTGGCTGATATGATTGAAATGGCAATAAATATGCCGCAGGCCCATTTCGAATGACTCAGGGTTTCGTAGGTTGCGGAAACGGGCTGTTATGCTGAAACACCCGTTCAGGTGATTTGGTTTTTCCGCCGCCGTCACCCTTAGAAGGATTTCTTTATCGGTGGATAAATGTAATATTGTAATCGATATAGATAGTGTGTTAAGGAGAATGGCAGCAGACCGGAAAGGCCGCCGCTCTGCTTTCGCCGGAAACCATTTTTTCTGTACGTGATCGTACGCCTACTGTCCGTAATCGAACAGCTGATCAGTATTCTCCGGTTTTTTCAGGATACTGAGATTCCGTATCAAACCAGCGCTGCAGGAGCAGCAACCGCATTTTCGACCGCTGGTCTGCATAGGCTGCATCTGCTGCCAGGTTGGTCAATTCTGCCGGATCATTTATCAGATCGAACAGCAGCTCATCTCCGTCTGCGGCCAGAGAATATTTCCAACTGCGGGTTCGGACTGTTTTCCATGAATTCTGAAACGGGATTTTCATTTCCATAAACACGGAATTCCTGGGTTGGTACTCCTGTTCAAAAAGCAGGTTCGCAAATGACCGCCCCTGCAGACGGGGATGGACATCTATTTCGGCAAGGTCACAGATGGTGGGCAGAATATCCACCGCTTCAATCAGCACATCGGAAGTCCGTCCGCCGGGAAATCGGCTGACTCCGCTGCAAATCAAGGGAATATGGATGCAGGCATCATATCCGGGCGGGCCCTTTTGTATCATTCCGTGATCGCCCAGGTATTCCCCGTGATCCGATAAGAACATGATAATGGTCCTGTTTGTCAGCATCAGTTCATCCAGCGCGGATAGAATGCGTCCGATTTCATGATCAACATGGCTGATGAGGGCATAATAATACTGTCGAATTTTCTGCCATTGCCGGTCGGGCAGATTAAATGGGTCAGGCTTGTTTCCTCTTTTAGGAAGTTCCATGTGATCGAGCGGATAGTACTCAAGGAAACGCTCTGGAGGATTCAGGGGCGGATGAGGGGCATAGAAACCCGAAATCAGACAGAAAGGCCGGTCGCTGTTTATTTGCTTCTGGAGGAATTCTATGGATTTTGAAGCAACAAATGCAGAATGGGAAAACTGCTCAGGCCCGCGAAAAACGTAGGGTTCATGAGTATCGCGCGGTTCAAGCCGCAGTGCTTTCCCCTGCCAGGCCGGCGGAGTGGAGCAGCGGCATTTCTCCAGAAATTCAGGTCCGTTCTCCCGAACCCATTTGATGTAATCATCCTCATAGCATCCGGGTTCGTCTGAAAGAACCAATGTATCGAACCGATAGTCTGGATGAGGTACATCATAATCCCGGCTTGAATGATTCAGAAAATGCAGCTTTCCAATATTGGCAGTATGATATCCTGCGGGCTTCAGGTAATCCGGTAAAATGGGAATGTCTTCACGCATTTCAATCCCGTTGCACGTTGTACCGATACAGCTTGGGTACTGACCGCTAAGAAGACTGTGACGGCTGGGCATGCATACCGGATTGTTGCAGTATGCCTGGTGAAATCCAACCCCATCACGAACGAGTCTGTCCAGGTTTGGAGTATGCATCACCGGATTCCCAAGCGCATTGATCGTATCCCAGCGCTGCTGGTCGGTGTGTATTATTAGAAAATTGGGTTTTTGCATCATTGGTTCCCTTTCCGGATTTTAACACCCAACCGGTTCAGCATTTCGTACTGCAGCCACGCCGTTCCAATAAACCTTCCGTCATCCCGTGTATTTCCCTGTCCCCAGAAACAGTCAGCGGCAGCCAGTAACCGCGGGAAAATCATTTCATCCAGTTTTTCAGGCGGAATACGTTCCGTCCATACGCAGCATTCTCCACCCAGAATCAGATCAGGCATTTCACTTGCAAGATTACGTAATATGGTTTTCAGGCTGTGAACTTTTTTTAAACTCAAAACCGAAGGCGAATAATCAAAGTAGGTATGGCTCACCGGTGAAATGATCATTGGTGAGCCCGCCGCTCTGGCCTGTTCCACACGATCAAGCCCCTGCCAGATTTGAATAATGGTATTTTCAGGAATATCCGTGCGCAGGATATCATCCCAACCGATGATTTTTCTGCCGGATTTTTCCAGCAGGCTGCTGATTTCGGAATTCAGCCAACCCTGCAGATCTCCGGGTTTTTCCAATCCCAGTTTCTGCATTTTGCTCCTGCATCGCGGACAATTCGACCAACGTGTTACCGGACATTCGTCTCCCCCGATATGCATGGTGTGAAACGGGAAAACTGCCAGAGTTTCCTCGATAATTTCCCCAATCAGATCAAGAAGTTCTGGATGCCCCGGACAAAGAACATCTTCAAATACGCCCCAGGTTGAAGGAACCGGCAGAATAGATTCGGTACACGAATATTTCGGATATGCGGCCAGCAGTGCCCGAGTGTGTCCGGGCAGATCAATTTCCGGTATAATTTCAATATTTCTGATTCGCGCGTACCGGACCAGTGCACGAAGTTCAGACTGCAGATAATATCCGCCAACCAATTGGTTTTCAGAGTCATTCCGCCAGCTCCCTATTTCAGTCAGCAGCGGATGTTTTTTAATTTCGATTCTCCAGCCCTGATCGTCAGTGAGGTGCAAATGCAGACGGTTCAGTTTATACAGTGCCAGCAGGTCAACCAATCTGTAAAGTCGTTCTATTGGAATAAAATGACGGACACAGTCCAGAAGAATTCCCCGCCACTGAAATGCAGGCTCATCCCGAATGGAAACACACGGCAGGAGGACATCCTCGGATGCCTCTCCAGCTGCAGCTTCCAACCGAATCAGCTGCATGAGGGTTTGTATTCCGTTTACGAGCCCGCCTGTGCTGTTTCCACGAATAAATATTCCTGTTGATAGAATATCCAGATGATATCCTTCCGAATTCAAAGCAGGATCGTTCAGATTGGAAGCAATGAATATGATATTCGACGGGCAGGATTCAGTGAGAGGATATTTAATGATTTTCGGGGTTTTTGAAATAATACTGTTCAAACTGTCGGCAAGGAGCTTTGAACAATCACCAGTATTAACTGCAGATTTCATCAGCAAATCAACAGGTTGTTCAATCCCGCAGACTATTTTTGTTTTTTTGTTTAGCTGAAATCTGCCGGATCCGGGGATTATTTTCATGACCTGCGGGAGGACAGGAATCCGCATCGGTTTTATCCTCTATTCTGAATATGAGTTTAAATCCTGGTGAACATTAAAAATGCAAACAGCCAAAAAGTGATAACATGATTTCAGGAAATCAGGCTGCCTGAATTATCTCTAAAATGCTGTTGTGAAAATTCGTATGCGTTGGATCAATTTTCCACAAAAAAATCAATTCTGGTTTTTTTTCCCTGATCCGACATCCCCATCAGCAGGCCGGACACATCATTTGTATCCGCGGCCGTGATGAGTTCCTCCAGCTCGATCTGTTCTTTTTCCAACTCCAATATTACTGAGCGCGGGAGCAGACCGGGCATTGTTTTAAGGTATCGGACAGGAATTTCGATGGTTCGAGCTGTTTGATCACTTCCAAAATACCGGTGAATAACCAGTTTTTTCATGATTTTCCTTCTTTGGATTGTCATTTTGACGGGTTATTCAGACTGTTTCTTTCTTTTAATTTGTGACGGCTACTCCGGAAAGCTTGTGCAGTCATACTGTATTTGCAGAAAACGGACTTTCGATCGAGTGAGTTTGACCGGATTCTATTTTTATTTCAGCCCAATCAGTACAACCATAATACAAACCTGAAAATTTCAAAGTCCATTCCCTGCTGAATGCAAAATTTGAATCCGCCAGTTGGCGTGTTTCAAATCCGTCTTCTGACGGACAAGTGCAACAGGGTGCATTCCCCGCCGCTTGTTTAAAATCCGTCATTTGGCGTGGCGGTGAAATATACAATGCCACGATCGATTACGGGTACTTCGTCCTATCAGCTGACGGGCGTGGAAATTCGATAGTTTTTTGGGAAGTCAGGTCTCGGTTGATTCCCGGTGCACCGGGTAATTTGATATACGGATTTCAGTTAACATGATAATTATACTGGAACAGAAGAATTCATCCGGATTCAAACCCTGATCAGGCAGTTACTTCTCATGCCTTTTATGAGTACAGCGAATTTCTGAAAATGCGATCAATCCAGCCTGTTACAGATCACTGGCTTCCGGTTCAGCTGAGCTGTCGGCCGGCGGCAGGGAAAACAGTTCTCTGAGTGCCTTACTCGAAAACCGCCACTGTCCACCGATTTTGACAGCGGGAATTTCCCCGCTTTTCAGAAGCTTGTACATTGTCCTGGGGCGGATACCGAGGAATTCGCATGCTTCATCAATATTCAGTATTTCCTTTTCCATAATTTTTGGTCCTTTTCTGTAATTATTATCGGCAATAATATGCAATTCTTTACTGATACAATCATATAGCAACATATTTATCCGTATTTATGCAGTAACTCATAAATAATCATGAATACTGACAATGCCATTTTCCTGTTTGCTTACCAATTACCGCTGCAAAAGTGCTCAGTGAAAGGTTCAATTTGACTTTCCCGGGATTTTTGATGGTCCTAGACTGAATGTCTGAATCATTAAACCGAGGATTTGACGTTTCCCGGTAAACTCATCCAATACTTTGATTTGTGCAAAAATTCATCTAAATTTAATATCCATTTAACTTGAAGATTTTCGGGATATCCCCGGTTGATCCTCCGGTTCTCCAAATGTTTTAAGGAGAACTTCAATTCTGACCTCCTATATTCAAAGATCAGAATATCTTGATTGAAATCTTAAGGATTGGTAAAAAGAACCGAACACAATTTCAGGAGTGAGAAGTGGACAGAATAAAAGTTCTGATTGTAGACGATGAAGTCAGCCTGAGTGATATCATCCGCCGCAGTCTTCTGAAACTGTATGACAGTTATGATATCTCTGTTGCCTCTACTGGTGGTAAAGGCTTGCAGTTGTTGAAGGAAGCGGAGTTTAATGTTCTGGTTACAGACATTCGAATGCCGGGAATCAGTGGTATTGATTTGATGAAGCAGGCCAGTGAAATTCACGAAGATCTGCAGACAATCATTATTACGGGTCACAAAGATTATGATTATGCAATCGAAGCGCTTCGCCAGGGTGCCGTCAACTATATTAAAAAACCGATCCCCATTGAGCCGCTTCACTACGCGATTATCAAGGCATACGAAAAACAAATTTTAAAAAAACAGCTCAAGGAGAGCGAAGAAAAATTCAGATCAATTGCTTCCGGGGCGATTGATTCAATATTGCTCCTGGATAATACCGGCTGTATCGTTTTCTGGAATTCAGCTGCGGAGAAGCTGTTTGGTTACCAAAGAGATGAAGTCATTCATAAGTTGGTGATGGATCAGGTTATCCCACAGCGGTTTCATGATGAGTTTCAGTCCATTTTCAGTTCATACCTGACGGTGGATGACTATTTTATCGGTGATTCGAACCTGACTCGTTTGAACGCGCGCAATAAGGCCGGGACCGAATTTCCTGTTGAGATGACCATGTCCCGGGTAATAATCAATAACGCCGATCATATTGTATGTGTTCTGCGGGACATTTCCACCAGGGTCATTGCAGAAGAGCAGCTCAGGCAGTCTCAGAAAATGGAATCCATCGGCCAGCTGGCCGGCGGCGTGGCGCATGATTTCAATAACATTCTGACGGGCATTATCGGATTTGCAGATTTGGCAGCGGAAATTATATCCACCGAACATCCGGCCTACAATTACATTGACGCGCTTATAAAGCGTGCGGATGATGCCGCAACTCTGGTGCAGCAGCTCCTGGCGTTCAGCCGGAAGCAGATACTCGACTTGAAAATCATTAACGTAAATCAGGTGTTGGGGCAAACCTCTGAATTTTTAGCAAAGATTATGCATGATGACATACAGCTGAAATCCAGTTTCCAGGTTGGGCTTGAGAATATTAAAGCCGATCCCAATGCATTGCAGCAGATGATCACCAACCTGTGTCTGAATTCCCAGGCGGCGATGCCCAATGGCGGTGTCATCAAAATTGCTACAGAAAACAAAGTGCTGGATGATGAATTCTGTCAGCTCCACTCACCGCTTCAGCCGGGAGAATATGTTCGAATCACGGTGAAGGATAACGGGACCGGTATTCCGGTTGAGATACAGGAACATGTATATGAGCCGTTTTTTACAACCAAAGATACCGGGAAAGGCACCGGTCTGGGACTGTCAATGGTTTATGGTCTTGTGCAGCAGCATAATGGCTACATCACCTTTACCAGCAGCGTAAATGAAGGGACCAGTTTTGAAATTCTGTTTCCCGTGTCTCGTGATACTGTCGGGGATATGCTTCAGAACGACGGTTCTCTGTTGGAGCTCGGAACGGAAACGGTGCTTGTGGTTGAGGATGATTTGGATGTACTGACAATACTTAAATCAATACTTGAACGAACCGGATTTAACACGTTGGTAGCAGTGGATGGTAAGGATGCTTTGGACGTATTGGGGAAATCAAATCAGCCTATTGATTTGATTATCTCGGATATCATCATGCCGAAGCTGTCAGGAACCGAATTATACAAACGGGTCAAGGAGATTTGGCCCGATATTGAATTTCTGTTTATCAGCGGACATGCCAGTACAAGCTCAGGCAAGTTTACCATTTCAGAAAATATGGCATTCCTTCAAAAACCGTTCACCGCAAAGCAATTGAATAAAAAAATACGAACCCTTCTTGACAACCGTAAATCACAGTTGCAAAAAAGGGTTTGATTTCGATTGTTACCGCGCGATCAGCGGGCCGGATTGATCATTTTCTCCGCAATCACATCCACCACTTCGCTGTTGCTGTAGTAATTGTTTTTGACCCGTTCCCTGATTTGTTCAAGGGGATCCGAATCTCCAGGTTCGGTACTCCGGACACTTTCCTCCGTGTCTGTTTCTTCCACACCTGATGAAACCACTGCATCAGCTATTTGCTCTTCCACGTGTGACTGGCTGTAGAAGTTTCCGTCCACACGTTCACGAATGGTTTCAAGCTCATTTGAATCGAGCGTTTTAACTGATTCCATTTCCTGAACGTACTGCTGAACTTCTTCGCTTCGCGATAACAGACTTCTGGCAGCCGGAGAAATGTCAACACTGTCTCCCGGTTTTTGAGAAACATTGTCACTGACCTGTGCCTGTTTCGGCGAGTTCTGATTGCGAACCTGCTTCAGGTCATCATTCTCCTTGATCTTTTTCAGCTGATCAGGAAGTCCGATAATATTGTTGATTGTAGTCACTGTTATCTCTGACGAATGTCTAAAAGTCTGCTTTTTTCAAGGTACTGATGTTCCTTGAAAGTTCTCCTTTTTTGATTGTCGGCCAAACTGGAGATATCTTTAACAATTTCCAGTTTCTTTTTCTGCAGAAAACTAAAAATGCGTTCATCCATTTCACAAATCATTCTGACAGTGTCCTGGATTTTTGACTGAACCGGTACGGTGTCATATTTTGGATTATGTTTTTCAAGATTTGAATGAATCATCTGAAGCCGTTTCAACATACCGATCCACTCACTCCTGGCTTTCAGCAGCGAATCCACTGCATCGACGGAAATTGAATCAGGATCCTTCAGAATCCTGCTGGTTTCCTGGAAAATTCGATTGAACAACTCAAGTTCGGCAGCCAAGGCTTCCTCCATAGATGTCGGATCAACCTTAATTGAATCGTCAGTATTTTCCATGAAAAATGATTCCGGTAATATCTTCCAGTTTTGACAGAAGATGAAGCATTTCCTTAGGTGGAATCTGACGAATGGTTTCTCCGGTTTCCTTATCCAAAACAACGATTACGGGTTTTTCTTCTTCTTCATCGTAATCAAATGTGACCTTCGTACTGAATGAATTGACGTACTGATTCACTTTTTCAATCAAGTCGGAGAAATCAATGGTTTTTTCTAGAAGGGATAGATCTTCTTCCGGCGGACCCACGGAATATTCTGGTTTTTCAGGGATCTGCTCAGTAAGAATTTGTTCATTTTCTTTTGCTTTCAGTGCATCCTGAGTCTGAAGCGGGTCAACCCGCGCTTCAGTTTTTTCGATTGTTGCCGTTGTGGCGGTAATCTCCATGATTTACCTACCTTTTTTATCCGGAAAAGAAGGAAGAATAAAAGGACTGCTGGCTGCTCAGTTCATACATCATTTCCTGCAGCCGGGAAAATTCTGTACGAAGCTGTTCTTCCCGTTTACCCAAAAGTTCTTCCTGAAATGCAATCCGGTCATTTAAACTCGTAATAAAAGTATCGGCATTTTCCTGGCTGGTGTCAATTGCACCACCCACTTCGATGTAATTTTCAATATAATTGAACATCCGGGTTGCGATTCCGTCAGTTCCGTTGAAGATGTCCGATACATTGGTGGCATTGGATTCCAGCGCGTTGGTGAATTTTTCTGTGTCATCAATAGACAGCCTGCCGTCATCATCCGGCTCTATTCCAATGGAATACAGACGTTCATATATTTCTGAGTCCGTATCGGTTACTTCATCCACTACAATACCGCGGATATCCATGGCAATATTCCGATAGATCATATCATCTGCCAAGGCACCTCTTTCGTAGGTATCCGGATCAATCTGTGTTGTGGATTCCAAATAGTCAAGCAGCTCATTATAGGCAGAAATAAAAGTATTTATTTCTTCTTTGACCCCTTCCGTATCTGCCGTAATGGTCATTGTCTCACTGGTTGCAAATGTATCCAGCAGTGAGATTGTCACCCCTGTAACCGCATCGGTAACGTTATTGGTATCACGGTAGTACGTAAGCCCGTCAACCTCGAATTTGGAATTGAGCAGACTGTCGCTGGCACTGGTTCCGACTTGTGTAATCCAGCCGCCATTGTTGCCGCTGGTATTCGCCTCTGAAGCGCTGTTTACCTGAAGAGTGGCCAGCAAACCATCCGTATCTGTGAAGTTCATCGCGTAGGTGAATCCGGACTGTTCTGAGCGTAGCACCAGCCGGCTCGTGTCGCTCTCTTCGGAAGTAACGGATGCCCGGACAACCTCATCGCTGTCAATGATATCGTTCGTTACCGCATTTGACATGGCAGTGTCAATGGCATCTTCAATTGAATCCAGCACTTCTTCATTGGTACCGGTAAATACAGATGCATCAATGCTGACGGTAATGTCTTTGGTTTCTTCATCCTCTTCATTATACACTTGGATTATGAAACTCTGGTTGGTTGTAATACCGGTAAAGTCGCTGGAATCACTGGCATACTGCTGTGATACGCGGGTATCTGCGCTGGACAGACGTTCTGCCGAGATGGAATGGGTTCCTAGACCGGCACTTGTCCCGGCACTGATGGTAAATTTCTCCGAGTCACTGGTTGTCCCGAGTTTCGCTGCAAAATAATCCGTGATCGGATCTGTCAGTCGCTCCAGCTGAGTGCTGAGTGCAGAAAATTTGGAGTCTAAATCAGAAAGAGCGGTTTTCCTGCTTTCCAGGACATTCCGCTCATCCACCAGTCGGTCTCGTGGTCCGGTTTCCAGAGTCATATACTGCTGGACCAGATACTCAATGTTGTTTTGCGATGCAAACATGGAGGTGATGTCAACCGCCATATCGCTCTCCTTTGATTGTTACACGACTTTCATGGCCTCCGCCCAAGCCGTTCTTAGTTCAGATAACATGGTTGCGGCCTCGTCAAACTTCCTTTTCGATATCAGGTTAAGAATATATCGGTAGAGTTGGAAAAAGCGGGTGGCTATTTCTTTTTGATCAAAATTCAGTGCGTTGATTAACTCATTTATCGCACGTGTGGATTTGATTTCGTCTTCCCTGCGACATGAAGAAATAGCAACATCGTATATGTAGGATATCAACTGTTCGGGACTGGCAGACATGATTTTCTGCTTGAGATATGGATCAACCCCTGGTTTATTTCCCTGCATGTTGTAGCCGCCTAACATTTACTCTCCTCATTTTAACAAACATCATACCGCGTCTGAAAAAAGGTCAGATAATCAACCGCAATCATATCTTTACCTTTCAAAGGATCGATTTTTTCTGGATAACCGTCCTAACATCATTATCGGCAGAAGATATATATTTTTTAATAGAAATAATTAAATTCGAGGTGGAGGGTCAGAGATGGGAAATAAATTCCCATCTCTGATTATTTTTCCTTAGTTGAACAATGACAGCACTGATTGAGGTGCTGTATTGGCTTGTGCAAATGAAGCCAGAGCTGTTTGCTGCAGTATCTGAAGCTTCATTACGTCCATCTGTTCTTTGGCAAAATCAGCATCTTCGATCGCGCTTCGAACCGATTCAGTATTGCTGATACTGATCGAAAGCGTGTTCTGCTTTGTGGAAAGACGTGCCTGATAATCTCCCACTTCCTGAACCGATGCAGACAGCGCGGTAATTGCAGAATCAACTGTGCTGATTGCATCAGATGCGCCGGACTGCGTGGTCAGGTCGATGGAACTGATATCGGTTGTTCCGCCGACTGCAGCTGAAGTTGACGTGTCCAGTGTCACACTGAGCGTGTCACCTGCCTCAGCGCCAACCTGGAAGGTCCGTGCCGAACCGTTAAGAAGAGCACTTCCGTTCCATTTGGTCTGATCGCTTATGTCATCAAGTTCACCCAACAGAGCGGTAACCTGATTATTAATTGCAGTCCTCTGATCGGAATCCATCGAGTCATCAGCAGCCTGAATGACCTTATCCTTGATGGTCTGCAGGATACTCATCTGAGCCTGATAGCCACCTTCTGCAATGGATAGGATCGCTTTCGAATTGCTGACGTTGCTGTGTGCCTGTCCCAATGCAGAAACGCGGGACTGCAGTTCCTTTGCAATGGAATATCCCGCAGTATCATCCTGAGCAGAGTTGATTCTCTTCCCAGTGGACAAACGATACTGATGAATACCTAATTTTGAATTAACGTTCACTAGTGACTGAAGCGACTGCATCGCTCCAATATTCGCGCCAATTCTCATTAGATCATTAGCCATTATTACCTCCGTGTTCAAACAGGGCATCCCTGCCCGTTTTGGCGGTTTGACTCGTATCAACTATTGGTACCACCATTACCAATAATTTTCTGAGATCTACTGTGATTGTCGGGAATATTCGAGGAAGGTTAAAAAAATGGCTGTTTTTATTGATATTCTGCTGCAGGTGATTTCAGCATATCATTTTATTTAAAGGATTATCGTTCCACAGAATGAACTTTGGTTTTAATTCATATTAAACAGGGAAAAAAAAGAAAATATAATAATATTCAGCTGAAAATAAGATTAAGCAGCCGGATTTATTGTATCAAAAATCAATTCCGTTGTGGAGGCCCTCCAGCTTTCGGGCCAGGATCTCTTCGAACATCTGATCAATGTGAGCGCTTTTTACTTTCCACTGCCCGCCAAATTTAATGGCCGGAATTTTTCCGTCTTTGATCAGTTTGTAAATGGTCTGCTCTTTTATGTTCAAATAGCTTGATAGTTCATTGACACCTATGATGTCACGCATGTTAACCTCCCGTTTGATAACAGGGAAGGCACCATCCTTGTCCCTTCCCTGTTTTGCGGTTGGTTATCTGAATTATCTGAACAGTCCAAGCACAGACTGAGGGGCTGAATTCGCCTGAGCGAAGGAAGAAAGAGCAGTTTGCTGCAGTATCTGCAGTTTCATTACTTCCATTTGTTCTTTGGCAAAATCAGCATCTTCAATTGCACTCCGGACCGACTCAGTATTGGTCATACTGATTGAAAGGGAGTTCTGTTTGGTGGTCAATCTGGTCTGATAATCACCAACTTCCTGAATGGAAGCTGAAAGGGCCGTAATGGCACTGTCAATATCAGAAATTGCATCAGATGCACCGGACTGACTGGTCAGATCAATGGAACTGATATCGGCACTTGCACCTACAGACGCGGATGTTGAAGCATCCAGTGTAACAGACAGAGCATCACCTTCATCAGCACCTACCTGGAAACTCTTTGCTGAACCGCCCATCAAGGCAGTGCCGTTCCATTTTGTCTGATCGCTGATATCATCCAGTTCATTCAGCAGCGCTTCCACCTGATTGTCGATTGCTGTACGCTGATCGCTGTCCAGAGAATCATCAGCTGCCTGAATCACTTTATCCTTAATGGTCTGCAGAATGTTCATTTGGGCCTGATAGCCACCTTCAGCAATTGACAGGATCGCTTTTGCATTGCTGACATTGCTGTGTGCCTGTTCAAGACCGGATACGCGGGACTGCAGTTCTTTCGCAATGGCATAACCTGCTGTGTCATCCTGAGCTGAGTTGATCCTTTTACCGGTCGCCAGCCGGTACTGGTGTGCACTTAAGCTCTGGTTGACATTGTTCAGTGACTGCAGAGACTGCATTGCCTGGATGTTGGCATTGATTCTCATTAGATCATTAGACATCATTACCTCCGTGTTTGAAAATGAGCATCCTTACTCATTCAAGCGGTTTAATTTCTTTTCGGTTCGGGCAACCGCAACAAATCCAGAACCAATTTCCAAATAACATCTGGTATTAATATCGGAGTGATCTGGCAGGCATTGAATATTCATGAAAATTGGTATGATGCCATTTTCATTATATATCAATATCCATTACCAATCCGGACTGTTCGAAAGTAGTTATGGATATTTATGATCAACCAGGTCTATCTGAGACTATTCTATAGGATATACGAATTCTTATGAAAATACAGTAATGCATTGTCCCGCTTAATCTTCTGTTTATATGATGAATACGGGATTCTTTCAAATTTTTCGAAATTATTTTTTCCTGTGAAAATATTCTGCACCCCACCTCATTTGGGAATGGGGAAGCGTAACTGCCGGGTGTGAATAATGACCGGAGCGTGAATGGACCGTTTGAGAGTCACCAAGTCCGCGGAACGGTACGGGTGCAGGAGATGATCCGGGTTCGAAAATGGCTGGATGAAAAAGTCAAATATCGGGTGGTTAGGATCGGCAGCCCGAAGCTTTCAGCGCTGGTATAGCATTGTAATTCAGAAATTTCTAGAAACGGAAGATGATGGGCCTATCTGATATTGGGAAAAAAAAGGGGGAGCTGATTCACTCCCCCATGTTATTGAGCAGTATTTTGATTATCCAAACAGGCTCAGCACGGATGCCGGTGCCGAATTGGCCTGAACAAACGATGACAATGCTGTTTGCTGAAGGATTTGAAGTTTCATAACCTCCATCTGCTCCTTGGCAAAGTCAGCATCTTCAATGGCACTTCGAACCGACTCGGTATTGGTTCTGCTGATTGCCAGTGAGTTTTCCTTGGTTGTCAGTCTGGTTTGATAGTCCCCCACCTCCTGTATTGAACCCGACAGGGCTGTAATGGCACTATCGATGTCTGAAATTGCATCAGATGCGCCGGACTGCGTGGTCAGATTGATTGAACTGATGTCGGATGTACCTCCAACTGCGGCGGACGTGGATGCATCCAAAGTTACCGCGAGAGAATCACCTTCATCAGCGCCAACCTGGAAATTCTTTGCTGAACCGCCCATCAGTGCCGTTCCATTCCATTTCGTCTGATCGCTGATATCATCCAGTTCGTTCAGCAATGCTTCCACCTGATTGTCAATTGCTGTCCGCTGATCTGAATCCAGCGAATCATCAGCGGCCTGAATGACCTTGTCTTTTACGGTCTGCAGAATATTCATCTGGGCCTGGTAGCCTCCCTCTGCGATGGACAGTATTGCTTTTGCATTGCTGACATTTGCGCTGGCTTGTTCCAATGATGAAACCCGGGACTGCAGTTCCTTTGCAATTGCATATCCCGCAGTATCATCCTGCGCATAGTTTATTCTTTTTCCAGATGCGAGGCGGTACTGGTGCGTCCCAAGGTCTGAATTTACCCTGGTGAGAGACTGCAGCGCCTGCATTGCTCCTATATTGCTGCCGATCCGCATGAGATCATTTGACATAGTTACCTCCGTGTGTTAAAATGGGCATCCCTGTCCATTCAATGTGTTGGGCTGAAACAGATCATCCATCTGCAGCCAGCCAGATCCTGTAAAACTACATCTATTAGTATTATCGGATACCGGCACCAATTATGAATTATACCGAAACCGCAAGCCGAATGGGGAGTGACATTTTGAGCGTATAAATGTGTATGCGGGAGACATTCGCGGAAGGCTGGATGTTTTCGTTATGAACAATAGAAAACAGGTGAATGCAGGAAAATTTAACTGATTGACCGTGTATATATAAAAAAAGCCTCGGATTCAGGTCCGAGGCTGTGTGCAGTTGGTTGGAATTGTGTTTACTGGAAGAGCGCCAGGACTGCCTGCGGTGAAGAGTTGGCCTGAGAAAGGGCCGTCAGTCCCGTCTGCTGAAGTATTTGAAGTTTCATTAATTCCATTTGCTCTTCGGCAAAGTCTGCATCCTCAATTCGACTGCGGGCGGCTTCTGTATTTGTGATAGATACCGAAAGGGCTTCTTCCTTGGATTCCAGTCGTACCAGATAGTTGCCGACTTCCTGAACCGAACTGGCCAGGGCAGCGATGGCATCGTCAATGTAGTTCAGGGAATCCGCGGCCGAAGATGCACTGGAGATCAAATCCATATTGCCCACCAAGTCCACACTTTCACCGATATTACTGGAAGATGATGCATCCAGATCTACATGCAGTACATCCGTGGAATCTGCTCCGACCTGAAAACTGAACTCGCCTTCTGAACCGCCGCTGAGTATGCTTACGCCGTTCCATTTTATCTGGGCCTGAATGTCATCCAGTTCTTCAAGCAGTGCGGTGACCTGGTCATTGATGGCTGATCGCTGATCAGTATCCAGTGAATCATCAGATGCCTGACTGGCCTTTGCTTTGATATCCTGAAGTATGGCCATCTGAGCGTTGTATCCGCCCTGCGCAATATTCAGGATGTTTTTTGCATTTCCCACATTTTTATAGGCCTGCTGTAAACCGATAGTGCGGCTTTCCAGGAGATTGCCGATAGCATACCCCGCCGTATCATCCTGTGCATTGTTGATCCGCTTACCGGTTGCCATGCGGAATTGGATTTCCGCCATTTCTGTGTTGGTGTTCTCAAACTGTCTCAGCGCGTTCAAAGCCTGGACATTCGATCCTATTCTCATCAGGTTACTCATCATAAACCTCCGTGTTGTTGATTTTGACTTCCTTGTCGAAACATGGTTATAAACCCATCTGGTCATATTATCGGCAGAAGTATGCGATACTTTAATAATAAACGATAAAAATATATAATTTTGTATAAACATGTATAAATATTGCAGTATATGGTCGATTCAATTTCAGCGAGGTATTGGGCATAACCAGGATGATGCACTTCAAAACGAGATTCAGATCACTGAATGGTCATCCCTCAATTATCAGTAATCAAACGCTGAAAGAACACCGATGGTCACTCACATTGGAATTACTCAGACATGCTGAGGAGAAGCGGGGTTTGACTCTGCCAGTGGGCGGGTTTTTAATCCGTCTCCTGACGGACGAGTGTAACTGGGTGCATTCCCCGCCGCTTGTTGAAAATCCGTCATTTGGCGTGGCGGCGAAATGAAAAATGATTATATCACACATGATACCCCGTCCCGTCAGCTGACGGGCAGGGAAATTCATTGTTTGCCGCATGACAGAAAGGCCGCCGGCGGCACGCGGTTCATGTGATTGTGTGGTTGAGTCCATCCGCTGCCGGACCGGTGTGACTGGTCCGTTTTCGCCGGCATGTCGCGGATTCTGGGTTCAGGTTGTATCCTGCAGTGCTTGTGATTGGATGTTTCAGATCAGTGTACGGCTCATTGCATTAACATTGGGTGCGTATTATCCACACCATGTAGAATGTGATGGAAGGAGGGTTTATTTGTGTCGCAGGGGATGAAAAAAATACAATGGACAGTGGGTCTTGATTGTAAAAAAAAAGGGACAACCCCTCAAAGCTGTCCCTTCAATTGCGGAGATTGATTCTGCCTACTGAAACAGTGAGAGTACAGCTTGGGGGGCTGAGTTGGCTTGGGACAGTGCACTTAGTCCAGTCTGTTGCAGAATCTGAAATTTCATCAGTGACATCTGTTCTTCGGCAAAGTCCGCATCTATGATACGGCTGCGGGCGGATTCAGTGTTGGTTATTGATACTGACATTGCATCCTCCTTTGAATCCAGGCGCACAATGTAGTTGCCGACGTTCTGGACCGAACTTGCGAGGCTGGCGATGGCATCATCAATAACATTCAGCGATTCAGCGGCTGATGCCGAATTGCTTAGATCCAGATTGTCATTCAAGGCAATGCTGTCGACACCAATACTGTTTGAGTCGGAGGCATCCAATGAAACGTTCAGGGCATCTGTTGAATCTGCCCCGACCTGGAAGTAGAAACTGCTGTTGGATGAGCCGTCAATAACACTTACACCGTTCCACTTGGTCTCCTCCTGGATATCATCAAATTCTTCAAGCAAAGCGTTGACCTGATTGGAGACAGCCAGCCGATGGTCATCATTGATAGAATCATCAGAAGCCTGGCTGGCTTTGGATTTTATTTCCTGCAGGAGAGCCATTTGGGCATTGTATCCGCCCTGGGCGATATTGAGAATGTTTTTTGCGTTCCCAATATTTTTATAAGCCTGCTTCAGGCCGATTGTCCGGCTTTCCAGTAAATTCCCAATGGCATACCCGGCAGTATCATCCTGAGCATGGTTAATTCTTTTTCCAGTTGCAAGACGGAATTGAATCTCGGATATCTTGTCATTTGTAGTCCCAAATTGTCTAAGCGCATTTAATGCCTGAATATTTGATCCTACGCGCATGAGGTTGCTCATATGGCCTCCTTACCTGAATTTGATTGAGCTGCTTAATGCAGCTGCAGGTGTCACAATAATAGTATCGGCATAAATAGAGCAGACTTTAATAATAATGTTTGTTAATCAGTGTAATATATTATTAAACAATAAATATTCATGGAATCGGCAAAATACTTATAAAAAAAAGGGGTCCCACTTTGAGACCCCCACTTGATAACCTGATGAGTTCTTACTGGAAGAGTGCCAGAACGGCCTGCGGTGCGGCATTGGCCTGAGAAAGGGCCGTCAATCCGGTCTGCTGCAATATTTGAAGTTTCATCAGTTCCATCTGCTCTTCGGCAAAGTCTGCATCCTCAATCCGACTGCGGGCTGCTTCTGTATTTGTAATAGATACCGAAAGGGCTTCTTCTTTGGATTCCAGGCGAACCAGGTAGTTACCGACTTCCTGAACCGAGCTGGCCAGCGCGGCGATGGCATCGTCAATGTAATTCAGGGAGTCCGCGGCAGTGGTTGCACTGGTGATCAAATCCATATTTCCAACCAGATCCACACTTTCACCAATATTATTGGATGAAGATGCGTCCAGATCTACATGCAGCACATCCGTGGAATCTGCACCGACCTGAAAACTGAATTCGCCTTCTGAACCGCCGCTGAGAATACTAACGCCGTTCCACTTGATCTGGGCCTGAATGTCATCCAGTTCCTCCAGCAGCGCATTAACCTGGTCGTTGATGGCTGACCGCTGGTCAGTATCCAGTGAATCATCCGATGCCTGACTGGCTTTTGCTTTGATATCCTGGAGAATTGCCATCTGGGCACTGTATCCGCCCTGAGCGATATTCAGAATATTTTTAGCATTGCCAACATTTTTATAGGCCTGCTGAAGACCAATAGTGCGGCTTTCCAGAAGATTGCCGATTGCGTATCCGGCCGTATCATCCTGAGCGTTGTTGATCCGCTTGCCGGTTGCCATGCGGAATTGGATTTCCGCCATTTGGGTGTTGGTATTTTCAAACTGTCTTAAGGCGTTCAAGGCCTGGACATTTGATCCGATTCTCATCAGGTTACTCATTATAAACCTCCGTGTTTTTGAATTGACATCCTTGTCGAAACATTGTTTTAAAAAGCCTTCTGGTCATATTATCGGCAGGATATCAGTATACTTTAGTAAAAATGTATAAAAAACGGTAAAAATATTTATAAATGTATAAAATGTGCATAGCATTGTGTAGTGTATGTCTATTGTGAGTTGACAATATTGAAGTTAAGTATTTCGAGATTCAGGAGCGCAAAACCTGTTTCAAATCAGAAGCAGCTTCCAAAACAAGATAGATTCCGAATGATTCCTTCGCGGGCGGTGAGCACCTGGTCCCGCTGCCTGCTCGTTCAGATCATATCAAGAATCAGGATATCGAAAATGATAATTTGAGAATACTGGATTTCACCAGTTCGATTTCAGGGTCAGACGCGACAGCTCTTTCGTTCACCTGTATTATAGGTATTATCAAAGAGTCTCTGTTATTGAAGCTGAAATGAATAAATGCTGAAATCCGAATATCCACCCTGTTTGGATTAATTTCAGATTTCTGCTTCGCAATGCTATCTAACCCGAATATTTCATGAGAAATCTATTCCGATGATGGATCTGCTCAATTCTACAGCGTTATACTCGAAAAATGTTCTCAACGTACTGTCCAGTACGATTTCACTCATTTTTCTTCATATGCCTTGTAGAATCAATCATTTTCATCATCTCATTGCGAAGTCTCATGAAATATCCGGGCTAATACTATGGATATCCCTTATCCATTGCCAACCCGGAAGGAAGCGGATGGGTAAAAGGAATTCAATGGAGTTAAAGGAGTATTATGAGTGGGTTGGATATTTTCGGAAAGGTGTGGGATTCAAACAACGATTCACTGATTTCGAGTGCCTTCGGACATCGCAACCATTACATTGTAGTGGAAATAGTGACAAAACAAAGGTTTCTCAAATGTGTAACAGGGCAAAAAAAAAGCCCCCTGGTGGTGGGGGCTTTTTGGAGAACTCGTTTTAACTTTTCAGTTCTTTTAGCTTTTCGTTCAGTATTTCATCAAACATCCTATCGATGTGTTCAGCTTTTACCTTCCATTGACCTCCTATTTTTATGGCAGGTATTTTTCCCTGTTGTACCAACCGATAGACTGTCTGTTCTTTTATATTCAAGTAAGTTGATACATCTTTAATACCCATGATCTCTTTCATTCCAGCAAACTCCTTTAAGGTTTAACAAACAGGTGCTCATTTTTCACCTTACCTTATTGTAATGAGTTCTACCGGAACAGAGAGAGCACAGTCTGAGGAGCAGCATTGGACTGGGAGAACGAACTCAGTGCAGTCTGCTGCAGAATCTGAAGCTTCAGTACTTCCATCTGCTCAGTTGCGAAATCAGCATCCTCAATGGAGCTTCGCACAGCCTCCGTGTTGGTGACACTTACCGCCAGGGAATTCTGTTTGGTTGACAGACGTACCTGGTAATCACCGACTTCCTGGATTGAAGAAGATAGTGCCGAGATTGCACTGTCTATGGTTCCGATTGCCGAGGATGCACCGGACTGGGTGGTCAAGTCAATTGAACTGACATCGGTGCTTGCGCCAACAGACGCTGACGTGGATGCATCCAGTGAGACTGCAATGCTGTCTCCCTGATCGGTCCCGACCTGGAAGTTTTTGGTGGAACCGCCCATAAGCGCTTCACCGTTCCATTTTGTCTGTGCACTGATATCGTCCAATTCATTCAACAGAGCCGTCACCTGGTTATTAATGGCAGTTCTCTGATCGCTGTTCAGAGAATCGTCTGCTGCCTGGATAACCTTATCCTTAATTGTCTGAAGGATTGCCATCTGGGACTGATAGCCGCCTTCTGCAATGTTCAGGATGTTTTTTGCGTTGCCAACATTGGCGCTGGCCTGTTTCAGACCATTGACCCGTGCCTGCAGTTCTTTTGAGATAGCATAACCGGCAGTGTCGTCCTGTGCCGTGTTAATGCGTTTACCAGTACTCATCCGATACTGATGATTCCCCAGTTTCGTATTAATAGAAACCAGAGACTTCAGGGACTGCATCGCCTGGATGTTTGCATTCACTCTCATTAAGTCACTCATACAGATAACCTCCGTGTAGTTATGAGCATCCCTGCTCATTTCCTTTTTTGATTTGGGAAAATCCAACCGCCTATTGTTTTTTCCCGATTCCATTCATCTGGTATGATTGTCGTCAGTATGTATGAGTTCTTAATTTTAATCAAAGATAATTATAGTCAACAGAAAACAATCAGTATGATTGTGTTTGTTTGTGTGAATATGGTTAATATTCAATAGAATTCAATAAATTTGATGGAATTTCGATATTTGAAAAGGAATGAGTTCGCTATTGTTTTCTGGCAGAATACCGTTCCTTTTCCGGTGGGCGCACAAACAAAAACAGCCCGTCGACTGACGGGCTGCACTTAAAACTGATGGAGAATGGTTTTACTCCTTGAGAACTTTCATCTTCTCTGCAAGCATTTCTTCGAACATGCGGTCCAGATGATCTGACATCACCTTCCACTGACCTCCGATCTTAACAGCAGGGATCTTGCCCTGCTGAACCAGACGGTAGGCGGTCTGCTCACGTATCCTCAAAAAGCTCGCAACTTCCTTGACACTCATGATACCACTCATGCTGTCTCCTTTCTGATACTCTTTTCAAACAGCTGCTTCAATAATCCCTTTACAGGATTACTGGAATAACGCGAGAACTGCCTGCGGGGCTGAATTCGCCTGGGAAAGGGCCGAAAGACCGGTCTGCTGAAGAATCTGATACTTCATCAGCGACATCTGCTCTTCGGCAAAGTCCGCATCCACAATGCGGCTCCTTGCGGCTTCGGTATTCGTAACCGATACTGAAAGGGCCTCTTCTTTGCTTTTCAGTCGTACCAGGTAGTTACCCACTGTCTGTACCGACTCAGCCAGACTGGCGATGGCATTATCCACCGTTGCCATGGCTGCTGCGGCAGTTGAGGAACTGGTTGTCAGATCCATGGTGGACAATACAACATCATCGGTACCCACCGCTGCGGAATTGGATGAATCCAGTACCACATTCAGGGTGTCTTCCGCTTCCGCACCCACCTGAAAGGCAAAGGTGCCGTTGGATGAACCGTCCAGAACGCTTTCTCCGTTCCACTTGGTCTGATACATGATGTCATCCAGTTCTTCCAGCAGTGCCGACACCTGTCGGTCAATGGCTGCCCGCTGGGTGCTGTCGATGGAGTCGTCTGATGCCTGCCCCACCTTTGCTTTGATATCCTGGAGAATCTGCATCTGGGCATTGTAACCGCCCTGGGCGATATTCAGTATGTTCTGTGCATTGCCTACATTCTTGTAGGCCTGCTGCAGACCGATGGTCCGGCTTTCCAGCAGATTGCCGATGGCATAGCCGGCTGTGTCGTCCTGCGCGGAGTTGATACGTTTTCCAGTGGCGAGCCGGAATTGTAAATCCGCGATGGAGTTGTTGGTTTTCTCAAACTGTCTCAGGGCGTTCAGCGCCTGAACATTTGAGCCAACTCGCATGAGATTGCTCATTGAATAACCTCCTTGTTACTGCTTTGACTTCCTTGTCATGTGACATCCTTGTCACGGAGTGCATGCTGCCTGTCAGACGATCAGGGATCAGATCATATCATATTCTGCATTTTCCCAAGCTGCGGTGCATGTCATGGTCTGATGGTTTGCCCTCCTGTCTGAAGTGATGCATGCTTTCAACTGTTTCGAATGAGGGTTCGATTGGATGGGTCGATCCCCGTATCCGAATCTCCGCGGCGCATATCCATATGCCCCACGGCTTTGATGTTATTAGCTGCTTTCGATCGATGAATGGAATGAACACGGAGCCGGGAATGTCTGTCCCGGTGACGTTGATCGTGAAGCACTACTGATAAGATCGGCGCAATAATCAGTCTCTTGAGGAGTAAACAATAGTATACATGAATATACTGGATGATTCCTGATAAAACATATAAATATGCAGTAATCTGCAGTAATAGTATAAATATGAATAAACATGTTAAAGATTCCTGGGGGCCGGACGAGGAGGCGGTGATGCGTCGTGAACCAATGAGACGTCCGTGTTCATTCCTGCTCAGAAGATTCTCTGCTCCGCCCTTCCGCCAGCCGCTGCCGGGCGGTGCAGCCACCCTTGTCGCTGACAAAATTCTCAACATCGCATCATTGACCGGACAGATCATAGCTGTAAACGAATGCATTTTCCTGAATAATTATGGCTGAAGCTGAAAGATATATGTAAATTTCACAACCGCAGAAACTAATCTTCTTGTCAACATCATTTGTGAAAGGAAATTCCAGTGAAGAATATTTTGTTATGTATTCTGACCGCCGGATCATTGATGTATTCTCAAATTCAATGGCTGCCCGGAGATATAACCGGTGACGGTACGCTGGATGTTTTAGACATCATTCAGGAGGTCAGCATCATCCTTGAGGTTGTGAATCCGGAACCTGGAAGCAGGGAATTATGGGCCGCCGATATGAACTGGGACGGGATGGTTGATATTCTGGATGTTATCGAAATGGTGAATGTTATTATTCAGCCGCTGGATTGCGAAGAGGCTCAAGTATGCAGTGACAGCCCTTTTGAATGCTGCACTCCTCTGCACTTCAGCGCGTTTATGGCCTGCGGGGATTGCCATCAGAATATATACGACAATACGGATCAACCGAATCACAGCATTCAGGAATTTCCGGTCAGCTACTGCAGTACATGCCACAATCCTGTGTTGGGTTGGGACCTGCCTGTCTGGGAGCATCGCTATGCGGACATCGGCTGCATCCAATGCCATCAGCCGGCGGAAAACCATCTTGAATTCCATGGTCACAATGATAATGACTGTCGGAACTGCCATATCGATATAGATCTGATTGCCCCGCCGGAGTGCTCCGACTGCCATGGTCAATAACCGGCCGGGCGGATGCAAACCTGTATCCAAACGGAAGTCTGGTTCCAGTACCGTGATTTGTCGACTGAAACCGAACAGATTTTTCACTTTTCGGCAAAGTTGAACATGTAGGCATTTTAAAAAGGCATAATTGTACATATAAGTCGAATGGGGCTGTATCAAATTGATCGTTTGCATGGGAAATTCATGAAACTTTGTGATGAGGGGATGCAGATGTGTTAATGCGGAAAAGGGTGCACCCCTGCTCCTTTTCTGGTGAGTTTCCGATTAGTATTTTCCTTTATGGAACCTGCAGGGTTCTCATTTTACAAGGCAACCGAAGAAATTGGGTGAAGGCGTACTGAATAGTACATCGAAATCTTTTTATTGACATATTGAAAATCCGTCGCCTGACGGAACACAGCGGATTGACCCGGATAATCATCGTAACAGAATTCTCATGAATTAATCAGGTTCGTGTGTATTTGCGCATTGTTGGGATCCCTGATCTTTTTTAAGGAGTGAAACATGCATATTCAAAAAGATGAAACCAGGACAAAGATGAAGGCAAATGAACTGCTCCGACCCGTAATTATTGTGGAAGCCGATATCAAATTAAACCACCTCATTGATGGATGTTTAAATCGAGAAGGCTTCAAAACACTGTCATCCAGAACAGCTGAAGAAGCCACATCACTGATCATGGAAAACAAGGATGCGCTCTTGCTCCTGGAATACAATCTGCCGGATATGAGCGTGAAGGAACTGCTGGGAAATCTGACTAAGCAAGGATTGGATGTGCCTTTTGTGGTCATGACCGGAACCGGTGATGCCAAAATCGCGGTTGAAATGATGAAGATGGGAGCTTTGGATTACATAGTGAAATCAAAGGATTTTACTGACCTGATTCCCGATAAGATAAAGATGGCTTTTGACCACCTTGCTGGACAGCAGCAGCTGAAAATCACGGAAAATGCACTTAAAAAATCCGAGCATGATAAAAGACTCATTCTGCAAAGTGTGTCAGAACTGGTGTCGTATCAAAATAATGATCTTCAAATGGTATGGGCCAACCAGGCGGCAGCCGACTCTGTAAATGCAACGATTGATGATTTGGATGGCAGATATTGTTATGAGATTTGGGCACAGCGCAGCGAACCCTGCGATCGCTGCCCGGTATTACAAGCCATGGAAACAGGGAAAACCCAGGAACAGGAGAGGGTCACCCCTGACGGCAGGTATTGGTTCATCAGAACTTTCCCCGTGAGAGAAGACGACGGTCAAATCATTGGTGCAGTTGAAGTGACCCGGGAAATCACCAAACAGAAAAATGTGGAGAACAGGTTAAGAGAAAACGAGGAAAAATACAAAACCATGGTCGAATCATCTATCCAGGGTTTGGTAATTGCCCAAAGTGATCCGGTAAGGCTGAGTTATGCAAGTAAGCCCATGGAGAAATTAACTGGATTTTCACCTGATGAGTTAATGGATTTTTCTCCCGACCAACTGAGAGACCTGATCCACGTTGATGATCGGCAGCGATTTTTCAGCACATTTGAAAAAAGGATCAGGGGTGATAAGGTCAACCCAAGATCAGAATACAGGATTATACATAAGAACGGGTGCGTCCGCTGGCTGGAAATCCATAGTACACTCATTGCTTTCAATGGTGAACCAGCCACCCAGACCATGTTTATTGACATCACCGAGCAGAAATCATTGATTGAAGCACTAAGTCAGAGCGAAGAAAAATACCGAACCCTGATTGAAAGCTCAAATGACAGTATCTTTGTAATTGCTGACGGAAAGATACAATATGTGAATAAACAGTTGATAGAGATATCAGAATATAAAGCAGAGCAGTTAGTCGGACAGAATTTCATTGATTTTATTTCACCTGACGAAAAAACTAAAGTACTGGAATATTATCGAAATAGAATAGCGGGTAAAGATGTACCGGATAAATATGAATCCGCTGCGATAACTAAATTCGGAAAAACCATCCCTGTAGAGGTTAGTGTTATACCAATTCAATACCAAGGGAAATCAGCAGAGCAGGTAATCTGCCGTGATATCAGCAGACGAAAAAAAG
>CAZGNZ010000026.1:55239-60215 GCA_964527215.1 uncultured bacterium | reverse complement strand
TCCGAATATGCTGAAAAAAGTGGAAATCGGGGTCGAATTGCTTAAGATGGGTTAGACTATGCTGAGTATATTGATTCACCCAGCTGGATTTTTTTGAATTTGGCAAGCAGTTTCATGAATTCAGCCGATTCTTATGCGGATTCACAGAATTGGTATTTCTCACTGCATGGCTTTGAATACTACGAATATGTGCTTGCCGTCACCTTTTACCGTGCTGCCTGGGTTTATGCTCAGTTGGCCATTCCGCTGGATGCCGAGCAGTGCAATGCCGCCGTCGATTTTCTCCCCGGACAGCAGTTTCAGCAGCCGGTATATGTGACATTGTCCTATGCGAGTCTGAATTTCCAGGGTGACCCGGAAGATTTGGACGTGTACTGGTACGACGAGGACACAGATACATGGATACTGGTTTCAGATTCTGATCTTGATGAACAGGCGCAAACCATCTCCGTGTATGTTGACCATTTCACGAGGTTCGGTTGGGCACTGGGCGGTGACGAAGGAAATCAGGAGTAAAATGGTGGCTGCAGGTCATTAACATTGGTTGATTTGATATAAAGATTGATTAGTGAATAGATGAAAAATACTATCACAAATAAATTCGTATCTGAAGTGCACAGTCTTGCCTTGAAATACTGTACGGATGAATTTGGTGAAGTGTTTAAAAAATTTCGAAATGATCAGGGACTGCTGCAGCCCGCTGAAGCAGGAAAGCTTCAGGGTCCGGATATTTCACAGTTCCTGAATTTCGATATTTTGCTGCTTCAGGCCAGACAGTACAGCACTGAACAGAATTATATCCAGCTGCTGTTTAAAATCGGTCAACTGTCCATTCAGTACGGTCATTTTCAAAAAGCCGAATATGTTTTGAACCTGATTAAAACGGAATACGGCACCGCTTCCGATAAGCGAATAAGAGCCAATACTTACAAAATGCTGGCTGAAATCGCGTTTTATCACAGTGACCTTCCCAAAGCAAAACAGGATTTCGCTCAGAGTCTTGAAATCTTTTATGAATTGTCTGATTGGATGGGTATTTCCGGTGTCACCAATTCACTTGGGGCTTTGGAAATTGAGAGCGGGCAGTTTGACGAAGCTCAGAAGCTGTTTGAAAAGGCCCGGGGCATTGCGATGGATCATGATCTGGAAACCACTCAGATCAAGACGGCATATAATCTGGGAAACCTGCATGTAATACAGGGAAACTGGGAAGAGTCGATTAATCATTTTGAAGAAAGCCTTCTGTTGGCCGAAAAACAGCAGAACATTGATTTGACAATACGGATAAATCACAGTATCGGTCTGGTGTATAAGTTCAAGGGAGATCATGCTCTGGCGCTGCAGCAGCTGGATAAATGCTTCAGACTGTGTGATGACAATGGAAATGCACAGATGAAGGGATTAACGCTTCTGGAAATTGCGGAGAACCAGTGTTTGACAAAAGATCTTGATTCTGCCCTGACCTCGGCCATCGATGCATTTTCACTAATCAAGGATTTTGGGGATGATGTCAGTCTTGCAGATATTAACCGTGTTTTGGGGATGATTCACCGGGAAAACAGCAACTTTGATATTGCGCTGTCACATTTTCAAACCAGTCTTGCGATCAACGAATCCCAAAACAATCCTCTTACTTCAGGGGAGACCCAATTTGAATTAGGGAAATGTTATGCAGCAATGAATGATTCAGAAAAAGCCAGGCAGGCTTACAATGCCGCATTAAAGTCATTTAAAAGTATATATGCAAATTCCAAACTGACGGAAGTCGAAGAAGTTTTAAGTGCAGTTCTTTAAATAATTAACTGATTGGATCCAAAATCCGGTTGTGCAAATCGGCACAGGGTGTGTAAACTCACCCAAGACAGGTCTCCTGAAATTAGCCGTTAACCCAGTTTTCAATAACCACTTATTTTTTAGGGCGGAATGTCTCAGGATTCAACAACAGAAAAAAAAGCCAGCAAATCTAATGATTTTCAATCCTCCGGCATACACCGTTCAAGAATCCTGATCATTGATGATCATTTATCCAACCTCACTTCAATAAAACAGCTTCTCCTTAAAATGATTCCCGATCTGGATATTGAAACAGCATCATCCGGAGCGGAGGGATTCCAAAAAACAATTACCTTTTTGCCTGACACCATTTTACTGGATATTCAGCTTCCGGATCTGGATGGTTACAAGGTTTGTCAGAAAATAAAAGAACACTCCTCAGTAAAAAATATTCCAATCATTTTTTTGACCGGGATCATGACCGAAACAGTTGACAAAGTGAAAGGATTGAAAATGGGGGGAGATGCGTATCTGACAAAACCGGTAGATGCCGGGGAATTGGCAGCCCAGGTCAATGTGATGCTCAGGATTAAGAAGGCAGAGGATGATTTGCGCACCGAAAGAAATCTTTTACAGTTAAAGGTGAAGGAGCGCACAAAAAAATTGCATGACAGCTGGGAGAAGTATCACAGCATCTTTGAAAACATCCAGGATGTGTATTTTGAAATCAAGTCGGACGGGGAAATTATAGAGATAAGCCCTTCAATCCAGAAACTGACCGGCATCAACCGGGAGCACCTGATCGGTAAACCGATATTGAATCTGTTTCCCAATCAATCCGCGCGTGAAGAGATTGTTAACACTGTTCTGACAAACACGGTGCTGTCCGATTATGAAGTTGAATTGTACGGGGAGGATGATGCCATCTGCTACTGCTCGATGAATTTGAAGGTAAAGCAGGACCAGGGAGATATCAGACATGCGGTCGGCTCGCTTCGAGATGTAACCATGAGGCATTGGGCAGAAAATGAATTAAACAGATACCGGGAACATCTTGAAGAACTTGTTGAGATTCGAACAAATGAAGTGAATGAAAAACAAGCCCAGCTTGCCCATGCCGGACGACTGTCCTCTCTGGGCGAAATGGCCACCGGAGTTGCCCATGAACTGAATCAACCTCTCGCAATCATTAAAGCACAAAATGAATATTTCGGGTTGCTGAACCATAAAGATACTGAGTTTAAAAAGGAGCTTCTGGAAGGTATTGACAAAATCAATGAAGAGATTGAACGTGCTGTGGATATCATTGACCATATGCGGAATTTTGCCAGAAAACGGGTCAATTCAAAGGAACCGATAAAAATTAAAGAACCGATAAAAAAAGCCACCATATTCTTTCATGAACGATTTTCCAATCAGGGGATAAAATTTGAAATTGATATTCCTGAGAATATGCCGAGAATTATTTTTAATCCGCAGCAGCTTGAGCAAATCATTGTCAACCTTCTGTCGAATTCGCTTCATGCCGTGAACCAAAAGAGTGAAATACTGGATTCCAAGGATGGTTATGAGAAAAGCATTGTGATTCGAGCCTCTAAAACGAAATCAAAAAGAACCGTGATTCTGGAGGTGGAAGACAACGGAATTGGCATGACGAATGACCAGGTGTATCATTGCCTGGATCCATTTTATACCACAAAGGAAGTGGGTGAGGGCACCGGTCTGGGCCTGTCCATTGTCCATGGGCTGCTTATGGAATTTGGAGGCAGGCTGGAGGTAAACAGTGAAGAATTTGTGGGTACGAAGATGAAATTATTTTTAAAAATACATACGGACTGAAAGCCGGTTATCTGATTAAAATCCAATAATGAACTTCGTGCACAGAAAAATCCGCAGCGGCCTCTGGTTTCAGCGGGTTTTTTTCACATGCCTGGCGGGAGAAATTCGTTTTTGACGAATGCTGAGAAGATTCCCGCGATCAAAATATTTTCTGTAATATATTCTCGAAATCGATTAAATTCATGTCATGAAAAACAACCGGAAATATTCAGGGTGACGGTCTCAGGACCGACATTTGTAAACAATATCAAAAAGGGCAGCGTCAGCTGCCCTTTTTAGTACAAAAAGCTCTGAATATCGATTCAATAAAAATTGTATAACCGAAAAGGGAAAGTCAATGAAAAGCACCCATTTTGTTTTGACCCTGATACTTCTGACGGGCACCCTGACAGCCCAGGACTGTGAAACTACCACCATTGATATACTGGGTCCGTATTACGTTTCCGATGCCCCGGTGCGGAACATGATGGCGCATCCCGATGAGCCGGGAGAACGGATGTTTATCTCGGGAACCATCAAATCCAGCGATTGTCAGAATCATCTGGCAGGTGTAATGGTGGAAGTCTGGCATGCCAATGAAGATGGCTGCTACAGTATTACGGAAGACTGCGACACCGGCAATCCCGGCATGGATCAGTACAACCTGCGGGCCCGGTTTTTCACAAATGAATCAGGCTTCTATTTCTATGACAGTATTCTGCCGGGCAGGTACGGAAGCGGGTCCATTCGACCTCGGCATGTACATTACCAGGTCAGTACCTATTCGGGACACAGTCTGATCACCCAGCTTTATTTTGAAGGCGATCCTTATATTGAATCAGATCCCTGGGCATCCCATCCGGATGCGGTCAACCGGATCATTCCGCTGGAATGGGTCAATGAACAGCATGAAGGTGTATTCGATATCAATCTGGATACGGAGGAAATGAATCCGGTATTGGGGGATGCCAACCTGGATCAGTTGGTGGATGTACTCGATGCGGTTTTACTGGTCCAGTTTATCCTGGGCAGCGATATGCCTGTTGCCTTCCAATTTTATACTGCGGATTTAAATCAGGATCTAATGATCGATGTACTGGACATCGTCACTGTGGTAGACTTGATCCTTTCGGACCAGTGAGTGTATTGCTTCTTAAAGAACTGTGTCAGCAAAGACAGCATTTGCGGACAGAGAAAAAACGTCTGCAATAATCACCAAAATTGATATCCGGCCATAAACAAAAAACCCGTCTTTCGACGGATTTTTTGTGACGTAAACCCGGCAGGACTCCCTGCCTGACAGCGTCACGCAGGCAGTGAACCTTCACCCTATATTATAAGGAGAAGTCATCCAGCAAAAATTGCCAAAGGCAATTTCTTGCCAT
>CAZGNZ010000026.1:23530-55139 GCA_964527215.1 uncultured bacterium | reverse complement strand
AAACAAAAAACCCGTCTTTCGACGGATTTTTTGTGACGTACACCCGGCAGGACTCCCTGCCTGACAGCGTCACGCAGGCAGGGAACCTTCACCCTATGTTATAAGGAGAAGTCATCCAGCAAAAATTGCCAAAGGCAATTTCTTGCCATAAACAAAAAACCCGTCTTTCGACGGATTTTTTGTGACGTACACCCGGCAGGACTCGAACCTGCAACCCCCTGGTCCGTAGCCAAGTGCTCTATCCAATTGAGCCACGGGTGCGGAGTAGCGCATAGGGGAATCGAACCCCTGTTACCGGCGTGAGAGGCCAGCGTCCTAACCCCTAGACGAATGCGCCTAATAATAAAAATCAGCAATGACCATCTATAAATGGATATCCTGCTGATCAAGTTGGGGAACTAGGATTCGAACCTAGATTGACGGAGTCAGAGTCCGCTGTCCTGCCGTTGAACGATTCCCCAAATACCGCTGAAAGACAGCCCAGTAATTTATATGGTATTCAATATTCCGACAAAAGAAAAAAGGGGTGCATTGCACCCCTTTCATCCACAAAAACAGTGAATGCTATTTCATTAATACTGCTTTCAGCGTTTCAACCTGGCTGCCCGCTTCCATTCGAAGATAATATACTCCGGAAGGCAGGTGGCCGGCGTTCCATGTGAAACTGTGACTGCCGGCTGACTGGGGGCCATTCACCAGAACGTCCACCTTCTGTCCGTTCAGATTGTAGGCTGTCAGACGGACATTGCTGTCTGCGTTGAGACTGTAGGACACCTGAGTCACCGGATTGAAAGGATTGGGATACACGGCATTCAGGCTGATCACTTCTGCCATGCTGACAGCACCGGCTGTCCTGGTCAGTGTCATCGCCTGTCCGTTTGCATCCCCCGCTATCACATGAACATCCGTGTCCGCAGCTCCGAAGAGCGTGAACTGAATATCATTCTGCTGAAAACTTTCACCCATAAGACTGTAGGCGACCATGCGCTGAATACCGTTTTCCTGCATGACTGCAACGGTCATATGATCATTGTCCTTCAGCTCAATATCGGCTGCAGTGCGGCTTGGGAATGCCATTTCGATTCCGTGCACCGCTGCATCAGAAGTCAGTGTGATCACCAGATCATTCCCAACGGTTTCAAAGCCGATCTCGGCTTCTGCTGTCTGTTCGCCGATACTCCGTGCAGCGCTGAAAATAAAGTTAATCACCTGAATCACATCCAGCACATTGATGGTGCCGTCGCTGCTGTAATCGGCATCACTTTTTTCACAATCGGTAAATCCAACCGCATCAAATCCGCCGGAAAGGATAATATTGACAATGGTCACGATATCCAGAATATCCACCGTCATATCGTCGTTGACATCACCGGCCATATCATGGCAGTCATCACATGCATCGCCTGCGCCGTCACCGTCGCTGTCTTCCTGAAGCGGATTGTATGTGTTCGGACAATTGTCGACTTCATTCAAAATGGTGTCATCGTCAAAGTCCGGATCATTGCAGGGAGCGCAGTCTTCCAGCATCTCTTCGATTTTGATATTGGCGAGATATTCAGAGACCTGGTTGGCCTTGTAATACACTTCCATTTCGTGAGTAATGAAAACGGTGCTGGGTATGGCATTACCGGTATTGAACCATTCAAAAATATGGTCCCCGAAACCGTTTCCGTCATTGGTGATCATGGGGATGCCCATGATTCCGAAGTTGCCCCACTGGGTACAGGTGTATGGCTGGTTCAGATCCATCATAGCAGCGAAGCCGAAGAAATTGTCTTCCTCGCTCCAGCTGTCAATAATGTCGTCAAACTCGGGAATAAAATCGAAGCAGGGACCGCACCATGTAGCGGAAATATCAATCATCGTCACAAACCAGTCGCCGCCGTTCAGTTCACCGTTCAGGTCAGCCAGCATGAATTGGTCGGTTGGATATTCGCCGTAGCAAACCGGAAATGATATGTTCTGATCGGCTTCAGATACAATATCGCCCACGTTATAGTCGGATGCAAATGTGAATGCAAGCAGCAGTGCCATAATGATGCTGATGGTTTTTTTCATATTACCTCTTTGTTGGATCGTAGATTTGAATGTTATTTCATCAAAACAGTTTTCACTGTTTCAACTTTGTTGTTGCTGGTTAACTTAATGTAGTAAACGCCTGAAGGCAGGTGACCGGCATTCCAGGAAATGCGGTGTGTTCCTGCCGTCTGGTTTCCTGCAAACAATACATCCACTTCCCGGCCGGCAGTGTTATAGGCTGTAATTTCAACCTTCCCATCTGCAGGGACAGTAAAGGAGATGTTTGCTACCGGATTGAAAGGATTGGGATACACGCTGTTCAGACGGAATGCGTAAGGTCCGGACTCAAACACATCATCTGAAACGGATTTGGTCAGTTCCATTTTCTGACCTGCAGCGTCTCCGACAATGATGTGCATATCTTCGAACTCAAGCGCGGCTCCATTGGAAATCTGAAACTGTGCGGTGCTGCCGGCAAACGCCTCATTCACGGGGGAATAGGCAATCAGGCGGGTTATATCGTCCGCTGCCTTTGAAAGAGAAGTAATGCCGGGCTGATCGTTCAGCTGAATCTGGTGATTGCCCAGGATGGCAAGTTCAATTCCATGAATGGAATGTCCGCTGCTGACATTGACCAGCAGGTCGGAACCATTTCTCTGGAAATTTATCTGGGCACGTCCCTGAGAATGTATATCTCCGCGTGCAGGACCCACAATGAAATTGATGATCTGGATGACATCCAGAACATTGACAGTTCCGTCACCGCTGTAATCGGCATCCATGATGGCGCAGTCCGTGTAACCGCCGCCGCCGCCGTTCAGAATGATGTTCACAATGGTCACAATATCCAGAATGTCAATCGTTCCGTCGTCATTCACATCACCCAGATAGTTATGGCAGTCATCGCAGACATCACCCAGTCCGTCGCCGTCATCATCCAGCTGATCAGGATTGAAGATTTCGGGGCAGTTGTCAATTTCGTTCAGAATACCGTCTTCATCCAGGTCGGGATTGTTGCAGGGACCGCATTCATCCACCAACTGCTGAATGAAATCGTCCGTGTCACCGCCGACGCATCCGTCTATCATGTAACATTCTGATTCATAATTGGAATTATTGTCGTAGGTCCATGGTTTGGCCCGAACGCGCATCTCATGATCGATGAGTACATAACTGGGCCAGCCGTTGTAATGATCATGAAACCAGCCAAAGTATGTCTGGCTGGGGTCCTCGATGATCACTGGGATGCCCGGCTCTCCGCCGTCACCCCATTGCTGACAGGAATAAGGTTGCCCAATATCTGATAAAGTTGTCAGGAATATCACACTGGTCTCATCTTCCCAACTCATAGCTCTTTGGTCCATCGCACCGATGTCCGAATAACAGGTGCCTCACCACGTGGTGGCCATGTCAATGAAGATGATGTGATAATCACCGCCATTCACGGCCCCGTTAAGATCTGCAAGTGAGAATGTATCGTTGGGATAATCACCATAGCAAGTGGTGAACTCCTGATTTTGATGGGTGTCGCTGACGATATCGCCCGCCATATAGGTCTGGGCAAACATCAGGGAACATGCAGCCATCAGGACTAACAGTTTTTTCATTTTTCCCCCATAGTGTGGTTAGTTAACGGAAATAACAGCAGGAAATTTTCAATACTACATAGGTAATTAGCAATATATGTATATTGACAGGTTGTAACAATTCTTACACGCAATCGCAGGCAAATTTAATCTGCACACTTCACCCATACCATGTTTTTAGCATATGCGGGAAATTTTAGCTCAATTCAGAAATTGATATATCTTAGGGCTTATTTATGGCATGAACCCCGGGCACGCCTTGGACCCGGGATTCAGTGTCACGCTGCGCAAATTCTGAAAAGGCACGTTTATCCGTTCTGTCTGCCGGACAGACCGGCTGCTGACGGATTAAAAAATACTTCTGAAAGTCACCCGGATGCCGTCGTCAAAGTCCGGCTGTTCTGCGCAAATACCGTTGGCACAGATACGGCCTCCTTTGATGGATCCAAAGAAAATAGAAATCTGGCTCTGGTGATTGATGTCCCAGGCAAACTCATATCCCAGCCATTCATCCGAGCTGGTGGTCTTGCCGACGGCTGTTTTGTTCTCAACATCCTCATAATCGTAGAGGAACGTGAATGAATATTTCCCAAAGAGACGCTGGGTCAGACTGCCGTAAATACTGTAGGTATTGATTTCCGCGCTGGTTGTATTGTCTGCGGCACCGCTGGTTTCATCAATGACGGATCTGTTCCATTCCTCTGTTTTCCACTGTTGGTCAAAGTAAAGCGTCAGAGAATGGCCTTGCCCCATATTCCAGGCAAAATTGGTTGGAATGGTGACAGCTTCTATCAGGTTATAACTGTTTTCGATGGAATTGCCCCTGACACTGAATGCCTGGGCGTCTGCCAGACCGGCGGCAGCGGTTTCGGAAATTTTGTTTTCCACTGACGTACCATGTGTTGCTTCGAAAATCAAATCAGCCGTCAATGAATCAACCAACGGCGGTTGATAATTTTCATTCCATACTCCCCACCAGTAGTTTTCATATTCCTGAACCACCAGATCTTCCATGGCTGATCCGGTGAGACCGTTGTTATTGAAAGATTCCGTTTTCTGATGATGATATTTCGTGATGTCGTTAATTTTATCAAAGCCGATGAGCCAGTATAGTTTTTCATCCAGAATGTATCCGCTGAACTCTCCATACACTTCCTGATAAGGATAAAAGGCATACAGGCTTTCATCCAGATCAAACAATGCCATCTCGGTGAAATCAGGGTTGGACAGAAAAACCAGATTTTCAGAAACCGGTGTCCAGTCAAACATCAGCGTGTCCCCTTCAAATTCATGGGTCAGCTCAAATTGATTCTGTTCCACCGCTCCCCGCTGACGCCGGGAAAAGGACAGATTCCCCAGGAAGTTCAGATGCTCGGAAAAACTGCGGTTGACTTCAAACTGATGACCGGTCTCATCGTTAAACAGGGTGTTATGTGAAATGCGTCCAATCAGTGTGGATGATGCCTCCCGGAAAACGGTGGGTGGATTGGACACTGACGGAATATAGTAGGGCATGTCGTAATCCTTGTAGTCCCAGGTCAGCCCCCAACCTCCCAGTGAGGCGTATACCGAGGAATACAGCATACTGCCGAAGACACTTCCGCCCAGGAGCTTGCTGTAGTCGCTCCACATTTTTTCAATGTATATATCAACGAATCCAAGGGACGTAGCGTAGCTGACTTCCCGGCTGACGGCTTTTACCGTATCTTCAGTCACATCTTCAGCTGAAATGCGGGAAACAAAATCTTCCTCAAGCCAAGTCAGCTGTTCGGCTGAATGATACTGCAGAACCACATCCAGAGGCAGATAGGATTCCTGTTCCACCTGCCAGAAGCTCAGTTCGCCGGGTATGATATCACCATAGTACGAAAACCCAACTGCCCCAAGCAGATTTTCCATGCGGCGGGTATTGAGTCCGGTAGAGGCATTCAGGGCATAATTATACGGTCCCTTGCCGATAAGCCCGAAGAGACTGACGCCGTCAATGAATCCGAAAAGCACCGGGTCGGACAAATCATATCTCCAGCTCAGTCCCCGCAGCGAATTGTCAAACCCAATGCTCTGATCCTGACTCATGTTCACTGCCAGACCATAGCCGTACAGTTCGTACAGATCTCCTGCCGACACTGTGAGATTGTCCTGAAAATACTCCAGGATGATTTTCTGAACAGCGGTTTGAGATTCGCCAAATAGCGGGGGAACGCTGTACTCCAGCTGTGTGTACAGGGTGACATTGTCATTGAAATAGGCATTGACGTCCAGCAAGTTTTCAAAATATTCATTGCCGTATTCAGTGGAGGAACCGTTACCGTACTTCATTTCGTATGAGAAATCAATATTGGCCTGCAACCAGACCAGCGTTAGGAATGAAAGGAATATCAAACGTTTCACGACACCCTCTATTTTGTCTGGTTTGTATCTGCAGATTTGTGAGATGCGATCATCTCCTTCACATCTTTTTCAATTTCCAGCTCATCTCCCGGATTGTAGCCCATTCGGCGCTTGATGATGCTGCCTTCGGAATCAATGAGCACTGTAAAGGGCATCACCTTTCCGCCCGCTTTCCGGAACAGGGCCGAGCGGGGATCCGAAAGCACAGGAAAGGAATATTTTTTGGACTCCACATAGGATTTAACCTTGGCCATGCTTCTTGTATTGTCAATATTCACGCTGACAATACGGAAATTTTCCTCAGCGTATTTCTGATTCAGATGATCCAGATGCTTCATTTCCTTTTTGCAGGGTTCACAGCTCAGCGACCAGAAATTTACCAGAATCGGACCGTCCTTGTAATATTCACCCAGACTGGCGGGTTTATTATTCAGATCTTTCAGTTTGACATCCGGGATTTTATTGTCTTGCGCAAACATCAGGCACAGAGGCATCAGCAGAAAAGCAACAAACAGTCTTCGCATTATCGCTCCTATTTATGGTGTAGATAAGGCCGTAATTTATGAAATTCAGTTCGAACCCGGATGTATATAAACGTATCAATAGATATGTCGTGGGCCATATCTTCAGGGGTACCAAGGTGCCTGAAAACTGTAGTAGCTGCCGAGAATCCGGTTCGCCATCAGGGTAAGATCAGATATATCCAGTTCACCATCGCTGTTTGCATCTCCTGCCCACTGCATGACGGCGTCCGCTTCGATATCGCCGGTGATCACAAACATATTCACTATAATATCCAGAATATCAACCCGGTTGTCCAGATTCAGGTCTCCAATGAGCGTCACGTACATCAGCTGAGCTGTTTCAGAATCCCGGGTCATCACGGTCAGCTGGCGGTGGTCCAGCGGGGTCCAGTTCTGACTGCTGCCGGGCCCTTCTTGCGGCGGTTCGGACATGAGGGCCTTATGCGTCTGATTGGGATCGATTGATCCATCAGAAAAGAACAAATCATAATCATAACCCATTGATACAGCTATGGATCGATAGCCGATTATCAAACTGTCGGCAGTCATTGTGAAATTTTTATAGATATAAAACTGAGCTGCATTCAGGGAAGTATGGCTTTCCATTACCCTCAGTGCCTGCATCACTCCATCCAGGATACTACCGGTCTGCTCAATATTGTAAATCAGCCAGAGAAAATACAGTTCGCTGTCCACAATACACTCATAACCGTCCCCATACCAGGATCCGCAGCCGAATGTCTGTGGCGGATGATCATTCATCCAATTGAAGCTGTCTGATCCCGGATAAAACAGATCCATCAATGCCGATTTAGAAATTGCGCCATGATGGCTGAATAGGATGTCTGTCCCGTTCCATTGATAGTGAAACGGATGAGGATCAGGGATGTCCGAAGCTCCGGAGGATGCATTCCGGACATGGCCGGTTGCGATGACGGTTTCCAGCGTGTCGGATAGCAGCCATTCAACAGTTTGTATGAAATCCGGATCATCGGCTGCCGGCAAAGCGGACCGGTGGATAAATATGGAGTCAAGCCAGCCGCCGCCCATTGCCATTCCCCAGCCGTTGCGGTTTTGGTAGGTTTCAGTCAGAGACTGCAGTTGTTCCAGCTGCTCCCTAATCAGTAAACTGTCGTTGTGGAGTGTGAATCCCTGATCTGCGAGGACGGCCCAAAGGCTGCAGGCAGACAATGGCTTAAGCACAAGCATGACAATGATAAACTGATGGAATTTTCTGTTTAACCCCGACTTGCCACGGACCATCATAACTCAGTTCAGAATCAAGTCAACCAGAAGGATAATATCCAGAATATCCAGAACACCGTCAGAGGATAAATCACCCACCGTCATCTGATTTTCGGTCGGAAATGAATATCCGAGAGCGATGTCCACCAGAAGGACTATATCCAGAACATCGGCCTGACCATCCATGGACAGATCTCCGCTGTAGAGACAGCTGCCGTCATCATATCCGGCAAGCGGGTTGTAATTCATGGCGAATTCATCCATGCAGCCAAAGATCAAATCCTCAATCGTATTTTCAAATCCAGGGGTGGGGGATGTAAAAGTCTGCCAGTTTCCGGAGGCATCGGGATACTGACCCATACTGATATTGCTGTTTTGATCGTCAAACACCACTGATTTCCTCAGAGTCATTCCATCCGGATCATAAATAAAAATCCCTTCTCCGTTTCCCGACAGCCGTGCGGGGATGTGGAGGGTACCCTGTTCCGGCTGATTGTCAAACCAGAGCAGGCAGAACTGATGGTGGCCAATGGCGGTCAGTTCCGGATTGTTGGGAATTGGCCAGGGTGATTCTGATCCGTCCGTGATCCGGTATCCTCCGATATTGAAATCGCCTGGCCATGATTGGTTCGTGAGCTCTACCCAATCGTCAAATTCCCCGAATTCATCGGCAAAAAGAGAATCATTGACAGCCAGAAACTCATTGATTTCAATATCAAACCATGGCGGAACACTGCTGTTCGGCTGGCCGGGAGTGCCGCCAAGGATATTGCTGTGCCGCCAGTTGGAGGGATCTGCCTGATCGGCGGTGTCGTCAATCAGTTCCAGTGTCAGCCCGTACCCGTCTGCTTCCGGCGGCCAGGGAGATTCATCATCATACTGAACGGAACACACCAGCTGACCGGAGGCGGTATAGAGCTGAATCAGGTCACTGCCGGAACTTAATCCAAAATTAAATTCTCCAATCACATTGCTGCACTCTGGATGAAAAGTCGAAAAATCCTCCATATTCCGGCAGATAACGAGATATTCCTGCGGATTGAGAGTCAGAGCCTGATCAATGGAGTAGAAATGTTCTGGTTGTTCATCCCGAATCACCCAGCCTGAAACATCCACCGGTTCTGCCGTGGGATTGAAGATCTCAATCCAATCTCCCGCAGCATGAAACGGAGCGGAGTTGTAGTTGATTTCCGTAATTTTAATTTCCGGTGCCGGGACTGCCTGCCATTGGGTGTCAATCCAAAGGATTCGGTTGGCGATCCAGCCTTTCAGATACAGAATTTCATTTTCGTAAGTATCCCCGACAAAATTATTCGGCCAGACATACTGAGAAAGGATCGGCCAGCGCTCGAAGTTTCTGACCTGTGCGTCGTTGACTTCTTCTGCAGTGGAATCGATGATTCCGTAGAGGTGACTGATATCCAGCAGAGACTGCCGCAGTTCTGACCAGCGCAGACTGACGGCGTTTTCAAATGCCGGATCTTCCATCAGCCGTCTCCACCAGAACGGCACCTGAAATCCATCGTACAGAATATCAAACTGATACTGCCACCCCTGATGTTCGGAAGCGCCATAATAATCCGCATTGCCCAAAGCCAGATTGTAATCCCAGACGGGGCCGGCAGTAAGTCGTCCGTCTGTGTCATCGTGGTTTTTATAGAGAAATGAGCTGAGGCGATAGGCATCCACATTGCGGGTCACCTCGTTTATGATGATGTAGTCGATAAAGGAACTTGTGTTTATAATTGAAGGATAGCCGGTGAGTGGATCGGCAAAATCGGGGCTGTCCATGGTGTTCTCGAAGTGATATATAAAATTCTGAATATATCCCCTTTGAAAGGGAGTAATCGCGTCAGGATCCGGATAATGAAACTGGTAGTAGATACTGTGGAAGGATCCTTCATACGGCGGAAATGTGGAGTACCAGCCGTCGGTGTCAGTGCCCTCAAGCTTATCTATTTTGATGATATATCCGCCCGTTATTTCTGACGGATCATTGTCATCCTGATCAAGAGATTCAATATCTACCCGGTTGTTGTCCCGTTTGATTTTTTCCGTAAGGATATAGAGACCGACGTAATCATCATTTACCACCAACTCGCAAAATCGTGTTCGGCTGGAATACCAGCCCATATCCCTGGCAAGTCGAAGTGATAGGAAATTCCTGAGCAGGGACTTGTCGGAATAGGGACCGTACAGAATCCAGTCATTTTCTTCCGGAAGGCCGATCAACGGCACATTCAGGGTTTGCCCGAAACTGTCCCGTGTTTCAAAGCCGTAACTTTTTTTGGGGAAGGACTGCGCGCTGGATCCTCGGATTTCGATGGCGATGCTGCCGTCATAATTATTGAATGGATCTGTGATGCTGTTCAGTTCCCCGGGGCCGTTCCAGATAATGCCCATCTGGGCCGGAATTTTGGGTTCGTCCGGAATATCCTGACCATCCGTATCAATAATGATGATAGGCAAGTTGGAGGTTTGCAGAGGTTGGGCACTGAGCGGATTCAGTCCGGAAAACAGACAGACCGCTATGATAAATGACAGGAAACGGTTCATAATTCATCCTGTGAATGTAAATGACTGAAATACATGTAAATCGATGCATAATATTACATTAACGGATGATGTGCAGGGAAGGGGAAAGGAACAGCCGGAGTTGATCCGGCTGTTAAGGTGCTGCCACCGTTTCGATGACGGAATGACAGGATGAATTTTCCCAAATACAGTGTCCGAAAAGGCCGGTCTTAATCCGTATTCAGAGTAAACACAATCGGAAGACGCATCCAGACTCCCACTTTTTTATCCTGCTGCACTGCCGGTTTCCATTTGGCGCGGCTGACGGCATCCATGGCGGCTTCATCGAGTCCGGTATTGGGAATTCCCTGAGCGATATAGATTTCAGAAACAGTACCGGTTTTGTCTACGAAGAAATCCACCACAACGGTGCCTTCGATTCCGGCTTCAAGAGCCAATTCCGGATATTCCGGTCGGATGGGGGTTTTCGGTGACGGAGCCACCTCATGCGGAATAAAGACAAACCGTGATTCATTTTCCGGTGGCGGCGGCATGTGTTCAATCCATTCATCCAACTCATCCCATTCAGGATATTCTATGGTCAGGTCTTTATCCAGAAACTCATCATCGGAAGGAATGGGCACAACCGGCCGGCTTGGTTCATCCGGTTCGAATTCCTGAATGGTCGCTGGAATTTCAACCACAAACTCAGGTGGGATGGATATGCCGGTCCAGACAGCTTTATCCGGTTCATCCAGAAACCGGGGATAAGCCCACATCAAAACAGCCATTGAGCATAAAACGCCAATCATGATTTTTCGAATGCGCACCGGGTAGGCTGCATTCAGCGGATCGGTTCTCATTGATCACTCCTAACCCGAATATTTCATGAGAATATCTATGCGTAAAATGCTTCGCATTTTCCGGACGATGATGGATCTGCTCAATTCTACAGCGTCCGTCAGGAGACGGATTTTCAATTCTAATCGAAAAATGTTTTCAACGTACTGTCCAGTACGATTTCACTCATTTTTCTTCATATGCCTTGGTGATTGAGAACCCATGGGTTCTTTAACGGAAAAAGCGTCATTGACAGTCAGCACTAAATTGTGTTGAATTTTTGCTTTTTCCGCATCAATACATTTTCATCATCTCATTACGAAGTCTTATGAAATATCCGGACATAATATGGTTCGGTGCGGGTGGTGTTACAAACTGTAACATATCAGGGATGACGTATCGTCTGGAAAGTTCCGGGAAATCATGTGAGAAGCGAATAAAAAAAAAGGCGCAGAAATCTGCGCCTTTTTACAGAAAGAGTAGAAATCAGTTGGTTTCCAGGGTGAAGTTGATGGGCAGCCTCATCCATACTCCGACTTTACGGTCGCGCTGCATGGCAGGTTTCCATTTGGTACGTTTGATGGCATCCATGGCAGCCTCATCAAGGCCGGTGTTGGGAATACCCTGAAAAACGTATATATCAGTGACGACCCCGGTTTCGTCAACAAAGAAGTCCACAATGACGGTGCCTTCAATCCCTGCTTCCATGGCAATTTCCGGATATTCCGGACGAATGGGAGATTTGGGTTCAGGGGCTTTGTCATAGGGAATGAACTTGATGCGCGGACCTTCTTCTTTTGGCGGTGGCGGCGGTGCATCCCACTCCTCAAAATCATCAAAATCTGTGTCTTCGATAGTGAGGTCTTCATCAAGGAACTCATCATCAGATGCCACAGGGACAGTCGGTCGGGCCGGTGGTTCCGGCATTTTGAACTGCTCGGTCTGAGGAATGTCAAAGGTTTCCAGCTGAATCACCTTTTCAGTTTCTTCCAGTTTCTGTGCCTCGCCTAAAAATCTCGGGAAGGCAAAAAAACCAAAAGAAAGCAGGAGAAAAACAAATATGGTGATTGATCGGACTCGGACCGGATAATTGATTACCAGGGGATCAACACGCATATCAGGACCTCCCTTTCCTTTTGGCGAAATAACTGAGTTTCAGAGCACTGGCTTCCCTCAGCTGCGTATGCAGGCTGCTGATGAGTTCCATCTGAGAATCCTGGTCAGAATGCAGAGAGATGGTCAGTTTGGGTTCTTTCAACAGCTTGGAATATACGAGAGGAGCGACATTGTCAATGGCATAAAACCGGTCATCGATACAGATATCACCCTGTTTGTTGGCCCAAACATAGGCGGTTTGCCGTCGGCTTTCCAGCTTCTCGATAGCCTGGGCTTTGGGGACCAGAACAGGTATGCCGTCATATTCCTTCATCACAGTAGCTACCATGAAGAAAATCAGCAGCATGAAAATGATGTCGGGCATGGATGCCGTTGGGATTTCTGTTTTTGGTTTGGTGGATTTGGAAATCTTCATAAGAGTTAATCCGCTGGGTTTGCGATGGAAATTTTCTTGGCTTTGGCCAATTTCAGCTGATCCAGCACGGCGATGTAATCGCTGTACTTCGTTTTCGGGTGGGTTTGAACCGAAAAAATCATTTTGTCATTGCGATTGATTCGGTCAATGGCCTCGTTTTTGATATCTTCAACGGGAATCAGTTGATCATCCATCAGAACTTTGCCGGCCTGGTTAACAAGAATTTCCGTGATATTGGTTTTGGGTATATCGATTTCACCGCCTACGGGAGGCAGAACAATATTGATGCCCATATCCATGGAAACCGTTGTTGTCAGGAGGAAGAAGACCAGCAGGATGAATGTCACATCCGCCATGGATGATGACTGAATTTCGGCTGGATCTCGTCTGGGTTTGTTAATCATGACGGTGGCTGGTGCCTATTTCAGACGTTCTTTAATGGATACGAGTACAGATGACGAAGCTTTCTGCATTGTGACAATCTGGTTGTCGATAATATACAGGCAGGCATTCTGCAGCAGTTGGAGTATCACAGCCACGATCAAACCGAAAGCGGTGGTCAGCAGTGCCTGTGAGATACCGCCGGCCACAGTTGCGGGTGTCATATCCTGGGCGACCATAATATCATTAAAGGCCTTGATCATACCCACAACCGTTCCCAAAAATCCAAGCATGGGAGCGACGGCGATCATCAGACTGATCCAGGTCATATTTTTTTCCAGAGAAGACATCTCAACAGCACCAATACTGTCCAGAGCCAGGGATGCTTCATCTGCACCTTCACCGGCACGATCCACGGCTGCAAGACAAATATTGGCAACCGGTCCGCGGGATGTTTCACATTTGGCTTTTGCTTCACTGAATCCCTGATCACGGATAATGTCGGAAATTTCATTGGCAAATTTTTCACCAGTGGCCAAACCGCCAAGCAGATGGACCAGGCGTTCCAGAACAAATACTAAACCAATGATAAAGGCACCTAAGATCGGATGCATGAAAGCGCCGCCATTGACGTAAAATTCTACCATTTTCTACTCTGTTCCTTTCGTTAATTCAAGTAAGATGTAAACAAACTAATAATATCTGAAAATCGAGATGCAAATCTTAAAGCAAATTTAGCTGATTCACAAGTATAAATAAAAGTCCAACCTAGTTCCGCGACAGCAGCATCTCCGCTTCGGAAAACAACCCCATTGCTTCCTGAACTTGTTTGTCGGCTGTGAGCATTTTACGGTACAGGAACTCCTTTCCCCAAATTATACCAGCCGCTTCAGCCAGAATCCTGGATTCAATCAGTTCCCAGTCGGACATAAGTTCATCCAGGTCAAAATCAATTTCACGGGCGGTCAGAAATTCATTGAACTGTTCCTGATCTTCAGCGCTGATACGGTACCCATTTTCAAAGCTGAAGTAATCCTGATGCAGAGTCCGGATTTTATCAGTCAGTTGACCGGCAAATTCAAAACTCAGCCGTCCGGGATTTCCAAGAATATTTATGGCACTGGCGGAGTAACTGATATCCAGAGGAACGTGGATATCCGGGGTAATTCCGCCGCCGCCGTACACAATGCGGCCTTTGCGGGTTTTATACTGGGGCCGCTGGGCTATAAGTGAATCTGTAAGTTCTCTGTCCTCCTGGGCATAAACTTCCATGTAATATTCGTCCAGCCCGTTGTCGTACGGTCGCTGGATCAGCCGTCCGCTGGGAGTATAGTAGCGGGCAATTGTAATTCGGACTGCCGAGCCGTCCTGCAGCGGGTACTGTCGCTGTACCAGGCCCTTCCCGAAACTGGTTTCACCCAGAATCAAACCCCGGTCCAGATCCTGAAGTGCACCGGCCACAATTTCGCTGGCACTTGCGGAACCGCGGTTGATAAGGCATATGATGGGATACTCCGGGTGACTGCCCCAGCGGTGGGCCAGATATGCTTCATTGGAGTCATTCATCCGCCCTTTCGTGTATACAATGGTATCCTGCCTGGATATGAACATGTCCACGATTTTCACTGCTTCATCCATCAGTCCGCCGCCGTTATTCCGAAAGTCAAGTATCAACCTTTCCATGCCGTCACGTTCCAGTCGAACCAGCGCTTCTTCCACCTCATTGGCGGTGGTGTGGGCAAACCTGTTGATTTTGATGTATCCCGTGGTATCATCAATGAGAAAGGAAGAAAGGACGCTGACAATAGGGATTTCGTCCCGCTTCAGAACAACGTCAAACGGTTCTTCAAGCCCGGGCCTCTGAATGGTGAGTGCGACTTCAGAGCCTTTTGGACCCCGAAGCTTTTCAAACACTTCTTCGTTGGTGATTTTATATGCTGACTGGCCGTCTATTTTTATGATCTTGTCCCCACTGGCCAGACCCGCCCGGTCGGAAGGTGTTCCCGGTATCGGTGAGATCACTGTAATGTAATTTTCGATGAGACCGAATTCAATTCCAATCCCATCAAAATGACCTTCAAACTGTTCCTGAACGGTTTCAAAATTTTTGGCAGGAATGTAGGTTGAGTGAGGATCCAGTTCGTCCAGCAGACCTGCCATAGCGGCTTCCAGCAGCTGGTCCATGTCCACATCTTCCACATAATAGCTCTCAACCATCCGTATCAGCTGATTCAGGGTATGCAGCTTTTGATAGGAACCGCGCTGTTTATCGGATTTGAATCCATAGCCGATAACCACAGCCAGCGCAATGATGACCATAATTTTGAGATATTTCATAATCGAAAAGTTACTGACAGGCTATTACCATATCCAAAAAAAGAGGTGTTTGAATATGTGTCAGTATTTTCCAGATACACTAATATATTGAATTTCTAATTGAGTTTTGGGATGCAGAATAGTATGCTGGGGTTACATTGCTGATCCCTTCAGCGTTTTTCGAAACCACCGTCCGGGACCGGTATCACCTCCCGTTTAAGCCCTTTGATCTGAAAACTCAACAACATCCTGCCATGGGAATCAGATTTAACGAATTTATCACTACACCATTTCACTACTCAACCACATCTGGCAGGAAATCTTACTCAGCGACTCATCCAATAAACCATATCACCATTATGCCAAGCCCAAACGCAGTTGCAGTGCAATGAATTTCTCTGAAATGGAATGTTCTTTTCTTCGAAGAAAAGAACCAAAAGAACATGCGCTGCAGACCAATTTCATCTCGATTGAATGTTTCATTGAATCTGCCAGTTGGCGGACAAGTGTAACAGGGTGCATTCCCCGCCGCTTATTGAAAATCCGCCATTTGGCGTGGCTGCGAAATAGTTAATGACCCGATCGATTACTAATATCCCATCCCGTCAGCTGACGGGATGGGAAATTAATTGAGATAGACTCGCCCCGTCGAAAATCAGACGGGACTCGAACAACAACATCTCATTCGCACCATGAAAAATCCAATCTCGACAGTCTGCTCTTCTGATCAGACTGTCTGAAATTGTACTGAATGCGCGATAAAACTAATACTCCTCAGAGCTTGTGCTGATAACTGATCACTTAACAACTCGGCCAATTTCAAATTGTTGGACCCATACAGGGCGCTTACCAAAATCCGTACGAAACCCGGGGCGATGCCCCGGGTTGACATATACAGCCCTTTCAGGGCTGTGGTTCTAGGTTAACCAAATGGTCTGTGGAACCAAAGATTGGAATATCCCCCACATATCACCCATCCCAAACCCCCACCACTCCCGGGGAAATGCCGCGTGGCCTGGGATTCAGGATGCAGCAGTCCCAATCCCGCCAGCTGACGTCTGCCGGACGATAATCTGATTATTCGAGCACTCATCTGTAAAATTACTATGCATCCTGAACCGTAATCCGGATGGCAATCGACGGGGAGTTGGAACAGGAAATCCGAAATTTGAAATTGGAAAAACACAATCAAGGGCTGACGACTGCCAACTGTCGACTTTCCGTCCCACTCAGCAGCATTATGTCAGAAAGTCCAATTCAGCCATTACACCATTAGACTATTTCACAACTCAACCACATCTGGCAGGAAATCCTACTCAGCGACTCATCCAATAATCCATATCACCATTATGCCAAGCCCAAACGCAGTTGCAGTGCAATGAATTTTTCTGAAATGGAATGTTCTTTTCTTCGAAGAAAAGAACCAAAAGAACATGCGCTGCAGTTCAATTTCATCTCGATTGTATGTTTCATTGATTGAGATAGACTCGCCCCGTCGAAAATCAGTCGGGACTCGAACAACAACATCTCATTCGCACCATGAAAAATCCAATCTCGACAGTCTGCTCTTCTGATCAGACTGTCTGAAATTGTACTGAATGCGCGATAATACTTGTACTCCTAAGAGATTGTGCTGATAACTGATCACTTAACAACTCGTCCAATCTCCAATTGTTGGACCCCTACAGGGTGCTTACCCAAATCCGTTCGGAACCCGGGGCTGACGCCCCGGACTGAAGTACTCACCCCCTTCAGGGATGCGTGATCTGATTTATACTGATGGTCTGTGGAACCAAAGATTGGAATATCCCCCACAAATCACCCATCCCAAACCCCCACCACTCCCGGGGAAACGCAATATAGCTTGGAATTCAGGATGCAGCGATCCCAATCCCGCCAGCTGACGTCTGCCGGACTATAATCTGATTATTCGAGCACTCATCTGTATAATTACTATGCATCCTGAACCGTAATCCGGATGGCAATAGACGGGGAGTTGGAACAGGAAATCCGAAATTTGAAATTGGAAAAACACAATCAAGGGCTGACGACTGCCAACTGTCGACTTTCCGTCCCACTCAGCAGCATTATGTCAGAAAGTCCAATTCAGCCATTTCACCATTACACTATTACACCATTTCAATTTTCAACCACACCCGGTCGGGAAACCCAACTCAACAACTCAACCTTGCAAACAGCCAGCTGCACCCTGCCTGTAAAAACCCGATCAACCTGCGGATAATATGTCAACTATCTGTCTATTTTCCCTGTCATTGCCAACGGCCAATATGTTTGGGTCAATCCTCTGCCAAGCACTAATTTAATCGATTCGCAAAGACCATTTTTATGACATATTCCAAACCAGAATCACATAACCGGACCCTTCCTCCGCTTGCGGAAAGAATCAGACCACGGTCGCTGGCGGATTTTATTGGACAGAAAGAGATTGCAGGACCGGACAGCCTCCTCATTCGGAGTCTTAAACAGCAGAATTTGTTTTCATTTATTTTCTGGGGTCCCCCGGGCAGCGGAAAAACCACTCTCGCAAAGCTCATTGCGCGCGAAACGGATGCCGCCTTTTTCGAGCTGTCGGCTATTTCGAGTGGAGTAGCAGATGTTAGGAAAATCCTTAATCATGGTCGGGATGCCCTTAAAATGGAACAGCGAACCGTTCTGTTTATAGATGAAATTCACCGTTTCAACAAAGCCCAGCAGGATGCATTGCTGAATGCAGTTGAAACGGGAGCCGTGATCCTTATCGGCGCTACCACCGAGAATCCGTCTTTTGAAGTCATTTCACCCCTCCTTTCCCGGTGTCGGGTTTTAAAACTTCAGCGCCATAATGAAAATGAACTGAATCAGATCATTGATCGTGCCCTGACCAGTGATCAGGTCCTCAAGCCCCGGGACATTACTTTGCCGACACAGGTACTGAATCTGCTGACCGGCTCCAGCGGCGGAGATGCCCGAAGACTGCTGAACACCCTGGAACTGGCAATTTCCTTTCATCCTGAAACGCAATCCCCTGTTATACTCACCCTGGACGATATTCACAGAGCTACCCAGCAGAAAAGCATGGTTTATGATAAAGCCGGTGACTATCATTATGATACTATCTCCGCCTTTATAAAATCCGTCCGGGGGAGTGATCCCGATGCCGCTCTGTACTGGCTGGCCGTCATGCTGGAAGGCGGTGAAAAGCCGGAATTCATTGCCCGCCGACTGATTATTCTTGCTTCCGAGGATGTGGGAAATGCCGATCCTTACGCAGTGATGCTGGCCAGCGCATCGCTGCAGGCAGTACATGCGGTTGGCATGCCGGAAGGCCGAATTATACTGGGTCAAGTTACATGCTACCTCGCCGGTGCGCCGAAAAGCAATGCTGCGTATCTGGGAATCAAAGCAGCCCAGGAGTATGTGCAGAAAAACGGCGCTGCATCCGTTCCCCTCCATCTTCGAAATGCTCCCACAAAACTGATGAAGGATCTAAATTACGGGAAGAGATACCGGTATGCTCATGATTTTCCTGAACATTTTATCAAAGAACATTATTTTCCGGAACAAATCACCCGTCCTCCCGCCTTTTACAAACCAACCGACATCGGACGAGAAAAAACACTCAGGGACCGCCTGATAAGATTATGGAAAGATCGATTTAAATCATGATGCCCGTCATTATTACTGTTTTGGTTCTGGGATTTCACACCGGCATTTTTGCTGGACAGGACGCGGATCAGCGCCTGCATTACAATGCCGAATCCCTGGAACATCTCGAAATCGACGGCGAGCCAGTTGAAAAGTTTGATAAAAATGTGGTTTTCTGGCAGGGTGACATGACTCTTTACACCCAGCAGGCTCTGCATTATCCAAAACGCAGTGAATACCACCTGATGGGACCGGTCACCATGATAGATGATACCGATACCCTGAAATGTCAGTCCATGATCTATCACAATGACCTGAATCGGCTTCAGGCGTTTGAAAATGTTCAGTTCACGCAGATTGATCAGACCATTTCCTGTGATTCTCTTTTTTACTGGACCGAGCAGGACAGCGGGGTGGCTATGGGCAATGTGCATCTGAATCATCCGGAACGATTTCTCAATGCGGAACGGTTCATCTATCGGAAAACCGACGGATTTCGCGGTTTGTCATTCCGGGCGGAAGGGCAGGCACAGTTTGGTGACGGCCCCAGAACCATCGCGGCCAGGATCATCGAATATGATGATCTGCTTCAGCAGATGACAATGAATCTGGACTGCTCCGTCACTCAGGATGGCCAGGGACTTCTGGGAGATTCTATCACGATCCAGTATCAGGATTCAGTCGTGCAGGAACTTTCAATTTCGGGAGATGCCGCGGCTTACAATGATCTGCATGCTCGAATACGGCAGGAGTATCGTGAGCTTCAGGTGTTCAGAGATCAGATGGGCGGGAATGAACTGGGTGCCTGGTTCGAGAACAACCGGATTCAGAGACTCAAGTTAATGGGAATGGCCGCAACAGAGTATCACGTGGTCCAGGATTCACTGCTCCATGGGGTCAATGAGGCAAGCGGAGATACGATTGAGGTCACCTTTGACGATGCAGTGCTGGACCGAATCCAGGTATTTGGCGGAGGTCGGGGAGAATTTATTCCTGAAGGACCGAATACAAAAGTGGACAGTGTTGTCACATATCGGGCTGAATACATGGACTATCATGTCAATGACCGAATGACTTTCCTGGAGAAGGGCGCGGAAGTGAAATACCAGGGAACACAGCTGACGTCGGGGAAAATCCAGGCAGACTGGAAAGTGAATATCCTTTCGGCAGAAACACTGGACGACGAGGTTCCTACCGTATCTTCAACGGACAGTGATCCCATGAGTGGCAGTTTCATGGAATTTGACCTGATTACCAAGCACGGACGGGTCACTACCGGGAAAACCAGATTCAACGACGGCAATTATTATGGTCGGGAAGTGTACCGGGATGAACCGAATATTTATCATGTTGACCACAGTATTTACACCACATGTGATGCAGAGAATCCTCATTTCTGTTTTATCAGCAGACACATGAAAATGATTGCTGATGACAAGGTGGTGGCGAAGCCGCTGGTGCTGGTGATTTTCGATATTCCCATCATCGGAATTCCCTTTGCCGTTTTTCCCAATAAAGGCGGCGGACGACGAAGCGGCTGGATCATGCCGAATTTCGGTCATTCATCCGGAAACGGCACCTATTTCAGCGGGTTGGGATACTACTGGGCTCCCAATGATTATGCGGATCTGAAAACCCAGATGAATTTTCGGGACCGGAAGGGGCTGGATCTCAAATCTCACCTGAATTACAAAAAAAGGTATTCCATCACCGGATCGGTGGACCTGACAGTTTACCGCAGCATCCTGGAAAATGAAATTAAGGATTTGTTCACTTCACGGGTCAACCAGAACTGGATTCTCAAATGGACCCACTCGCAGGAAATTGATCCAACCCAGCGTATCTCTGTCAATGCAAATTACACCACCAGCAACACCATTAATCAGGATAACGGCTGGGATTTGCAGACCCGACTCCAGCAGCAGCTGATATCCAATGCCAGCTACTCCAAAACCTGGATTGGAACCAAAAACAGTTTTTCCGTTAATCTGTCTGAAACCTATGATCTTCAGGCAGAAAACAAACGTCCCGATGAACTGAGCACCAATTCGGACGGCATATATTATCACCGCACCCGAACCCTGCCCGGCATGACATTCAAGCATTCAAAATCCCAGCTGTTCGGTTCCGGATCCAACTCGAAATGGTACCATTCCATTTACTGGGACTACACCAGCAATTATTACGGCAAACAGAAAATCGGTCTGTTGACCGAAACGGATTCCACCTGGGTGGATGATGAGTACGATACCCAGTACAATTATTATCTGCGTCATAACTCATCCCTGTCGATGTCGGAAACATTCGGCGGCTGGCTCACTGTCAGCCCGTCCATTCGGCTGACTGAGGACTGGATTTTCAAGTACCGGGAAGCCCTGGTGGATTCTGTGGGTGAATTCGTGAATACATCGACTGAATATCGTGAAGTCAGCGGGTTTCTGCCGCGTCACAAGTTCACCACCTCTCTGGCGACCAGTACAAAGATATACGGTATTTTTCCCATGGAAATCGGCAGGCTGACCGCCCTTCGGCATGTGATAACCCCCAGTCTCACATTTTCCTGGTCACCTGATTTGTCCAAACCGCTGTTTGGATATCAGCCGAATTATTTTCAGGAGGATGCAGCGGGGGATCTGTATGACAAGTTTACAGGATCGGAGGCAGGAACCACCTCCAGAAGTGAAACCCAATCAGTCAGTATTCGGCTGGCCAATGAGTTCCAGGCAAAACTCAGAACCGGGGAAGACGGCTATGAGAAGCTAAATCTCCTTACCTGGGATGTCCGGACCAGCTACAATGCCATGGCTGACAGCCTGAAACTGAGTCCGCTGAGCAGCAGTCTCAGAACCACCATTCCCGGAGGATTGATTCTTCGAATAAACATGACCCATGATCCCTATGTCTGGGAACGGGTGAATACGGCAGACAGTGATGCTGAACCGGCATACTCCATGCGCCGCATGGACCGTTTTGCCGAACTGCCCCGGCTGACCGATCTGGATATCAACACCAGCTTCAGTCTGAAAGGCGGGAAATTCGAACCACCGCAGGAATCAGCGGTTTCCGATACTCTCACTCAGGTGCTGCCGGACCTGGAATCTGAACTGGAACCCACTACCACCAACAGTGCTGTTCCCAAAATCAGCCGCTCATCATTGTGGGCTGCCACTCTGGGGCTGAGTTATTCCCGGTCTCAAAACCGTTCCGGGGCCGATATACAGAAGGACCGCACTTTCTGGGTCAATACCAATTTAAAACTGAATCTGACGCAGAACTGGACCGTGAATTACAATGCCCGTTTTGACCTGGAATCCAACGAACTGGTCAGCCACAGTTTTGATATTTATCGGCCATTGCACTGCTGGGAATTCAGACTGCAGTGGTGGCCCTCAGGGGTGGGCAGAGGATTTATGCTGAAAATAAATGTTATGAATCCCGATTTGCGGGATATCAAACTGAAATCCACCGGCGGGCGCCTGTCCAGCATGTTCTGATGAAGGTGCGGGACCAAAATCCCACCGAAATTCCGCAGAATACCGGTTTACTTCAGAAGCTCAGAGAATAATTGAATCAATCCCGGACTGATGTTTTTCCGAAGCATCTTGAATTCATCCTGGTTTATATCCGGACAGGCAGCCGGTATGTAGAAATCCGGATGGTAGGTGAAAACAGTGTTCCCGGAAACAATGACCGGCCAGGGCCAGAAGGCAAGTGCCGGCTGTTCCGGATTATCCACCGCTTCCATGATTTTCAGTTCGTAATCCACCGCTTCAAAATCCAGACCGACAATGACCTGACTGATGCGGGGACGGATGATGGAATATACCTCTGAAAATTGATCACTTTTTTTCACCGCCGCCAGCAGCGCATCTCGGGCTGCTTCATAACTGTCAAATTCACCCAAAACCAGCCGTTCATCCAGCGTCGGCACCGGTGCCGGTTTTTTAAAAAGAGTGAAACCGGTTTTCAGAGGATACTTGTATTGCGCGAGAAAAGCTGCTTCCAGACCGGAGACCGAGCCGTACGGCCGGTCAAAGCGTTTCCGGAATTTTGGAAGGTTTTTGGTAAACTCTGCCATGAAGTCGGTTAATTCCGACCGATACGTCGAATACTGGTCCTGAAACAGCATCGGTCCCCAGTATTCCATGTTCGGTACGGACAGGTAGGTGAGACTCTCGTTTTTATAGAAAATTCCCAGTCTCACAACGGCCATCGGAGCCGCAGTCTCCGGACCTTCCGCAACCAGTTTCTTGATGGTTGGATGCGTGATGCATAGGAGAGTATAGTTTTTGTTTCCCCCCGGCCGGTATTCACCGATGATTTCAAACCCTGAGCTGTCCATGAAATATTTCTTTTTGATATCGCTGACAGTGCGTTCCGGCTTCTGTCCGGTATCACCTATCAGAATCCAGGGCTTCAATCCCGCAGGCTCCTGTGCAGACAGCACTGTTATGATTACTGGCCAGAAAACAGCCGTCAGAATTCGCTTTGCAAATGTCATTTTGGTTCCATTATTTGATATTTTGAAATTGGAGAACGGAATTTAAACGCGTGATTTTCACTTTCTGGGAAGGAACTATTTCTGGATATTCCATTGCTTCTGGGTCCAGTGAATGCCGTCAAATCGGGTGACAGTGAAGTGTTTGATCCAATCTCCCATCCAGATCAGCCGGTGACTGTTTTTGGTATGGATTCCGGTTTGATGATAATGCCCCACCAGAACGGTATCGTACCCCTCCTCCCAGCGCAGTGTGCTCCACGTGCTCACATCACGGTGGATGAGGTTCCGGAAGGCATCAGTATGGTGATGCTCACCGCTGGTTCGGGAAACCTTTTTTGCTAGAGCGCAGCCCCAGTCCGGGTGATACTGACTGAACAGGAAAATGCACAGTCTGGAGCGAATGACTTTTTTCATCAGCCGGTATGCCCTGTCATTTTTCAGAAGACCGTCCCCGTGCGTTACGAGAATGCGCTGTCCGCTCTGTTCAAAACTGAAATCTCCCGGGTGAAATACCGCTCCGAATTTCTCAGAAAAACAGCCGAAATCCCAATAGTCGTGATTTCCGGCGAGGTAGTGAATCTCAATGCCGTTTTGATACAGCTCGGCCAGATGCTCCAGAATATCCGTATAATATTTCGGAATCACATGACCGTAGTCAAACCAGAAATCAAAAAAATCACCGCCAATGACCAGACTGCCGCCGGTTTTTCTAATGACTGTGAACAGGTTGTACAGACGATTCCGGCGATGCTTTTCTTCCGCACAGTTTTCCATGTAAAAGTGATTGTCGGATATGAAATAGATGGGCAGATGCATACAAAAAATTACGCTGTCTGGTGACTGGGTTCAAATTGATTTGGAACCTTTTGGCTCTGATGGATTCATATTCATAGGCTGATGTTTATCCCTGGCAGAATCCAAATCACGCAGATGTGCATGATGCTCATGATATTCAGGAATGCGGGAGATAAACCAGAAGTCCAATCAGCGACACCCTTAGCTTGAATCGAATTTGCTTTACGAAATAAAAAAAAAGCAGTACCTTTCAGGTTACAATGAAGATCAAACTTTTCAAGAAATTAAGCAGCACTGGGTTTATGAAGACTAAATGCATCCCTCTGATTCTGTTAACAATCCTGCCGTTATGGGGCCAGTTCGGCCAGAATATTGTTCAATACGATGAATTCGACTGGCAGTACATCCAGACCAAACATTATGACATTTACTACAACAGTGTCGGCCGACCTCATGCGGAATATGTAGCGGTGGAGGCGGAACGGGCTTATGATAATATTTCCACCCGTATCGGCTGGCAGCTGAGCAGCCGGGTTACCATCATCGTTTATAATTCGCACAATGATTTTCAGCAGACCAATGTCATTGACAGTTACATGTATGAAGGCATCGGCGGGGTCACTGAGCTGTACAAGAACCGGGTGGTAATTCCCTATGACGGTTCCCACCAGGAATTCAGGCACGTCATCCATCATGAACTGGTGCATGCCTTTGTAAATGACTACATGTACGGCGGATCCCTGCAGAATCTCATTGCCAACCAGGTAAAATTTTACATTCCCAACTGGATGAACGAGGGACTGGCGGAGTATCTGTCGGATGGCTGGAGCACCAATTCCGATATGTGGATGCGGGATCTGGCAGTCAATGGCGGGGAACTCCCGCCGATTGAGTGGCTCACCGGATATCTGGCCTATCGCGGCGGTCAGTCTGTCTGGCGTTTTGTTACAAGCAAATGGGGAGAGGAATCCATTGCTGAAATTTTCTATCAGATAAAGAAAAAAAATTCGGTGGAAAAAGGAGTGGAAAGCGCACTGGGAGTGGATTTTGAAGAACTGACTGACCAATGGCATAAGTATCTGAAAAAAGAATACTGGCCGGATGTTGGCACCCGACAGAGCATCCACGATATTGCCCGGGCAGTCACTGATCATGAGAAACTGGAAAACAGCTACAATGTAGCTCCCGCACTTTCGCCGGACGGCCGGACCATCGCCATGATTTCCAATAAATCCGGGACCTTTGCCATCTATCTGATATCTGCGGAGGACGGCTTATTCCTGCGGCGGCTGATTCAGGGAGAACGCAATGCAGAGTATGAAGAACTGCATATCCTGAAACCGGGTATTACATGGTCGCCGGATGGTGAATACATCGCGTTTGCCGCCAAATCGGGACGAGCCGATGCCCTTTTTGTGGTGAATGTGAAGACGGAAGACACTCGAAAATATTATCTTGGAATGGAGGGTGTGTTTCAGCCCGCCTGGAGCCCGACCCGTCCGGAAATCGCATTTATCGGCAACAACGGAATAACCAGCGATATTTACATCCTTGATTTGGAAACGGAAGAACTGACCAACCTGACGGATGACTGGTTCACGGATGAACAGGTGTCCTGGAATCCCGACGGGCAGTCTCTCCTTTTTGTATCGGACCGGGGGACCTTCCTGGAAGAACCGGAGGCATTCAGCATTCGGCAGATTGATATCAGTCAGACCGATATCTATTCCATTCGCCGGGATACCGGAATTATCACCCAGATCACGGATACGCCTCATAACGAAACCTACCCGTGTATGTCTTCTGACAGTTCGACACTGGCATTCATCTCCGACGAGTATGGCATCAACAATATCTATCTGAAAAACGATTCACTTGAGGTTGCCCGGCCTGTAACCAATCTTCTTGCGGGGGTGTCGCAGCTTTCTTGGAGTGCGGATAACTCCTATCTGGTGTTTTCCGGATTCGAAAACTCCGGGTATGATGTGTTTCTGATGTCCAATCCAATGGAACTGATCCATCATGAAGTGGCACTTGAACCTGCCCGATGGCTTCAGGATGATGAACAGGAACTGCTGCTGAAACCGGATTCCGTTAAAAAGAAAAGTCCACCGGTTTCATACGACAATTACATTTTCTCCAGCTATTATCAGAATGTCATTCAGGATACATCCCGGGCACAGGTAGAACTGTCGGAAGAAGCGGTGCAGGACAGTACCGGCGAATACCGGACCTATCCTTACAAAACCAGATTCACACTGGATCTGGTTCAGGGATATTTTTCTTACGGGCCCACCTACAGTCCGGAAGCCATGGCCTATTTTCTCTGGAGTGATATGCTGGGAGATCACAAGATCTACCTGGGAACGGAAACCCAGATATCCCTGAAGAACAGCGACTACTTTCTTATGTACCGTCTGCTGCCCTGGAAATTCGATTACAACTTCATGTTTTTCCACAATGCCGACCGAATCGACGGGACCTTTAATCTGGTGACCTATGATCAGATCGAGCTCTGGCTGCGTCAGACGGGGCTTGGAGTATCGGCATCCTATCCGCTCTCCCGGTTTCAGCGGCTGGATTTCGGTCTGGAGTACAGCAGCGTGGGGCTCGACAGTGTGTACATTGACGGATATACCCTGGAGGAAGATGAGGAACGTCTGGAAACCCTGCAGACGGTAGTTCCTTCTCTGAATTATGTCTGGGACAATACATTGTGGGCATCCACTTATCCCGTGGCTGGATCGAGATATTATCTGCGCTACGAATTCAGTGATGGCGTTATCGCCAGCGGCATGAATTTTCAGACGCTGAGCCTGGATGTCCGGAAGTATGCCCGACTCTTTGAAGGCGTCAGCTTTGCCGGCCGCTTTTATGCCGGTGCCAGCTGGGGCAGCGATGCCCAGATGTTCCGCGTTGGAGGTCTTCCGTGGCTGTTCAGCAGTGAAAAGGATTACTATCGGGAAACACCGTCATACAGTGAAGCTGATGATTATCTGCAGGGTATCTACTACACCAAATATGTCACGCCGGTCCGTGGAGCCCAGATCAACGAGCTGAACGGGCACAACGCGTTGGCAGTGAATCTGGAACTGAGGCTTCCATTCCTGATCTATTATTTTCCAACCATCCGCTTTCTGGGACAGATCAACGGGGTGCTGTTTACCGATTTCGGGATGGCCTGGGATGAACGGCCGGATATGTGGAGCGGCAAATCATGGGATTCTGCACCGCAGGATTTCGTCTGGACCTACGGACTGGGACCGCGCTTCATTCTGTTGGGAATGCCCTGGCAGCTGGACTATGCCTGGGAGATCAATCCCGACCGGAAAGCCAGACGAATGTGGTATCTCACCATCGGGCTTGATTTCTGATACGGGCTTTCATTTACCGGGAATTTGAACCTAAATTTGGCCCACTGAATTTGAATCAAAACAAGAGATTGGATTTATGAACAAGAAACAAAAACTGGCACGCAAAAAGCATCGCCGAAATCAGACCCGTTTAAAAAGCCTGAAACAGGAAAGTCTGAAACTGAAAAGAAAAAAAACAGAAGACGCAGCGGAATAAGTCTGACCAGGCCGAAGTCATTGGATGACAGTCAATGTTTCGGCAGCATACTCGCATTTCTTTTTGCCTGACAATGATATATCGGGATCCTGCGCGGTCCCGTTTTTTATATCGTCAAATGCAAGTCCCTTTGAATTATGTCTGTATTTCAGTTTAACATCATCGCCGAAGACAGGCTGACTGCCGCCCGTACCGGAACCATACAGACGGGTCACGGACTGCTGGAAACACCATTTTTCATGCCCGTAGGAACGTACGGCGCAGTAAAAACACTGTCTTCAAGGGAAATCGCCAATCTGCCCAGCGCAATTCTGCTGAGCAATACCTATCATCTGTATCTGCGTCCAGGCACGGAAATTCTGGAAGCCGCAGGAGGGCTGCACCGGTTTATGGGCTGGCCCGGCGCTATCCTTACTGATTCCGGCGGATTTCAAATCTTCAGCCTGTCCGGTCTGCGCAAGATAAAACCGGAAGGTGTGACGTTCAAGTCCCACCTGGATGGATCAGAGCATTTTCTGTCACCGGAAAAAGTGGTGGATATTCAACGGTCCATCGGCTCGGATTTCATGATGATGCTGGATGTGTGTCCCCCGGGAGATGCCGACCTGATTGCCTGGAAGCTGGCACTGGACACCACAACGCAGTGGGCGCGGCGGGGAATGAAGCATTTTCGTGAAAATGATGCCCGCTATGGGCATCCGCAAACGCTTGTACCCATCGTTCAGGGAGGAACCGATCCTCGGCTGCGGCGGCAGTCGGCAGGTGAATTGCTGGAATTGGAGGCGGATTTATATGCCATCGGCGGACTGGCAGTGGGGGAACCCAAACCGGAAATGATGGATACGGTTTCCCTGATGAATGACGTCCTTCCCCGGGAAAAACCGCGCTATCTCATGGGCGTGGGCACGCCGGCTGATCTGGTGCGGGGAATAGCCCGCGGCGTGGATATGTTCGACTGCGTTATGCCTACCCGCAATGCCCGGAATTCTCAGATTTTCACCGCAGACGGCAAGATTAACATTCGCAATGCCCGGTACAAGAATGATTTTACCCCGCTGGATGATTCCGGTTTTGCACCCATGTCTGCAGAGTACACTCGGGCATATGTGCATCATCTGTTCCGAACTGGAGAAATCCTGGGCCTGCGGATTGCCAGTCAGCACAACCTGGCGTTTTATATTCATATCATGGCATCTGCCCGAACAGCCCTGAAAGAAGGAAAATTCGGACCGTGGTCTGATAATTTTCTGTCACGATATGAAGGAGGCCAAATTGACTGAAATCACGGTGCGCGTCATAGACTGTCATGTCTTTCGCCATTCCAGGTCAGCCATTGAATATCTGATGCTGAAAAGATCGCAAACGGTCATGTATCCCGGAATCTGGCAATGCGTGACGGGGAAGATCGATGCTGGAGAAAAGCCCTATGAAACGGCCATTCGGGAACTGATGGAAGAAACCGGACTGTCGCCGGCAGGCATGTGGACCGTAGACCGGGTAAACCATTATTATGAGGCAGTCATTGATCGCATGAATCTGATCCCGATTTTTGGAATTGAAGCAGCAGCCGGGGAAGTGCGGCTGTCCCGGGAGCATGTGGATTTTAAATGGTGTACTTTTGAGAACGCCCTCGATTTACTGCTGTGGTCGCAGCAGAAAGCCGGGCTTCGGGAGCTGCACGACATGCTGACCAGCGATCCCCGAAAACTAGAGTTGACGGCCATACCGCTTCACGCTGAGCATGAAGCCTGATTAACTCACGAAATCTCACGAAATATGCGGGCGAATGAGGACTGCATATGACCCCTTGGGCTGGATTTACCTGCGTATTTGACGGCCGGTGTTGGACAAAGTCAGGATTTTCTCGACTACTCCCCAAATCCCCAAAACGAAAACTTTCCTTTTCTCCGCATTTAGATTTGGTTTCAAAAAACCTTCTGTTTTAAATTTCGACCAATGGTTCGAAAAATAAAATCAATCGTATGAGCGTCAGTCAGCGGAAACAGGAAGAAATTGCCGCCCGAAGAAGCAGGATCCTCGACGGTGCGTTGGAAGCCTTCACACGCGACGGCATTGAAGGCGTGACAATGGATTTGATCGCCCGCAGCGCCGGATTCGGGAAAGCCACCTTGTACTATTACTTTTCATCCAAGGAAGAAGTTGTCAGTGCCATTCTGGAAAACGGCTGGCAGCAGCTTCTCACCGTTGTCAGTAAGCCCATGCCTGAATCTGCTGAGCCCCGATCTGAGTTTATATCCATTATCAATACCCTGGCGGGTGAAGTTCGGGAAAATCCGGCCCTCTTCGAATTCCTGTTTACCGCCCCCCGGCTGCTTCCGCCGGATTCTGAGAAATTCAATCATTGGAAAACCCATCAGCAGGCACTGTATTCCAAACTGCTGGGATTGTTGAACCGGGCAGCAAGACGTAAGGAAATCACCACCATCGAACCGGAAATCCTGCTTCGGGCCGTGGGCAGTATTTTTCACGGATTTCTCCTCATGGGTTCAACGGATGGAAAATTCAACGAACAGAAACTCGATCAGCTGGTGAGTCAAATCCTCACACCTCAGAACAACAACCAACAATGACAGAAAGGTCAATCATGAGTATTGCCGCTCGGCTCTTTCTCACAATGATATTTACTGTTTTCGCATGGTCACAGAATGTCATCTTTTCAGACGATTTCGAAAGCGGTGCCCCTGCTGAAGAATGGGAACTCTTCTGGGAAAATGAGGAGGGGATCCAGGCTGTGGAAATGACCGCAGCACCCGTTGAACTGCCCGACGGTGGTTCCTATACAGGATATCTTCAGGACAGTGACGGCACTTACACCGGCGCAGCACTGGCCGTGGCGGGTGGTATCGAACGTCAGAACTATACCGTCACCGCCGATGTGTACTGCTATGCCAATCATCCCGGCGGCTCTGCCTATACCGGTGTGGTGGCCTATGCGGATTCTGCCGCTAACTACTATGTGAAACTGGTGGCGGATTTCGACGGCGACAACCGCTTCCGTCTGTACAACAACGATTTTGACATGGGATCATTCGAGTATTCCTTCCACCATGCCATTGATGCCACCGGCTTGTACGAAGGCGACGGCTGGCACACCATGGCACTGGAAGTCAATACCCTGGAAGACGGCACTGCGGAATACACCGCTTATTTCGACGGGCAGTGGATCGGCGGACCGTTTGTGGACGATTCCCAGTACCACACATCCAGCGGTCAATATGGGGTATTTTCTTTCCAGCAGGGCGGACTGGGGCTTCCGGGATATTTTGACAATGTGGAAGTCACCGAACCTCCCGCACCGGATACCATCCTGTTTGAGGATAATTTCGAATCCGGATTTCCTCACGACCACTGGATCAGTTTCTGGGAAAACGAGGAAAATATTGATGTCGTCAACAACAGTTCAGCTCCGCAGTTACTGGGGAACGGCGGTGACTATGTGGGCTTTCTGCAGGATGAGGACGGTACCTATACCGGCGCAGCCCTGGCCGTTGCCGGCAATATCACAGATCAGAATTATACCATTGAAGCGGATGTGTACTGCTACAGTAATCATCCCGGCGGGTCGGCCTATACCGGAATTGCTGCCTATGCTGACCCCGACTCCAACTATTATGTAAAGCTGGTGGCGGATTTCGACGGCGACAACCGTTTCCGTCTGTACAATAACGATTTTGACATGGGGTCATTCGAGTATTCCTTCCACCATGCCATTGATGCCACCGGGCTCTAC
>CAZGNZ010000026.1:0-23430 GCA_964527215.1 uncultured bacterium | reverse complement strand
GACGTTCTTGACATTGTTCTGCTGGTCAGCATTATTCTGGGAACCGTTGAACCCATCGATATCCTGGATGCGGTGGCCATCGTGGGCCTCATTCTGAATCCGGACCTGATGCGCGGACTGCCCGTTAACTCTGCAGAAGCCGTAATCGACAGAACCTCCCTGCACGTCCTGGCTGATGGAGACATTGCCGGAATCCAGATCACTGCTGACGGAATGCTTCAAACTGCTGAACTTCCTGCCGGCTGGCTGGCCGATACTTACGACAGTCGGTCCCTGCTGATCAATCTGGACGGCAGTTCCCTCACTGAAATGGAATTGATATTCTCGGACACACCGCAAATCCGCGAAATCATTGTGGCCGACTGGCATGGGAACACCGTTGTTTTACAGGAAATCACACAGCCGTCTGAAATCAGTCTTGATATCCGTCCCAACCCATTCAATCCGGTAACCACTCTGAAATATCAAATTCCGAAAGCGGTCCCGGTGCATATTCGCATGTATGACCTGCAGGGCCGTCTGGCAGCAGAACTGGTAAATGAATATCAGTCTGCCGGCAGCTATCAGGTACAGTGGGATGCCTCCGGACTGGCCAGCGGTATCTATCTGGCTCAACTGCAGCTGGGCAGCAATGTTGTCACCAAAAAATGCACTTTAATGAAGTAACTCCTTCCTCCCCGGTGCAGGCGACCTTCCTACGTCTGCACCGGTTTTATCCATGAAAAAAATTCTGATAACTCTGGCCGTTCTCTGTCTTCTGAACCCGGTATTTTCTACCGTGGGAGGGAAAATTTCCGGATCCGTTGAAGATCTGAACGGTGTTCCGCTGGCCAATGTCAGTATCATTATTAATGAACTGGAAATGGGGACCGCCAGCAAAGCGGACGGCAGTTTCTTTCTGCTGAACATCCCGCCCGGACGGTACACCATCCAGTTTCACCTTATCGGCTGGGACAGTGCCGTGCACCGGAATGTGTATGTACGCTCCAATCATACCACCAGGCTGTCGGCAGTGCTTCAGCAAACGGTCCTTGAGTCAGAGCAGACAGTGGTGGTAGAAGGCTGCCGTCCTCTTATTCAGCAGGATGCTACTTCACGCTATATGGTACTGTCTGCGGATGAATTGATCGACATGCCTGCCGGAGATATCCGGGATGTGCTGGTGACCCGCGCCGGGTTCACGGAAGATGCCGACGGCGGAATCCATGTTCGGGGTGGACGAACCCGGGAAATCGCCTATCTCATTGACGGGGTGCTGGTAAAGGATCCTCTGGACGGCAATTTTCTGGGCACCGTGAATCAGAACAGTATTCGTGAACTGAGCGTGCTGACGGGAACTTTTGATGCCGAATTTGGAGATGCAATGTCTGCGGTAGTGAGCCTGGTCACCGAAGAGGGCTCCGATGAAACTCGGGGACGACTGGATGCTCAGACCGCTGACATGACTGCTTCAGCTTACCATCAGCCATTTGCCTTTTCCGGTGTAAATGACTCCACTTACCGCCATACTGACCTGAATGATCTGCTGCTGGAATACCTGGATCAGGGTTCGGATTATCCGGAAGGAACCGTGCCGCTGCTGGATTTGTCTCTGAAGGGCAGCCTGAATCTGACGGCATCCGGACGGATTGCCGAATCTCCCTTTTTCTATGCTGCTTCATGGCAGTATCAGAATGAAGAGGATCCCCTTCCTCAGGGTGCATCCGTTATGCAGGATCAGTCGCTGAAACTTACCTTTCGGCCCACGCCCGGCTTCAAGTTTTCCACGCAGCTGCACAGTACGGTACAGCTTTTTCAGGAATACAGTCATCCGTGGAAATACCTGCCGGAAAACCAGTCGCATACATACCGGACTCATGACCGGCTCACGCTGAGCGCCTTCCGGTCTTTCAGTGAAAATCTGTTCGGAAATATGCATTTTTCAAGAGCCGTCATCGGTACGCGCACCGGCTCCGGCATCCTGACACCGGACGAATATGTTCAGCCCCTGACGGATGCCAGGGTCTATTTCTACGTCAGCGGCAATGAGGGCCGATATGTTAAAAATGAAACCATATCCAAACAGCTCAGCGGATCCGCCACCTGGCAGCTCAACCGTCAGCATCAGCTGAAATCCGGTTTCACCATCCAGCAGCAGGATCTGGATATGTATTCTGTTTCTGATCCCTGGCCCGGAGGCGTGAATCTGGAAAATGACACCACGTTTGCACCTGTGGAATTGTCATTTTACATTCGGGACAAAATCGAACTGGACTACATGATCGTCAATCTGGGACTGCGCTACGACCGCGTGGATTCCAAAGCGGATATGTGGGAGCTGACCTGGTATCCGTCTGCATACACACCCGCCGATCCTCTGGGCAAATGGAGCCCCCGTCTGGGAATTGCCTATCCTGTTACGGACCGTACCGTGTTCCATTTTTCTTACGGTCATTTTTTCCAGACGCCGGGGTACAGCGCCATGTACGCCAATTCCCGGCAGGATATCGGCGCCGATCTGGCCCTGGTGGGCAATCCCCGTATCAAACCTCAGAAAACCATCGCCTTTGAAGCGGGATTCAAACAGGAACTGAAAGGGGAAATGGTATTCGAACTGACCGCCTGGATGAAGGATGTCCGGGATCTGCTTTCCACACAAATGTTCCGTTACTTGAGCAACACATATGTGGTGTATGCCAACACCGACTATGCCGGAATCAAAGGGGTGGATGTGTCCGTAACCCGGCGTTATCAGGATATCTGGGACGGATCTCTGAACTATACATTTTCGGTAGCCAAAGGGAGCAATTCTCAACCGCTGGGCAATTATTTCTCTGTCTACGAGCAGGAGGAAATCCCTCATAAGGAGTATTATCTGGATTTTGACCAGCGCCACGATATTTCCGCCAATCTGAATGTTCGTTTCCCGAAGTCCCGTCATATGATCGGGAAATACCTGAGCGGCTGGCGTCTGGGACTGCTTTTGAATGCCGCCAGCGGTCTGCCGTACACACCTTATTCCGATCCCGGTGTACGGGCGGAAATCAATTCAGCCCGGAAACCCTGGACTTTCACCACAGACATACGAATCAAAAAACGCATCCCCATATCCAACACAGCACTGGAAATCACCTGTGAACTGCTCAATGCCACAGACTATGAAAATGTGCTGAATGTGTACTCCCGAACCGGAAAGCCGTTTGATCCGGGATTTGCCGGCGTGGGCACCAGTCCTGATGCGAATCACAATCCGGCCAATGTGGGTCCCGGGCGAACCGTTAAAGGAGGGCTGTCTATTGTATTCTAATCGATTGCGCAGACAGGGCTTTTTCCGGTTGCTGTCGACGACGGTGCTGACGCTGATACTGATTTCCATCCTGCCGGCTGTTGATGAAAACTGTGTCTGCTGCCATGCAGTGACCAATACTGACACGCCCGAGCCGGCACTTTTCCGGGCAGAGTCCCGACCGAAAACGGTCGGAGTGATGGACAAGGGACAGGTTCAGATCAATACAGGAAATTTCGGTAATCTGGCCGATTATCTTGTCTGGTACACCAATTCCATTCACTGGCCCAGAAATGCTGATGATATCCGGCAGTATGGGTTCGGTCTGGGGCTGGTGGTAGCCGTCAATGATACCAATGTCATTGAAACCATCAGCCAGCATCAGTCCCGCATCGAAGACTGGCAGGGTGTTGCGGATGGCGAAGGACATCTGTATTCCGGTGAAATCACAGCCGCTTCCGACGGTACTCCTTTTCAGGCCACCAGTGATTTTCGGGAAACCTGGCCGGAAGGATATTATGATGACACAGGCAGCTGGATATCCACAGATGACCGGATCTGGCCCGGCTATTTCCGGGTGGATGTGACCCATGATGATTTTCCGTCAACCATTGTGGATGTTGAAAACGAGTTCACTTCAGACCGGGATGTGTTTACCATTTATAACGACGATCTGAATCCTCAAGGTGCAGTGGGGATTGAAGTACACCAGAGCGGTTACAGCTACGGCAGACCTTACGCCGAGGATATTGCTTTCTGGGAATTTCAGGTATTCAACAAAAGCGGCACTGATTTGCATGATATTTATATCGGATTCTACGCCATTTTCCGTCCCGATTATGATTTCCATGATTACCTGAATTTTATCGACACGGACAATGACGGACAGAAGGATTTTGTATATGTGTACGATCTGGACAATCAACCCAGCGGTACCTGGAGTGAACACGGCGATCCGCTTGGGATGGTGGGACTGAAGATGTATGACACCCCTCATGATCTCGGGGTGACTGATTTTCATCATTTTGCCCGAGGGGTGAAACCCACCCTCGACGGGGAATTCTGGGCATTGATGACAAGTACGCCAAGGTCAGCCGATACCAGCTATCTCTCCGATCCCCGCTATTATTTCCATGGCTCCGATCCCAGGATTGACTACACAGGTACCGACTCGCTGTCGTTTTATTATCCGGAATGGCTGGATAATGAAAGCGGTGTGAGTTCCGCGGGGGATGCAATCAACTATGTGATTTCTACCGGTCCGTTTGACATGCCTGCCGATACGATGATCACTGTATCACTGGGACTGATTATGGGTGATGCCGGGACAGTTCCGTTCCAGCCGGATACCACGGATATCATGGCAAACCTGCGGGTGGCGGATGATATGCACACACTGTATTTTCAAGGCTCCGGTCCGCCCCAGCCGCCGATAGTGACTGCTACTGCGCATGACGGCTCGGTGAATCTGTACTGGACCTCAGAACCATCTGAAAGCAGTGTGGACATTCTCACCGGTATTCAGGATTTTGAGGGCTATAAAATATTCAGAAGCATGGACCAGGGTGAAAGCTGGGGATATCCCATTACCGATCATCAGGGTGAAACGGTGGGTTTTGTTCCGCTGGCCGTGTTTGACAAAATCGACGGCATCAGCGGTCTTGATCCAGGATATCCCCAGACCCTGGGGGGAGATTACGGTCTGCAGTACTTCTATTCCGATTCCAATCTGGTGAACGGATTGGAGTACTGGTACTGCGTCACGGCATTCGATACCGGAAACCAGGACCCGGACGAGCTGGAAATGTCTTACATGTATCCCATCGGATCTGCACCGCTGGAACAGCATCTGGTATCGGTGACGCCCGCTGTCGCGGCATCCAATTTGGAATTGGGTCTGCTGAAACCAGAAGGCGCACCGTGCTCCGGAACAGTGCAGCTGGAAATTGTCGATGATTACCTGCTGACCGGTCATGGGTACAAACTCAGCTTCAGTGACAGCATTATCGTGGATATCTCCGGCAGCGACACCAGCTACGGATTGGGTTTCAGCCTTCTGGATACTACCCTCTCTGAATGGCTTATCGAAGATCAGCTGCTGGATGAGAACGGCAAAGCGCTGGCGGTACAGGATGGTTTCCTGCTGAATATCGAGAATTCGCCCGGTGGAATTTATGAGATGGGCTGGACCAAAGTAGCCGGAGACACCTGCACCTTTGACTGGCGGCTGGATACAAAATATCCCCATCTTGGAGATATGGTGGTCAGCCGGGAAGTGAATACCTACGATGACTGGCGCATCACAGTGGATTATGAAACCGGCAGCGATGTTTGGTGGTATGACTACTTCGCAAACACCATGCAGGATGACAAGCAGCATGTCCCCCTGCGGTTTGAAATTGTAACGGACGAAGCCAATCCGCTGGATGTGACCGATGAGGTTTGGCTGTGCGAATTTGCCATTGCAGCGCCGTGGGAAACCTACCGTAAAAATTATTACAGTCCTCTCGGCTGGGATTTGGAGCCCGGCGGAACCGGCTATCTACCCGGCACACCGGGATGGTATGAGAAGCATTTGGATTTCTTCATTCTGCAGCATATTCAACTGAATCCGGTTACCGGGGATACCATTCCGAATTACATGTATCTGATGACGAACAACAAACCGGATACTTCCATCCTGGTGATTGATCCTCTGACATTTCAGTATGAGACCCTCATCATCAATGCAGTGCCGCCTGCGGACGGAGATCAGTTTACCATTCGAACCTTCAAGCCGTTCCGGTCCGGTGTGTATTATACGTTCGGTACCGGTCCGTCACCTGAAATAACCGCGGAAATGGGAAATACGCTGGCGGAAATTAGGGTGGTTCCGGATCCGTATATTGTAACAAACACCTGGGAGACCAGTGAGTTTGGGAAGAAACTGATGTTCAATCATCTGCCGGACCGCTGCACCATTCGGATTTTTACGCTGGTGGGGGAACCGGTTGTCACGCTGGAGCACAACAGCGCTACCGGTTCGGAATTCTGGGATCTGAGAACCCGGAATGATCAGTATGCCGCACCGGGAACCTACCTGTATTATGCCGTCACCCCGGACGGTCATTCCGCCAAAGGGAGGTTCCTGATAGTCCGATGAAGCATACCCTCCTCATAATCATCATTGCAGTGACCTCACTGCTTCGGGCGGAATTTGACAAGGTGGCCACCACAGCGGGACAGTTCCTGAAACTGGGGGTGGGCGCACGGGCCATGGCGCTGGGCGGCAGTTACACCGCGCTGGCGGAAGACGGCTCCAGCTGCTACTGGAATCCAGCGGGACTCACCGGAATACAAAACACCACTATTGGGCTGTATCACAATCCCTGGGTGCTGGACATTGATCACGATTTTATCAGCCTCAACCGCTCGCACGGCCGCAGATGGGGAATGAGTCTGTTTCTGTCCCAACTCCGAATGGGCGAACAGGAAGTGACCACGGTGGAAGAGCCTGACGGAACCGGTTTGTATTATTCATCCTCCGAATTTGCGGTGGGGGGAAGCATTGCGTACCAGATCAGCGACCGAATGAGCATCGGCGGGACTCTGAAATATATCCATCTGTCGGCTTACAATGAAGATGCATCCACTTTTGCCGTGGATATCGGTTCCCGGTTCCGGACCGATTTCAATGGTCTGGTTGTAGCAATGACCCTGGCCAATTTTGGCGGCGAAATTCAATACTCGGGAACCGATCTGATGGGAACCTCGGATGTGGATCCGCAAAACCCCGGAAACACGCCGGCACAGTCGGAATTGGTGACTGACAGTTGGCCGCTGCCGCTGCAGGTGAGAATCGGGACAGCAATGAACCTGGTGAGCGCCGAGTACGGATTTGTGCGGTCGGACCGGCAGCAGCTGATCTGGTCCATGGATGCAGTTCATCCCAATGACGGCTCTGAATATCTCACGACGGGACTGGAATACGGTATTCAGAAACGCTGGTTTCTGCGCAGCGGCTACCGCCTGAATCATGCCCAGGAAGGATTAACCTTCGGCGCAGGTGCCCGGCTGATGCTCCCCGGCTTGGGATTGATTCAGCTTGATTATGCCGTGGTGCCGTTTCAGAAATTCGGTGACACTGCCCAGTTATCCCTGGAGTTTATACCAGGGAGGGGAAATTAGACTCACATCTTTTTCCGATTGGATATCAGATGTTTGACCGATTATTCGTGTTGCTGCTGAACTGAAACTCATCAGGCAAAAGCACCACAATTCGTATTTCTGTTTTCTCAAAGTATCTTACCTCTCAGAACAGCATTTGGAATTTGGTAATCCGCAGCAGCAAAAAGTCTATCCTGACAAATTCATGAGACTTTGTGATGCGGTAATGCAGATGTGCTAACCCGAATATTTCATGAGAATATCTATGCGTGAAATGCTTCGCATTTTCCGGACGATGATGGATCTGCTCAATTCTACAGCGTCCGTCAGGAGACGGATTTTCAATTCTAATCGAAAAATGTTTTCAACGTACTGTCCAGTACGATTTCACTCATTTTTCTTCATATGCCTTGGTGAATCCGCCAGTGGGCGGGTTTATAATCCGTCTCCTGACGGACAAGTGTAACTGGGTGCATTCCCCGCCGCTTGTTGGAAATCCGCCATTTGGCGTGGCGGCGAAATGAAAAATGATTATATCACTAATGATACCTCACCCGTCAGCTGACGGGCGGGGAAATTCATTGAGAACCCATGGGTTCTTTAACGGAAAAAGCTTAATTGACAGTCAGCACTAGATTGTGTTGAATTTTTGCTTTTTCCGCATCAATACATTTTCATCATCTCATCACGAAGTCTCATGAAATATCCAGGATAAAGCGGAAGAAGCCCAGCTTTTTGCGAATGTATGTTAACATGAAATATTCAGGCTGTGATTCTCACAGTTTGCATGAACCATTTTGATGTGGTTTTTTTTTCTCCGAAATCCTGCAGTCATCCTTGTTTTTTCCTTGAAAAAGGATATTTCGATCGTAAAAATTTTAGGTATTGAGAATCATTCTCAATTAAATTTGGCTGTGTGCAAACCGCCGGTTTTGGCTGCCGGCGGAAAATCATACGGAAAAAGAATCAGGACACTGGATCATGGAATATTCTCTGAACAGCATTCTCTTTGCCTTTGGACTGACCCTCTTTGCCGGCCTGTCCACAGGTATCGGCAGTGCACTGGCCTTTTTCTCCAAACGTACCAATACCCGGTTCCTGTCCCTGTCGCTGGGATTTTCCGCCGGGGTGATGATCTACGTTTCCATGATTGAAATTTTTGTCAAGGCCAGGGACTCACTCACCGCTGTACTCGGGGAGTCCGGTGGCTACTGGGCCACTGTTCTGGGATTTTTCGGCGGTATTGTTTTCATCGCGGTGATTGACCGTCTGGTGCCCGATATCGAGAATCCCCATGAAATTCGAAGGGCGGAAGATGTACCTTCGCTGGCACAATCCGACGAATTCTCCAAACTGAAACGAATGGGCATCTTCACTGCACTGGCCATTGCCATCCACAATTTCCCCGAAGGTCTGGCCACATTTACCGCCGCGCTGCAGGACCCGTCACTGGGTATCCCTATTGCGGTGGCCATCGCAATCCACAATATCCCCGAAGGGATCGCTGTATCTGTTCCGATGTATTATGCCACCAACGACCGCAAAAAGGCCTTTCTGCTGAGCTTTTCCTCAGGGCTGGCTGAACCGGTAGGTGCTATTCTTGGTTTCTTTCTGATCTATAGTTTTTTCAATGACGTTGTATTTGGTGTTATTTTCGCTTCCGTAGCCGGGATCATGGTTTTCATCTCGTTGGATGAACTCCTTCCTGCTGCTCGGGAATATGGTGAACATCATTATCCGATTTATGGGTTGGTAGCAGGTATGGCCGTGATGGCCGTGAGTCTGCTGCTGTTTGTCTGACACGCGAATTCTGATTGTGAATTATGAAAATTACCGATCTTACAAAACTGCACATCGGCGAGACTGCCACCATTGTTGATCTGAAGGGCGGATGTCATTTCCTGCGGAAAGCGGAAGGGCTGGGGCTCAGAAAAGGCGCTACCATCAAATTGAAGTCTGCCCAGATGATGCATGGGCCGATTACTGTCCAGATTAATCATACCACGGCTGCGCTGGGCTATTGCATGGCAAAGAAAATCCTGATCCGGAAAAACGGCACCGAGATTTAATTCATGCGGAAAATCCTGCTGTTCGGCAATCCCAATGTGGGCAAGAGCGCCATTTTCTCCCGGCTGACCGGCCTGACGGTGGTGGCCGCCAATTATCCCGGAAGTACTGTAGAATTCACCCGGGGCTACATGCGGCTGGAGGGAGAGCGAACGGAAGTCATCGACGTTCCCGGCACCTACTCCCTTGAACCTTCCTGTGCCGCTGAGGAAGTGGCCGTGCGAATTCTGGAAGAATCCCTCGCCGGGGAAAATCATATCTACGTCAATGTTCTGGATGCTACCAATCTGGAGCGCAATCTCAATCTGACGCTGCAGCTTATTGAGAAAAAAGTGCCCATGGTGGTGGTGCTCAATTTTTGGGATGAAACCAAACATACCGGCATCACCATTGATGCGGAAGCCCTGAGCCGGGAACTGGGCGTTCCCGTTATCACCACCTGCGGTGTTTCAGGGGAAGGCATTACCCGGCTGGTGGAGACCATGCGCGATTCCCGTCAGGGAATTCAAACGGACCAGCCGGACCTGTGGTCAAGGATCGGTGCCATTGTGGAAAATGTCCAGGAGCTGACCCACCGGCATCATACGGTCTGGGAAAGACTGACGGATGCCACACTGAGTCCGTGGACCGGTCTGCCCATCGCTGTTCTGGTGCTTGCAGCATCCTTTGCCGTGATTCGCTTTATTGGGGAATCGCTGATTGGATATGTACTGGAGCCGTTTTTCGAAAAAATCTGGGGACCGCTGGTGCTGCGTTTTGGCGAGTTTCTGGGCGAGGGATATCTTCATGATATCCTCATCGGAAGACTCATTGACGGTGAAATCGATTTTGTGGAATCCCTTGGGCTGCTGACCACCGGGCTGTTTGTACCGCTGGGGATGGTGCTGCCCTACATTATTGCATTCTATCTGATTCTGTCATTTCTGGAAGATTCCGGATATCTGCCGCGGCTGGGCGTGCTGATGGATAACTTCATGCACAGGGTCGGTGTGCACGGTCTTGCCATAATTCCCATGCTGCTTGGAATCGGCTGCAATGTGCCCGGAGCGATGAGTACCCGGATTCTGGAAACCCGAAGGGAAAAATTCATTGCCGCCACCATTATGGCGGTGGCTGTCCCCTGCATGGCCCAGGTGGCCATGGTGTTCGGGCTGGTGGGGCAGTTCGGCGCGTATGCTCTTTTCATGGTTTTTGCTACCCTGTTTGTGGTCTGGCTGCTGCTGGGGATGATTCTGAGCAGGGTGATTAAAGGAGAAAGTCCGGAAATATTCATCGAAATTCCGCCGTACCGCTTTCCGTATCTGAAAACCCTGTGGCAGAAACTGACCATGCGCATCATTGCCTTCCTGAAGGAGGCAGTACCGTATGTGCTCTTGGGAGTTCTGCTGGTGAATATACTTTATTCACTCAGGATTATTGATTTTATCGGAAATTTGACTGCTCCGGTTGTGGTGGGCATCATGGGTCTGCCGAAAGAAGCCGTGGGCGCACTCATTATCGGCTTTCTGCGAAAAGATGTGGCGGTGGGGATGCTGGTGCCGCTTGGACTGGATGTGAGTCAGATGATTATCGCCGCGGTGGTGCTGACCATGTATTTCCCGTGTATTGCCACCTTTATGGTAATGAGCAGAGAGCTGGGAATCAAGGATATGGCCAAATCAGCGGGGATCATGGTTCTGTCTACCCTGATTGTGGGAGGTGTTTTAAACCTGATACTTCCATGAATCGGGTAAACTGAAAATATGAAATGGGATTGCAGCTGGCAGCGATTAACCAATACGTGAAGATTAGAAAGGATTACAATGCTTTCTCCTGAAATGATTGAAAAACTGAATCAGCAGATTAATATGGAGCATGACGCTCACAATCTTTATCTGGCCATGTGTTCATGGTGCCGGTTTAAAGGATATGATGGTGCAGCGGAGTTTTTCTATCTGCACAGCAAAGAAGAGATGGAGCACATGATCAAACTGTTTGATTATGTTACGGAAACCGGCGGACTGGCCATTGTGGATGCACTGCCGAAACCGCCGTCAGAGTTCAACTCTCTCAAAGATGTTTTTGAACAGACCTTTGCCCATGAGCAGAAAGTGACCCGCTCCATCAACAAGCTGGTTGGATTCGCTACGGAACAGAATGATTATTCCACTCTCAATTTTCTCCAGTGGTATGTAGCGGAACAGCATGAGGAGGAAGCACTCTTCATGGGAATACTGGACAAGATCAATCTTATTGGTACGGAAGGCATGGGCCTGTATATGATTGACAGAGAGCTGAAGGACCTGGCCAGGCTCCATGCCCAGCCGGGTGAATCGGCGGAATAACGATTTCTGAAATATTATTGGTCAGATTGACCAAAAGAAAAAGGCGCTTGAGAGCGCCTTTTTCATTGGTATGGAATACAGGTGTTTACTTCCGGCCGTCCAGCAGGTTGTCAACCACAGTGGGATCTGCCAGTGTGGAGGTGTCGCCCAGATTGGAGATATCACCTTCACCGATTTTCCGCAGGATTCGACGCATGATCTTACCGGAACGGGTTTTCGGCAGGGCAGGAGTAAACTGGATTTTATCCGGTGTGGCGTGCGGTCCGATGAGTTCACGGACTTTCATCTTGATGCCCTTGAGGGTTTCATCAGATGGTTCTTCACCGGCCATGAGGGTCACATAGGCATAGATGCCCTGACCTTTAACGTCGTGGGGATATCCCACAACCGCGGCTTCAGCAACAGCCGAATAGGCACCGATGGCACCTTCGATTTCAGCGGTACCGAGTCTGTGACCGGATACGTTCAGCACGTCGTCCACACGTCCGGTGATCCAATAGTAGCCGTCTTTGTCACGACGGGCACCGTCACCGGTGAAATAATAACCGGAGAACATCTGGAAATAGGTGGAGAAGAAGCGGTCATGGTCACCGTAGATGGTGCGCATCTGTCCGGGCCAGGCCTGTTTGATCGCCAGCAGGCCTTCAACGCCGTTGCCTTCCAGTTCATTGCCGTCGGGATCCATGATCACCGGCTGAACGCCGAAAAACGGGAATGTGGCTGAGCCGGGTTTCAGCGCTGTTGCAGCGGGCAATGGTGTGATAAGAATGCCGCCGGTTTCAGTTTGCCACCAGGTATCCACGATGGGGCAGCGGCCTTCACCAACGACATTGTAGTACCAGTTCCATTCCGGTTCCTTGATGGGTTCACCAACGGTTCCCAGCAGTTTAATGGATGACCGGTTGGTCTTTGTGACAAAGTCATCCCCTTCTCTCATCAGCGCACGGAGTGCAGTGGGTGCAGTGTAGAAAGAGTTGATGCTGTGTTTCTCGCAAATCTGCCAGAAGCGGCCGAAATCCGGATAATTGGGAACACCTTCAAACATGACGGTAGTAGCACGGTTGGCCAGCGGACCATACACGATGTAGGAGTGACCGGTAATCCAGCCGATGTCGGCGGTGCACCAGTAAACATCCCCTGGCTGATAGTCAAAGATCAGCTCGTGAGAATAGGAGGTATAGACCAGATATCCGCCTGTTGTATGCATCACGCCTTTGGGCTTACCGGTGGATCCGGAGGTGTAGAGGATGAAGAGAGGATCTTCAGCATCCATTGCCTCAGGTGCGCAGTCGGTATCCACTTTGGCCATTTCTTCATGCCACCATTGATCTTTATCACCCATGGGAATTTCTTGACCGGTGCGTTTCACGACAAACACATGTTCAATGGAGGGCGTTTCAGCCACTGCTTTGTCCGCATTGGTCTTCATGGGAATATTCAGTTTGGTTCCGCGAACACCGGTATCCTGGGTTACCAGCACTTTACAGGCGGAATCATTGATGCGGTCACGCAGTGAATCCGGTGAAAATGCACCAAACACGATGCTGTGAACTGCGCCGATCCGGGCACAGGCCAGCATGGCAATGGCCAGTTCGGGGATCATCTGCATGTATAGGCAAACCCGTTCACCCTTGGTCACACCATTGGCTTTAAGGACATTTGCAAATTTGGAGACTTCATCCTTCAGCTCTGCATAGGTATATTTTTTATCTTCCGAAGGATCGTTGCCTTCCCAAATCAGAGCAACATTATCACCGTGACCGGCTTCCACATGACGGTCAAGACAGTTGTAGGAAGCGTTCAGCTTTCCGCCTTCAAACCATTTGATCTGTGCTTTGACAAAATCATTGTCTGAGACCGTATCCCATTTTTTTATCCAGGTCAGACGTTCAGCAATTTCACCCCAGAATTTGTCGGGATTCTGAATGGACTGTTCATATTTCTCTTGATAAACATCCATGTTCGGAATGTGCGCTTTTGCCGCATCCAGATATTCCGGTTTAAATACTTTACTCACATTTTCTCCTTTATGATTTCTATTAGGATTAGGGTTAGTGTTTAGATTTTAGTTTAATGCAGCTGTTATTTCTTAGCTGGTTTTACCATCGCGATTAAAACCGCTCCCATGATACAGGCAATGCCGCAAACCATGAAGGCCAGCGGGAAATTCCCCATATCACCAAGCATGCCCCCCAGCGGCGGACCGGCGATACCGCCAACACCGTATGCCAGGAACACGTAGGGATAATTTTTCCCAACATTTTTCGTTCCGAAGGTATCCGCAGTGATTGTTGGGAACAGGGCAAAGTTTCCGCCAAAATTGAATCCGATCAAAGTCGCGCCAATATACAGAAGGACAGGATTTCCGGCCATTTTGGTGAATGCAATTACAATTATACCCTGTACTAAAGTCATAATGATAATGGATGTTTTCCGACCCAGCTTATCACTGATCAATCCCCAGGCAATCCGGCCGAAGCCATTGGCCAGGCTGAAGAAGACTGCCATCGCAGTACCGGCAACAGCGCTTGCTTTAGCGGCATCCATGCCTGCGGCCTGCAGTGCTTCCATGGGATATAGTTTCATGAGTCCGATTGACATCAGTCCGGCCCCGGCGCCAAACACGAATGTCAGGAAAATCATATAAAACTGAGGTGTACGCAGCATTTCATTGCTGTCAAAATCAAGTCCGCCCATTGATCCGGAATCCTTGGGATCCGGGGGAGTGTACCCCTCCGGCACCCACCCTTCTTCAGGGAACTGCATCCACAGCCCGCCGATCATCACAAGCGCGAAAAAAGCCACACCGTAAATGGTAAACGTGGTGGAGAGCCCCATGTTTTCAATGAGATGTCCCCAGGCACCGGCAAGTTTAACCCAGCCCATGGCTCCAAATCCAAATCCGGCCACTGCCAATCCGGTAATCATGCCTTTGCGGTCAGGAAACCAGCGCATCCCGACAGCAATTGGAACCACATATCCGATGCCGATTCCAGCCCCGCCGATAACGCCGATTAAAATAAACAAGGCCCAGAAATTGGTTCCGCCGAACAGGCCTGCCAGAGCATATCCCAGCCCCAGAACAAGTGCGCTGATAAATGCCAGTTTCTGAGGTCCCCAGCTACCCAGTCTGCGTCCGGCCCAGACCATTACAATTGCAAAAAATGCAAGGCCTGCGGAAAAAACAGCCTGAGTCTGAGCGCTGGTCCAGCCTGCTTCTTTCAATCCAGGTGTGAATACGCTCCATGCATAAATGGCACCCAGTGCCAATTGGATAAGAATAGCTCCAACTACAACGAGCCATCTGTTACTGATTTTCATTGGTCAGTGTCCCTTTCTGTAATGATTGATCAGGAGTAAGATTGATTATATCCTTAGTATTTTCTGTTCGATTGCTAATAAGATTTTTATCCGGATCGAAGGTTTGTATCTGCAGAGATAATAATGGCTGAAACTGCCGGAATCCGATTTCCGGATTTGCGGCTACCTCCAGTATAGAGTTCCATATCGGTCTTCAAAATGATCCGGACTGTATTAATAAGCGTTTCTGTGTGAATTTGCGCCATATTCGCATCCGGCGGATAAAATATTTTCCGCTCGAATAATCAACACCAACCTGCCACAAAGATCCAGCAGCCGGAAGATATCCACCTCAGAAAACGGGTGTCTTCCAACATGCCGTATTCTCGGTGAAAGCCGTATCTGAAAACTATGTTTTTAAAAATTTCGCAGGCATCCAGTACAGGTTTTTCGTGAAAACAGGAGTGCGATATCTAAATAATTTAAGGAGCATTTGAAACACCCAACAATTACTAATTGACATTCAGCATCTGGGTTCACATCCGTCCAGTACGTTTTATTGAAAACCCGTTCATAATTGACCAGAATGTGTTAATCAGACACTCACTGCACATCTGCCATACTTTAGTCTGTGAATTTGGAAGTCCTTTACTTCGAAGAAAAGAACCAAAAGAACATGCGCTGCAGACCAATTTCATCTCGTTTGAACCTTTCATTGGATAAGTCGCATTTAACAATCTCCGTCTACAGGGTGTTATTACGGCCAATTGGTTATGCATCGTATTAAATGCGTTAATGAAAATTACAGACTCATCAAAATCGCGAATTGTGAGAAATGGTGTCCGATGTTAAAAGCCAACCACTTTTTCTGGGTGCGCCTTTGGCGTTTGATTGTCAGATTTCAGCGATTTTCACTGTATACTTGTCCCGCATATAATCAAACGGCACTCGAACAACAACCTCTCATTTCAAAACCTAATGAAATATCCGGATTGGAGATGAAATTGTCTGACGCCCGGTACGGAGTCACGGATTACGGGGATATATCTCCGGTTAATTTCTGCAGGACTGCGCGGAGCCCTATTTCCTGCAGTTCAGGATAACGAGCATTGCACAGAATGGGGTAAATTATCATCACTTATTCGGGTGCATATGGAATTAAATGAGTTACAAAATGAATTCGGGTGGAATTTTCAGGAATTAATGCTTCACAGGGTGCATGAAATCCTGCTGGTTGCAAGTCCGTATGATGCATTTATTTTGGAAGAGGATGGCCGTCTGACTGAACAGATTCTGAATGAATATCTGGGAATGAATCTGCGGTATGCTCCGCGCGTGTGGCGAGTTCCTTCCGGTCAACAAGCGCTGAAAATGATTGCGAGAAGGAAATACGATCTGATACTGCTGATGATGCGGATACCGGATATGAATCCCCTGAAGCTGGGATCGGAACTGAAAAAAAAGTATCCGAAAAAGCCAGTGATTCTGCTTCTGTTTGATGAATCTGAACTCAAGCAGCTGCCGGATCGTCTGCCCAGAAAATCCATCGATAAAATATTTATCTATTCGGGGAATGCCGACCTTTTTCCCGCCATCGTGAAATTTGTGGAAGACCGGCTGAATGTCACCCGTGATGTTCGCAAAGGGGATGTCCGGACCATTATAGTGATCGAGGACAATCCGCGGTATTATTCCCTCATGCTGCCCATGATTTATAAAGAGATTGTGTATCATACCAACAATCTCATCGATAAAAGTCTGAATAATGCCCACCGTCTGCTTCATAAACGGGGACGGCCCCGAATACTCCTGGCAAGTACATTTGAACAGGCAAAGGGGATGTACCGGCAATACCGATCCAATGTTCTGGGAATAATATCCGATATCCGTTTTCCAAAAGACGGTGAGCTGACGGATGATGCCGGTCTGCGCTTTACCAGATGGGTTCGGGAACTGGACCCCTATATGCCCATCATGCTGCAGTCAACGGATAAGTCCAATGCCAAACTGGCGATGAAGGTCAACGCCCATTTTCTGCATAAGGAATCTCAGACCACTTTGATGGAGCTGCGGGAGTTCATGATCAATAATTTCGGGTTCGGAGATTTTGTATTCCGAATGCCGACCGGTGAAATTGTTGGTCGCGCGCGCGATCTCATGGAAATGCGGGAACGGCTGAAAACCGTCCCCTCTGAATCCATCCTCTATCATTCCCGCAGCAATCATTTTTCCAACTGGCTGGCGGCGCGCGGTGAATTTGAAACGGCCACCCGCATGAGGCCCATTCAACCCGGTGATTTTGAAACGGATACCGAGAATCGACAGTACATGATTTCCCGGATTGATGAAATTCTGCAGGGACATCATCATCATCTCATTGTGGATTTTACCAAGAATAATTTCTATCCGGATTCACACTTCATCCGTCTGTATCCGGGTTCATTGGGGGGGAAAGCTCGCGGATTGGCCTTTGCCAATTCGGTTCTGTCTCATCCCGGTATCCATCAGAAATTCCCGGATGTGGTGATTCGGATTCCCCATGTTACTGTTATCGGGACCGATATGTTTGATGAGTTTATGCGCATGAACAAACTTTGGCAGGTCGCACTGGAAGCCGAGGACAATGATCAGATTCTGGGTTACTTTCTGGATCGTCCGCTTCCTGAACGGATTGTGGACTCATTGAGACATTTCCTGGAACAGATTCACTATCCGCTGGCAGTGCGGTCATCCAGTTTTCTTGAGGACGCTCAGTACAATCCGCTTTCAGGAATGTTTGCCACATTCATGCTGCCCAACAACGCACCGGATCTGGAAACACGGCTGGACATGGTGTGCGAAGCGGTGAAGCGGATATATGCTTCCATGTTTTATAAAGATCCCAAAGCCATCATAGGCTCTTCTGTTCATCGGCTGGAAGAGGAAAAGATGGCTGTCATTATTCAGGAAATGGTGGGGCAGAAATTTGAAAACCGCTATTATCCCACATTGAGCGGAGTGGCACAGAGCTACAATTATTATCCCGTATCCTATATGCAGCGGGAAGAAGGGGTTGCCTATGTTGCATTGGGGTTGGGACGCACCATCGCTGAAGGGGAGAAATCACTGAGATTTGCTCCATTGTATCCGCGAATTCTACCGCAGTACTATTCCATCCGTTCCACGGTGGAGAATTCCCAGCAGGAGTTTTATGCACTTGATCTAGACAGCTCCAAAAATCCGCTGGAAGGGGGAGAAAGCTGCAATCTGGAGAAATACGATCTTTCGGTGGCAGAAAAGGACACCACTTTAAAGTGGGCCGGCAGTGTGGTAAGTACGGAAGACAGTATTCTCCGCGATTCACTGAGTTATCACGGGGTACGCGTCATTACGTTTGCCGCGCTGCTTAAATGGAAAACATTTCCCCTCGCGGAGATCGTCCAGGAAATGCTGAATCTTGGCGAGCAGTCACTGGGTTGTCCGGTTGAGATTGAATTTGCGGTAAACATATTCGAGAAAATGGATCCGGATCCAGAATTTTGTCTGCTGCAGATCAAACCACTTCCAATTAACACAATCGAAGAGTTTCAGCCGACCACAACAATTGAAGAACAGCATATTTTCTGTCGGACCGGTTTGGCTCTTGGTAATGGGAAAATTGATTCGATACAGGATGTCGTATATGTGAAAATGGATGAATTCGATGCAGCAAAAACGCCTGATATTGCCCGGGAGATTGAGCAGATCAATGCTGAATTCAACCATGATAACGGCTATTTCCTGATTGGGCCTGGCCGGTGGGGATCAGCGGATCCCTGGCTGGGAATCCCCGTTAACTGGAACCAGATTGGTCATGCTCGAATAATTGCAGAGGTGGGAATGGAAAATTTCAACGTGGATCCTTCGTTCGGAAGTCATTTTTTCCAAAATATTACCAGCATGCGAATTGGATATTTCACCATCAATCATAAAAAACCGGCCGACAAGCTGGACTGGGACTGGCTGGCGGGTCAGACGCTGGTTCGTGAAACTCAGTACCTGAAATGGATACGTCTGGACAGCAGTCTGACGGTCACTATTGATGGGAAAAGCGGTCAGGGAATTGTCTATAAACCGGTGGAACCGATGGAGGAATTAATGAATGAGGAAGAATCCACAGGTATATAAGCGGGAGTTCCACTTTTTGTATACTGAGTTTCAACATTTATTCATGCCGTAAAGGAGCGGAGTGCGGCGCGGGAGCAACTGATTAATACCGCCCGCAGAAATACGGATGACCGTGCTGTTGCTGCTGTTTTAAAACTGGCAAGAAAGCCATCATTCTCATTCTTCTATCACACGGAATAACTGCCGGAATTCCTGGACCACCAACTCCGCTTCCGCTTGGTATTAAGAGCGCAGAGCAGTAATTTTTACATTATGAAAACAAGTTATATCACCATCATCTCAATCTTTCAAATCCTCTTTTTTGGTTCTGTTCAGGCTGCTGTTTTTCATGTACCCATACAGGGTGACATTGACATGGGGCTGCCGTATTTCATTGAAAGGGCCGTGGACCAGGCAGAGCAGCTGGATGCGGAAGCGATTGTATTTGATATTGACACCTTTGGCGGAAGGGTTGATGCCGCCACCCGTATAAAGGACGCCATTCTTGGCTGTGATGTACCCACCATCGCCTTCATTAACCGCCGGGCCATTTCTGCAGGTGCGCTGATCTCGCTTTCCTGCGACTACATATTTATGACTTCCGGTGCCACCATCGGCGCTGCAACTGCAGTGGATCAAAGCGGAGAGAAAACATCCGAAAAAGTCATTTCCTACATGCGTGAAGAAATGGCCAGCACAGCAGAAGCCAACCAGCGTGACCGCAGTATTGCTGCTGCCATGGTAGATGACGAGCTTGAAATTCCGTTTGTCATTTCATCCGCCGGCGATACACTGACGTCCGATCAGATCGAGGGTTTCAGAAGCGGAAAACTGATCACACTGTCCACCCGGTATGCACTTGAGGTGGGAATAGCTGATCAGGAATATGAAACGCTGGATGAGGTACTGCAGCACCTGAACACCGACCGTTCCGCAGTCGTCAAAATGGAAACCACCTGGTCAGAGAATCTGGTGAGATTTCTGACCAGCCCCGTTGTTGCGCCGCTGCTGATGACACTGGGGTTCCTCGGACTGCTTTTTGAAATAAAGTCACCGGGATTTGGCTTTCCCGGAATCGCCGGTCTGGTATGCCTGATCCTGTTTTTTGGAGCAACCTGGCTGGTGGGTCTGGCAGATGTGTTTGAAATCATCCTGTTTGGAGTGGGAATTATTCTCGTACTGCTTGAAATTTTTGTGATCCCCGGATTTGGTATAGCGGGGATTACCGGCGGCGGATTAATGTTGTTCGGATTATTTAAAATGCTTATTGGAGACTACCCAACAGGAGACGATATGAGTAATGCGATATCGGGATTGTCAATTGGAATACTGCTGGGCATCATCGGCGGTGCTATTTTGTTTCCGGTCATTGTCCGAAGTAAGCTTTATCAAAAAGCTATTCCAATTCAGAAACAGGACAAAGAGTCCGGTTACACCATTTCAAGGGGATTTGAAGCACTGATTGGACAGACAGGTAGTGCGGTGACCGACTTACGGCCCGCCGGTAAAATTAATATTGGCGGAACCCTGTATCAGGGCTGCAGTCAGGGAGATTATATCGAAAAAGGAACCGCAGTCAGAGTCAGCAGCATTGATGAAAATCAGCTGGTAGTTGTTGCTGACGGAGATGATTCAGGTGAACAGATTTCATAAAAACCGGGGTTTGCCCAAAATGAGTTATTCAGCTTTATTGTAGGAGTACAGACATGCATATTTTCACCATTATTGCATTGGTTGTCGGCGGCATATTTGTTCTGTTGCTGCTGTATTTTGGCGGTTTGTGGATTCAGGCCGGTGTCTCGATCGGATTCGGGAAAATCGGCCTTTTCAAGCTGCTGATCATGAGAATCCGTAAAATACCGCCGAAGCTTATTGTCGATGGTATTATCAACCTTCACAGGGCCGGATTGGATAAAATTACATCGGAACAGCTGGAAACCCATTTTCTGGCTGGCGGCAGTATCCCACAGGTTGTGAATGCCCTGATTGCTGCCGATAAAGCCAATATAGAACTGGAATATCAGACCGCTACGGCCATCGACCTTGCAGGCAGGGATGTGAAGGAAGCTGTGCAAACCAGTGTGTACCCGAAAGTCATTGACTGCCCGCGTGAAGGCAAAGTGGCAGCTGTTGCACGGGATGGAATTCAGCTGATGGCCAAAGCAAGGGTGACAGTCCGCACAAATATTGATCAGCTGGTGGGTGGAGCAACCGACGACACCGTGATCGCACGTGTGGGTGAAGGAATCGTCAGTGCGATTGGGTCTGCAACCTCCTATAAATCAGTTTTGGAAAATCCCGACAATATCAGTCGGGCCGTGTTGTCAAAGGGACTGGACAGCGGAACGGCATATTCCATTTTATCCATTGACATTGCGGATGTGGATGTTGGCCGGAATGTTGGGGCGCATCTGGAAGCCGATCAGGCTGAGGCCGATAAAAAAGTGGCTCAGGCAAAGGCTGAAAGCCGGCGCGCAATGGCGGTTGCCGAGGAACAGGAAATGGTTGCACGAACTCAGGAAATGCAGGCCAAGGTGGTGGAAGCGGAAGCCGAAGTCCCCAAGGCGATGGCACAGGCATTCCGGGAAGGAAATCTGGGTATAATGGATTATTACAATATGAAAAATATCCAGGCAGATACCCGGATGCGTGACTCCCTATCCGGCAAGGATGAATCAAGCACTACAGAAGGATAAACAGAGTCGTGCAGTTTTTCCGTGCTGATATAGATAGTTATATCATCCTAATCATTCTGCTTTTGTCCTGGATTTTCGGAACCAAAAAGAAGCAGAAATCAGTTAAGAAATTAGGCGGGGAGCAGAAAGCTCCCCGTCCGAAATCTCCCGAAATCATTAATATATTCAAAGAACTGCGGGATGAATTTCAAAGCCTTCAGGCAGAACAGCGGCAGGCAGCAGTTCTGGAAACCGATCCGATCGTTACAAAACCCAAGGAAGGTGATTACCGAGAAGTACCGTCCGACGACGGTCCCGGTTCCCTATCCAGGGCAGCACTCCGTCAGGAACCGGATATCTCTGGAATGGGTACGGGTAGTCATCCTGAACGCATATCTGTTGATGAGATTGCCAAAAAATTTGAGAAAAGGCGGCAGAATCTTACCAAACTGGATGATTCAGCACAAAGCATCAGGAAGCCGTCTAAGGTGTCCAGGATTGGAAACCTGCTTCAAGACAGGAGTCAACTCCGGAATGCTATTTTGCTGAGAGAAATTATTGGACCGCCCAGAGCAATGAACAAACAGATCAGATAAATAATACCTTCCCAGGATCATTCACCGGGATTTATCATTGTTGATCTCCGCTTGTCGGCCTTCCCGATGCAGGCAGGAATGTGCGGTGGTTTGACAGAATTATATTGGATCGGCACTGCCTGATACTTTGCGATCTGCCTGTTCCCCGATTTATCAGCAGACTTTTCTGCAGTTCACGCATTGCAGATTCCATACGAGCTGCCGAAAACATACAACTCTCCCTGATCACTAAATGACTCAACGACTCACCCAATTTCCACCCATTGCACCCCTTCAGGGTTCTGCCGTAATTCTATCCGGTTCCCGGGGCGATGCCCCGGGCTGATGTATTTCAGCCCCTTCAGGGCTGGAGAATCTGATTTCTGCTGGTGATCAGTGGAACCTCGGATTGAAAAATACCCCCAGATCGCCCATCCCAAACCCCCACCCTCCTCTGGGGAATGGCACTTACGGGGAGTTCAGGATGCAGCAATCCCAAATCCCAAGGCGGTCATTCACCTGAGGTCATTAAATGTGTTCAAGCACGTACCTGTATTTAACCTATGCATCCTGAACCGCAATTCGGACAGCAATTGACGGGAATAGAAACCTGAAATTTGAAATACGTCTGTGACCCTGTGGTACTCCAATTAACCATTACACCATTATCGCACTCAATATCACCCTGCCGAGAACGTTACTCCACCATTCAACCAATTTCCACCCACTGCACCCCTTCAGGGTTCTGCCGTAATTCTATCCGGTTCCCGGGGCGATGGCCCCGGGCTGATGTATTTCAGCCCCTTCAGGGCTGGAGAATCTGATTTCTGCTGGTGATCAGTGGAACCTCGGATTGAAAAATACCCCCAGATCGCCCATCCCAAACCCCCACCCTCCTCTTCTATTGTGCCAAATGGCAATAATCAGTTAATTTCGTTTTTTCAGATCATCGC
>CAZGNZ010000025.1:0-60246 GCA_964527215.1 uncultured bacterium | reverse complement strand
CTTGAAGACTGACCGTGGATGTTTTCTGATGTCGGTCAGCTTCGAACTCTTATTTTGTTAGCTGGATTCTAATGAATTTATTAATCTTATACCCCATCCTTAGGCTTTTCAATTCTACCAACCCGATTTTACGGTCCTATCAAATTCGCCATCAACGGTGCTTCTGAAGAATATTGAAAAGGATCTTGAGAAACCATCTAATCCCGGAAATAAAGTAGTTGATGTAACATTCATGCTGTGCAAATCATGCATCGCTGAGTCATGTACATCTCTGTCGAGGATGATTTTGATTAGCGGCCATGATTGAAAAATTGAAAAATCGATTTTATCTGAGAGAGTAATACTTATATCTAGTGGTTTATTCTTTTCACCAACCTCATCAATTGTTGCAATTAGATTTTTCTCAAAGGAAGTTCCTATATTCAGAGGTACGATGAATAATCCCTGTTGAATTGCTATTCTTTCGTGGACGTTTTCCGGAGTTGCGAATGATATTAAATCTTTGTTCAATTGATTTGATATTGCGTAGTTCGTGAATCTCGTGTGCTCAAAATATTCTTCATCATCATAAAAGTTAATATCGTCGAAACCCTTACCGAAATTTTCTATTACTTCAGACAACAGATCCAAATTAATCGCCCAAATGGCTGAGTTTCCAGTCGCACACTCCATCGAGAAGAAAGCAGCGATATAGAATGACAAAGTAAAATCAAGTAATCTTGTTGGCCCCCCATAATGTTGGATCATACCCAGCCAATTAACAAGGTCATCATCGGTTGGAAATGCGCCTCTATATAACTGAGAATGTTGCTTAAATCTCTGTAGTATGTATTTTTCTCTTCTATAAAGAACTATTGGATGATGTACCCTCATAAAAGGTGAATCTTCAAGCTTTCTCTGAAATACCGTTTTGAGAGACCAATTTGAATCACTTTGTCCCCTGAACCCCCAATTAGTGAGTTTGCTCATGTGGAGATGAAGTTTACGGGCTGTCTCCCAAGTATCAACTTTAATTTGGGTATATAATAATTCTTCCAATTTGCACTCCCGTGTAATATCCAGCTAACGCCGCCAATAACCGGCGCAGAGTATTTGGACCAGATCGGTTATTGGCAGATCCATGTCTGCGTTTTCAGTATACATTCAATCCTAACCTGATCCTCTGCGTACGCGTTCATTGGCTTGTTATAACTTCGCGCAAAAACCAATATGATTAGCACAGTGGTCCAATACAAGCGTGCTTCTTTTAAAAAGCGCGATCTCTCACTGACCACAATCATCCGGACGATTAACCGCTGCGATCAATCATTCACCCTGCTCGCAAGTGAAGACGATTCGTGCAAAACAGCCCGATAATCACCCTGCGAACTACCGGCTTCGATCTGCGCTTTAACAAAAACAATCTCAATTCGATCACATACTTCTTGATGATCAGAATCGGATATATTCCCAATCAAAAAAACTTCAATTCAGTCGTCAGTTCGTGCGGTTCGCACCCTCAAAACCAACCGGTGATCTTCATCCCAGCGGGCTTCGTACGCCCTGAACCGGCCAATCTGATGCTTTTGACTCCCCGGGTTACCAGGAGAAATACGGATTGGACCTTTCTATTTCAAAAACAGAGAAATAATTCCTTGTAAATGGTGCAAGTAGGCAAAGCTTAGCAGCGCCAACCACTGAACTTGTCCTTTTCTAAAAATCTGCATGCTCTGAACTCTCAACCCTCAAATCAGCAGCCGCGTTTAGGTATCCGCTGCAGTGATAGTTCGTTAGACAACTCTACTCCTCAAGTACAATATTCACTAATAGAACAATATCGAGAATATCAAGAATACAATCACCATTCATGTCATGACAAAGACAGACTTGATTATCATTCATATCTTCAATTACGCAACCGACCATAGATGCAATATCAAGAATGTCTATTCCACCATCACCTTGGACGTCGCCAATAATCACTGATTCGCAATGATTAAAGGGTATTGCCCCCATGTCTGCATCGGAGCAATCATAATCAAGAGGGGAAGACGGATCCCCTGCATCAATACAAGGACTATCTGGTGAAAGATAATAATTCCAGTTCAATGGGTCATCAAATAATGGATCATCATCAATGTTGCCTTCCAACCAGTTAACAACACCATTATTATGTAACTCAATACCATCTTGACCACCAAGTATGTTCGAATAGGACACATTCAACACCCCACCACGGCATTGAATATCGATCTCGTCATTATTATAGAAAATGGAGTTTGTCAGATTTACTTCGTCCATCAGCATCGAACCAATTGGAGAGTCAGTATCCCAAACTGGGACAGACATATTTCCAGTCACCGTCACATTCTCAATATTAATCTCACCAAAACTGGTTGCTGCAAGAATGCCAGGAGCTAAGTGAGCCTGATTTTCAGCTACGAGAATATTCTTGAGCGTAATAGTTGAATCAGCAAGGATGGCGATTCCGCCTCCCTGTCCAGCCATAAATCCATCTAAGATAGACTGATTCCCAATCACAAGTAAGTCCTCTAGACTTGGATGTGCATGATCTATGTAGATCCCTCCACCAATGGAATAGAGGATGTAAGTCCCAGAACCGTTCGTAATCGTGAAGCCCCGTAGTAAAGCTGATTCAGCTTCTCCGCTTGTAATTGTCACAGTGCTACCATTAAAGCCACCATCTATTACTGTTTGATTTATGTATTCTGGATCATCTGTTGTTATGAGCAATGAGCCGACAACAATATTCTTTCCATCGAAATCGATGTTCTCATAATAAGTACCCGGTTGAACAAGAACTGTGTCACCGTCTATTGATACGCTAATTCCATCCTGAATCGTAGGGAAGTCGGCTGGAATGTTAATCAAATTTGCATTCAGCAGTGATAGGAAGCTTAATATGTAAGTGATGTATTTCAATATGTATGTTGTCTAATGCTATGCCGGTTAGCTGCGGTTTGACGGCAACCGGACTTCAATTTACTCCATTCTTATGAAGTTTTCCAAAACCGAATTTTATCGCAAGGCATTGAACGTCAATAAGACCGGCCGGTTAGATAAACATGCTGAATTTAACGCCCTGCAGGGAATCCCGGCTGCATCTCGTACCGGCAAAAACCTGAATGGGCTGAGCAGTCAATGTTGGTTTTACACTATACTTCAACCCCACCTTCTGTCAAACAAAGGAAAGAAAACAGAGTCGAGCTTTGTGAAATCATGTGCTTCGAAAAACTGATTGTACCTGAAATCTGAAATACATCTCTGAAAAAAGAAATGCGGGGAAGACCTTTCCACCGGGATCGATATTACATTAAAATGCATTTCACCCGAATTAGCAATGTCTGCAACACTGATTTAAAATTTGTACCGGTGTTTCAGAATCTATGATACACGTTATTGTTTTGATTTAGGAAAATGAAATTCCAAGTTTACAGTATCTTTAAGTTTATCAGCAATCCAGACTTTGATAATTGATTGCCTTGTAACTCCAACTCTTTTTGCTTCTCTGTCAAGAAGCTGGATCATCCAAACGGGAAAATCAACATTTACTCTTTTTTGTTTAACACCAGGTCTTACGGATTTTGATAAATCAAAATGATGTAATAGATCTTGTCCATCATCAAAAAGATCATCAAACTCTTTACCTGTGATAGGTTTCTTCGTCATTTTTACTGGACCTTCTGACTGAAATAATTCGAATATTTTTTTCACGGATTGCAAAGACTGCTGACCATAGCTTGTTTTTGATTCGTCCTGCAGATAAAAAACGTTTTTCATCACTTGTCCTTGCAGGAATAATCACTAGTTCGGGATCGTCCCAAAATTGTTGAGCATCTATGAAGTCAATTCCATGCTTCGACTGGTTTGTATCACTTTCTATATTATCAAATTCAAAAGCCATAACAGTATCAATAATATATAAGTATAATACATTCATGAGTATATGTTTTCGAGCTTGACACTCGTATCCAATTCTAAGGTGGAGCTCAGCTGCCGATGGGGGGACATCGAGCAAATTCAAAAACCAAATATTTCTATAACCCAGCAGCTGAAAAAACCGTAGGCGCACACTCGGTCAGCAGCAGCGATTTGTTCCTATCTATCATAGTGCCCCCCAATAGCAAAGATATAAATAGCGTTATCATCGAATCGATAGATCAAGCGATCCCCTTTTGAAAGCCTTCGAGACCAGAAATGAGAAAGGCTGTGTTTTAACTGCTCGGGCTTCCCCAAACCCTTTGAAGGATTACGTCGCTGCATCTCTTGGAGAATTTTGCAGAGATTTCGATGTAGTTTTTTATCCTTTGCTCGTAAAGTCTCATATTGCTCCCAAGTTCTTCCCTCAAATACTATTGATCTCATCAAGTTCTTCCTGAGATGGTGTATAACCAGTATTTGAAGTGTGGGTGAGTACTGAGTCAGCAATCTGTTTCATCAGATTTTCATTTTGCATGATGTAAAGCGTCTCTTGCTCCCGATCCCAATCTTCAGCGCTGACAACAACGAAATCTCTTCCAGCACGTCTCTTGACCTTCACAGGTTCATGCTCGGAAATAGCCTCATCGACAACAGACTTGATATTTGCTCTGAACTTGTTTACCGATAGTTCTTTCATAATTGAAACATCTCCCTCAGTATATGTACCGTATATTAGTACATAATAAAAGGTCGGCGAAACAAAAAAACAGCTGACATTGTGGCCAGGTTGCTGCGGTGTGCTCTGAACAAAACTGACGTGTTGGTTAAATTGTTTACTGACACTCATACTCATATCTTTTTTCAATTAGCGACGACAGAGTCAAGTATTATATGTTGTTGTAAAATGAATCATTGTAGTAACTTAAAGTAAATTCAATCAGTCATTTTACTATATACTTTATCACGATCCTAAAATGAATGGATTACTTATTTGATATACAACACCAACCTGATAAATAATAAATTTGCTGAATCATCGATTAATTACTGACGCATTTGCCGAAACAGCTTTAAGAAATAGCATTAACAACTGAAATCAATTCAGCATACGATTGGCAGCCTATTTTTTTTCAGTAAATCGCAGTCGGCAGTTCTCAGAGAAAAATTAGCCCGGAAATTTCATGAGACCTCGTGATGAGATGATGAATAATGTGTTGATGCGGAAAAAGCATGAATTCTATACAATTTATGCGTGATGATCATTGAAGCTTTTTCCGTTTAAAATTCATGGGATTCTGATTTTCCAATGCTTATGAAGAAAGATGTGTGAAATCGTACTGGACAGTACATTGAGAACATTTTTCGAATTGAATCGAGAATCCGTCTCCTGACGGATGCTGGAGAATTGATCAGATTCATGATCGTCCGAAAATCGCGAAGCATTTTACGCATAGATATTCTCATGAAATATTCCGGTCGGTTTCTCACTCCGAACCGCGGTCCGGACTGTGAAAAACAAGGCTGGTAATTTGGTCCATTTTTCATCCTTCTGCTGAAAACTGACAACCCACAAGTTCCACTCAACCGCACCTGTCTGGGAAAATCAGACTCGACTGCTCAGGAACACCATACTTCGGTTGTACGATTCAATCACCCGACTGCATCCTGCCAGCGAACTCCGATTCAGCATTTCACTATTTCACTATTCAACCATTCACTGACTGACGACTCGCCAGCTCCTGCTCAGCCATTACCCCAATATGCCGCTCAATAACATCCAGCAAGGACGCCCAACTCAACGACTCGACCACCCAATCGCACCCTGTCTGGAAGCACAAATCAACCATAGATCCATTCCACCATTTCACCAATTTCCCTCCGTCCACCCATCCCAAACCCCCACCACACCCGGGGAATAGCCCTCGGCAGGGAATTCAGGATGCAGCAATCCCAAGTCCCGAGGCGGTCATTCACCTGAGGTCATTCAGTCTGTTTGAGCACTCACTTGTATTAATACTATGCATCCTGCACCGCCATTCGGACAGGTATCTTTGAAACGATGAACAGAAAATTGGAAAATAGAATCAACAGAAACCATACCCGCTGTCCGAATATCCATCATGAATGCATAGGTATTAATGGGCGACCATTTCCGTCCCCGAGTGATACACACTGCCAATCTAACAGACAATCGGCGTCAGAAAAAAATCATCTTGCATTATGATTAGAAAAATACCCCAGTCAAACGATTCAGAAACAATCCTGCTGCAGGTCCAGGCAGCATTGAGAAGGAGGCATTATGCCAATCGAACCGAACAACAGTACATTTCATGGGTGAAACGCTTTCTTCATTTCTGCAGATATCAGCCTCTGGAAAATCTCGGTAAAAACGAAGTCATCGAATATCTCAGTCATCTGGCCGACAACGGGAGGGTCGCTGCATCTACACAGAATCAGGCCCTATCCGCAATCCTGTTTCTTTTCAGAGAGGTACTGGAGATAGATCTTCCCTGGCTGTCGAATATAGGGTATGCACGCAGACCCAGGCTGATGCCGACAGTCCTTACACGCACAGAAGTCAGGAAAGTCCTGTTTCAACTGGACGGAACCATGTGGCTCATGACCAGCCTGCTCTATGGCAGCGGACTTCGGCTGATGGAATGTATCCGATTAAGGATCAAAGATGTGGACCTGGAAAGAAAACTGCTGAATGTCCGGGATGGAAAAGGTCATAAAGTCCGTATAACCATTCTGCCGGAAAGCACAGTCGGTTTGCTGGAGAACCAGATCATGAAAGTTGGAATCCAGCATCAGGGAGATATTCAAAACGGTGCGGGCAGCGTGTTTCTGCCGTATGCACTGGAAAGAAAATATGTCAATGCAAGATATTCATTTGGCTGGCAGTTTCTGTTTCCGTCACGCAAACTGAGTGCGGATCCTCTGACCCGCGAAGTGCGGCGACATCATATCGATCATTCCATGCTGCAGCGGGCTGTGAAAAAAGCCGTATCTGCCGCCGGTATTCACAAGCACGCCAGCTGTCGCACTTTCCGCCACTCATTTGCCACCCATCTTTTGGAATCAGGTGTGGATATACGAACCCTCCAGGTGCTCCTGGGACACAAAAGCGTCCAAACAACAATGATTTACACCCATGTTGCCATTGGCTCAAAAATGGGAATCAAAAGTCCGCTCGATTGAAAAATGAGAGGATCAATGCCCTTTTCCATGCGCCTGGCGTGTCATATTGGTATGGCAATCAACCGGCCTGCAGAAAAATAAAAAGGGCTCCACGTATTGTGAAAGCCCCTGCGTTGTTTGCATGTCTCGGAACATGCTTGTACCGAGGGTGGGGGTCGAACCCACACTCCCCGAAGGGAACCGGATTTTGAATCCGGCGCGTCTACCAATTTCACCACCCCGGCAGTAAAACAACGGGATAAATTTAGGGTGACCGAAAAACTGAAACCAAACAGTTGTTCTCGGAATGTTTGAAATGGGTTTGCATTTGTCCCGTAATCCTCGACGGCCGCTGTCCCGCTGAAAAAATCTTAATGAATTTCCCCGCCCGTCAGCTGACGGACGGTGTATTATTAGTGAGATAATCATTTTTCATTTCGCCGCCGCGCCGAATGGCGGATTTTCAACAAGCGGCGGGGAATGCACCCGGTTACACTTGTCCGTCAGGAGACGGATTAAAAATCCGCCCACTGGCGGATTCAGCTATCCATCACGCCCTGCCGTCCCCGGACTGCGTCAAATTACCCAAGGCTGTAAATAATTTATCCAGCCGATACGCAATTGGCTGACCTGCCATCGATCATAGAACGGTTGCAGGAAATTTCTTTTCCGACCGGCGTATTTCATGTCACCCCCAAGTGCTTGATTCAAGGACGTTTTGGACGCATGTGAAAATCACCCGGTGCAATAAGTCTGATTTTGGTTTGATTCAAGAAAACGAAGTATCTTTTACTCCCTGTAAATTATTGGATTTCTAATAAAGAATCTGAATCTCGCATATTGACAGTCGATCCCTGCTGAAGACAAATTCCGGTAAAAACGAAATCTGATATGGATAGATTCCGCCTGTAATTCAACCAGCTGAATGCCAAAAAAATGAGGAGTCGATATGGTGACCCCTGATGTGAATAAACCCTACAGCGCTCGGAAACTGCCACTGGCCTTTGTACTGGCCGGCGGCAAAGGAAGCAGAATGCATCCCCTGACCATCAATCGCGCCAAACCGGCGGTTCCGTTCGGTGCGAATTATCGGGTGATTGATTTTGCACTGAGCAATATTTACCACAGCGGTATTCGCAAAATCTGCATTCTCACCCAGTACCAGTCTGAGTCTTTGCATCGGCATATTCGAAATGGATGGTACCCCCGGTTCGGCATCGGCGTCAATGAATTCATCACCACGCTTCCCGCCAAACAGGGTGATACTGCCGGCTGGTACAGAGGCACGGCCGATTCCATTTTAAAGAACATAAACTATATTCGAAACGAACGCCCCAATATCGTCGATATCCTGGGCGGCGACCATATTTATCTCATGGATCTGGACAAGAAAAATACCTATCATCAGGAAAAGGATGCCGATATCACCATATCCGCAGTGCCTGTTCCTTTGAAAGAAGCAGCCGGGAATTTCGGCGTCCTCGTGGTGGATGAAAACATGCGGCTGATCAAGTTTGAAGAAAAACCGGCACACCCGACACCCATGCCGGGAAATCCGGATTACTGCCTCGCCTCTATGGGGAATTATGTTTTCAATGCGGATGTGCTCTGCGCGGAACTGGAAGAAGACAGTGCCCGTGAATTCACCTCGGACCATGAACAGATCAGCGGCCGGCCCGACAAATACAGTTCCCATGATTTCGGCTACGATATCCTGCCCGCCGCCATGAGGAAAAACAGACGAATCTATGTGTATAATTTTCAGGCGGAAGGCGTCCCGGGTACAACGGAACGGGAAAGAGGATTCTGGCGGGATGTGGGGAATCTGGACCAGTTTTATATGGCGAACATGGAACTGATTGAACGGGATCCGGTGATCAACCTGTATAACAACCAATGGAAAATACTGACTTATACGGAATCTCCCCAGCCGGCCAAAATAATGAGCACTCGGGACAATGTCGGGTATGCCATGAACTCCCTCATTGCAAACGGGGTGGTCGTGAGTTATGCTGTGGTTGAGAATTCCGTGGTCCATTACGGCTGCCGCATCAACCGAAAATCCAAAATTAAAAAATCCATTTTACTGGGCAGAATCCGGATTGGCGAAAAAGTTAAAATTAAAAATGCCATCATCGACAAATGGGTGGACATTCCCGACGGCACCCGGATTGGATATGATCGGGATCAGGATCTGGCAAGGGGATTCACTGTTTCGGAAGGCGGTATTACAGTGGTGCCGCGCAGCTATTCTTTTGAATAAGACAATATCGCAGGCTGAACACCAAAACAATCGTGTATTCAAGTGAAAATTACAAACAACTAAACCATAACTTTAACTTGTCCATTCTATGAAAGTTTTATATCTGACCGCCGAGTGCAAGCCGTTTTCAAAAGCCGGTGGAGTGGGAGATGTGGCCGGCGAACTTCCGGCAGCCCTCCAAAAAGCCGGTGTGGATATCACCATCGTAACACCATGGTATGAATCCATTTCACAGGAGTATCAGACCGAATCCGCTGGATTTTTGTCAGTGGATTACAATGGCGTCCAAAGGAACGTGGAAATCCTGAAAACTTCCCATAACGGGGTTCCCGTTATTTTCCTCTGGGATGCTCATTATTTTGGCGGTGACTATTCAGAACCGTACACTGACAGTGAAACGATTCCGTTTTATGACGACGTACTTCGGTTTTCATTTTTCTCCGAAGCAGCAGTCAAATTGATTGCGGTTGAAAAACCGGACATCGTTCATGCCAATGACTGGCCGACCAGTTTTGTGTTCGGGTTGATGGAAATGCAGAAAATTCCCGGTAAACGGATTCTCACGGTTCATAATATGATTTATCAGGGAAATATCGGAATGGAGGTTATCACCCAGTGGGAAGTCTCAAAGATTCTGTTTGATGCCGGTGTGGGGGGAAGTTTTATCGATCCCCGAAAGGAATGGCACAGTATCAACCCCCTCAAACTGGGAATGATGCAGGCCGACCGCGTGAATACCGTCAGTCCCTCGTATGCCGATGAAATGACACAGCCGGAAGATGAGGACCGCTATTTCAGCGGCGGACGGCAGCTCTTTAAGGTGGCTGAAGATCTGAAATCCAGAGGCCGGCTGATCGGAATCCTGAACGGATTTCAATATCCAGAAAAAACTGCCGCGATAGAGGATATCCTCAAACTAAAAAAGAAAGCCAGAGCCGCATTCGATCTCCCGGACAGCCAGGGTACCATGCTGCTGGGATTCGTCGGCCGGGCTGCCGAACAGAAACTGAAACTGCTCCTGGAACCGCTGGACGGAATCCCGGTCCTGGAACATATTCTGAATATGCCCGATATCCACCTTGCCATGGTAACATCCGGCTCTGATGCCTACGAAAAGAAACTTTTGAAATACCGTGACCATCCCTCCTTTCATCTGACTCTGAAGCACGACCGGCAGGTGGCTGAGCAGATCCATCTCGGCTGTGATCTTTTTCTCATGCCCAGTCTGTATGAACCGTGCGGAATTACTCAGATGGAATCCATGGCTCTCGCCACACCGGTGCTTGTCCGAAATACCGGCGGACTTGCCGATACTGTCAAGGATGCCGATGCCGGTACTGAAACAGGCTTTAAATTTAACGGGACGGATCAGGCCGCAATTCTGAAAAACCTCATTGAATCTCTCCAAAATGCCGCACGTGTATTCAGCACCAATCCACAGCACTGGAACCAAATCCAGCAGAATTGTCTGAACCAGCGCTTTTCGTGGGATATATCCGCCCGGCAGTATATCGAAACCATGTATCAGCCTGTCATGGATACTGGTGAATCAGCTGATTAACTGCAGCCGCTGACGTCATCCTGCCTGGATTGCCGATTCCTGAAAAGCGAGCCATCCAGGGTACCTGAAAGAAGCAGACAAATACCGATTGCCCCGCGGCAGGTTCGCATCACCCCAAATCCGGATTACCCTGTCTATTGGTATTTCATGGGGTTGATTGATCCGGTCAGACATATATCGCTGTTCAAAAATATTCCGCAAACTGCAAAATCCCATGACTCTGTCAGGCCGGCTTGAATAGACTGGATTTCTTTCCGATTTTGATCGTGATTCCACAGGCAAATTCTGATTTTTGGATTTGGTCGGATTTGTCAATTAATCTTATTATTCACTACCTCTTGAGTTACTAATTTTACACAGAAAGACTGATCACTGCACCGCCTGGGTTTTGACAAGCAAACTTGACCGGCTGCAGGAATCTACATTTAAATGATCGAGATGATTATATGGAAAACACTGTCATAGTCCAGCTGACCCAGCTGGGATTCACTCAAAATGAATCAAAAGCCTACCTCGCACTCCTTAAGCAGCATCCGGCCACCGGATATGAAATCAGTCAGAATTCAGGTGTGCCGCGCAGCGCAATATATGATGTTCTGAAACGTCTGGAGCTGAACGGCATCGTCAGCAGCGAAGGAACCCGTCCGGTGCACTATATTCCGATTGAACCGGAACAGCTCAGCAATATTCTGAAATCCCAGTTTGACCACAATATCGGGGAACTGGGCAAAGTATTGTCACAGATCGAGACCACCATCACACCGGAAAAAACCTGGAATATCAAAGGGTATGAAGCGATGATCGATCAGGCACGCAGCCTCATTGATCAGGCTCAGGTATCCGTGTTCTGTGCCGTTTGGGCCCGGGAATATGATGAGATTCGGCAGCAGCTGGCCAATGCCGACAGCAAGGGAATTCCCATCCACTGTTTTTCGTTCACCCATGTCGATGGACCTGTCGGCCGGTTTTTGACCTATGGCGCGGAGGAAGAAAAACTGCGTGAGATCTGGCAGCGGCAGATTGTAATTATTATTGATAAATCCGTGGTCCTTATCGGCAGTGCAAATCATTCCGCCGACAACCGGGCCATACGAACGGACAACCCGGCGGTGGTGTCCATCGCTTTGAATCACCTGATACTTGATATCACTCTGTTATCACAGCGAAAAAATATTGACGTTCAGACCACAATGGAGGCCTTGATAAACGGCGAACTGGCTGGGCTGGAGAAGGTACTGGGAATATGAAATCACTGAAATTTGGATTACTGGGACTCCTTATGACATTATTGACAGCCAATGAAGCCGCTATGTCCGGCGGGTGCAGCTTTTCAGAAAGCCACACCCATTTTAGACTCTCTGCCCCGGGTGCAGAGAAAGTTGAACTGATACTCTTTGAAGACTATACCGCATCCGACGGCAGGGCAATGACCATGGATGAGCTGGAACCACAGGTCTTCACCCTGGCAGTCCCCGGCGATCTGTCGGGGCAGTATTATGGCTATCGGGTGTATAATTCGGACCCGGGCACACAGGAATTTCCACCGGAAACCATTGTGGCCGATCCATACTCTCTGGCAGTTGCCACTCAGAACCGGTATAACCCCATCCACAAAACATTGATATACCGGTCTGAATTTGACTGGGAAGACGATACATGGATGACTTATGAACCCCGCGACCTGATAATCTATGAAGCCCATATCAAGGACATGTCCCACCATCCTTCATCCGGTGCAGCAGGCACCGGAGCATACAACCGGTTTACGGAAACGGACCAGGAAGGCGGTATTCGGCACCTCATCGATATGGGATATAATGCCGTTGAACTGCTGCCTTCATTTGAATTTGCAAATGTTGAAATCCCTTACAAGGATAACTCGCTGCCGGTTTACAATACGTGGAATCCCTATGAAGCGAATCACTGGGGATACATGACGACCTTCTTTTTTGCCCCGGAGTCCCAGTATGCTTCCGACGGCAGAACGGAAAAGGATGCCTGGATGGGAGCTGACGGCCGCCAGGTGGAAGAGTTCAAACAGATGGTAAAAACACTCCACGAACACGGCATTGCAGTGATTCTGGATGTGGTGTACAATCATGTGTCACAGTACGGGTACAATCCGCTCAAACAAATCAGCAATACCGAGTACTTCCGGCGGGACAGCTCCGGCAGCTATACATCCGCAAGCGGCTGCGGCAACGACTTGAAAACAGAACACCCGCATATGCGGCGGCTCATCGTGGAAAGCATCCGCTACTGGATGGAGGAATACCACATCGACGGCTTCCGGTTTGATCTGGGCCTGCTTATCGATCCCGAAACCATGGAAGCAGTCCGCATGGAAGCCCGGAAAATCAATCCGAATGTTTTCCTCACCTGTGAGCCCTGGGGCGGGGGATATGATCCAAATGGTTTCTCCGACCGTAACTGGTCTTCCTGGAATGACCAGTTCCGCAATGGCATCAAAGGTGAAAATGCCCTCACCAATACCGGATTTATTTTCGGAAACTGGCAGGGGGATCTAGACCGGGAATCCGTCAAGCGCTTTTTCCTGGGTTCTCACCGGGAATTCGGAGGACAGTATATCGATGTGGCGCATTCCCTGAATTATCTGGAAGCACATGACAATCATACTCTGGGCGATTTTATCCGCCTTGCCATCGGCAAGGTGGGTGAACAAGATGTCATTGGCGACCTCGACCGCCACGCTGTTTTGAATCCGCGGGAACTTGCCATCCATAAACTGGCGGCAATGGCACTGCTGACCTCCCAGGGACCCGTCATGATCGCTGAAGGACAGGAGTGGGGAAGATCCAAAATTACCGCGCCCGCTGATGTCCCGGACGAAAATATCGGACGGATTGACCACAACAGCTATGCCAAAGACAATGAAACCAACTGGCTGAACTGGAACCATAAAACCCTCAATGAGAAACTGGTCGGCTACTATCGGGGACTGATCACACTGAGGCATAAATATCCCGCCTTCAGAAATACGCATCCGGAGGATGTCGAATTTCTGGAATCGGATGCAGAATTTGGTATCGGCTTTCGGCTGGCAGATGAGAATACCGAACTGCTGGTGCTCCTGAACGGAGATTCGAAGCAGTCAGCCACCTTTACCATTCCTGAAGGACCGTGGGAAATTCTGGCGGATCAGCACGAAGTGAAAACACGTCTGCGGAAGGTGCGCCGGGAATTGGTCGTGGTTGGTCCGACATCGGGCAAAATTCTGAGGAAAAGCAAATGAAGCGAATCAGCATACTTACGGCAGGTCTATGCCTCTGTGCTCAGCTGTCTGCAGCCGGGTTGTTTACACTTCCGACCGCTGTGGCCGAGCGGGGAGCACGGACCGGAATCGATCTGTCCAACTACGGCATTGATCCTGATAACGGATTCGAGTTTAAGAATCATGAAATCCTGGATTTGGATTTGGTCGGAGACACGCTCTATCTTCGGGTTCCCGATAACGCCGTTGGATTTTATCCGGTCGAGTGGTCGGTGAACGGAGACCCCCATATTCTGATGGTGAAAGTACAGCCCACCGATTTGATTCAGTTTAAATTCCCTGCAAAACCGGGAGTTTCTGAGGTATTTGTCATGGGAAACTTCAACAGCTGGAGCCGAACCGGCATGCCCTGCAGACTGATTGATGACCGGGAATGGCAGTTTGACCTTTTTATGCAGCCCGGGACCTATGAATACAAGTTCGTGGCGGATGGTGCCGAAATCCTGGACCCTGCAAATCCTGATTCGCTGCCCAACGGATTGGGTGGATTCAATTCCATTTTAACGGTGGGTGATCCCGAACAGGCTGATCCGGGGTTTTTTGTGAAACAAACCGCGGAAATCCTGGACGACCGTACCCGGCTGATATTTGACTATCTGCCGAATCACGAGTCGGATGTGCTGGATTCCAAGCAAACCTGGGTGATGCTGGACAACCGGCCGCTGCCATCCGAAGACTGGGTGCTGGACGGGAATCGGCTCAGTGTTTCCGTGAACGCTCAGGCAAGCGGCCTTCTCAGAATCGGCAGTGTGAACACCGGCGGACAGATCTGTCGGGAAAATCATACCATCCTGGAAGACGCCCGGCCCATTCACCCGCAAACCGGCAGTGACAACTGGCACTTCGCCGTTATATACAATATAATGGTGGACCGCTTTCGGGACGGTAATCACAGAAACAATAAACCGGTAAGGGATGATGAACTGCATCCCCTGACCAACTTCATGGGCGGAGACCTTACGGGCATTCGGGAAGCTGTTGAAGAAGGGTATTTCCAGAACCTTGGTGTCAATACCCTGTGGATTACCCCCATTGCTGACAGTCCGGACGATGCCTGGCGGGAGTATATTCCGCCTCAGCGGAAATTTACCGGATATCACGGGTACTGGCCCTCCGATCCCAGAAAGATAGACAAGCGATTCGGAGATGCAAAAGGCTTTCGAAAGCTGGTGCAAAGCGCGCATGAAAAAGAATTAAAAGTCCTGCTGGATTTTGTCAGCAACCATGTTCATGAAGAACATCCCTATTTCCGAAAACACCGGGAATGGTTTGGAGAACTTGATCTGCCGGACGGAAGCAGTAATCTTCGGCTGTTCAACGGCGAAACCATGCTGACCACCTGGTTTGATACATTCCTTCCGTCTTTTGACTACGCCTCACAGGAAGCAGTGGATGCCGTGGTGGCTGATGCCGTGTACTGGATGGAAGAATACCGGCTGGACGGATTTCGTCAGGATGCCACCAAACATGTTCCCCACGCATTCTGGAAACAGCTGAACCGCGAACTTCGGCGCAGCTTCCCCGACCGGGATTTTTACCAGATTGGCGAGTCTTTCGGCAGTAATCAGCTGATCGGTTCTTTTGTTAATCCGGGAGAACTGGACAGCCAGTTCAATTTTTCCATTTATTTTCCCGCCCGAACCCACTTTGCCGGCGACAATGTTCAATTCATAAACCTGAACCGCATCATCCGTCAGAATCTGGAATTTTTTCAGCCAGTCAACCTGATGGGCACCATTACCAGCAGTCACGACCAGGTGCGCTTCATGGGATTTGCCGACGGCCGGATTGCCTTCGATGAAAACGGCGTGGAACGGGCCTTTACCGATCCGCCCGCAGGCGTTGAAAATCCGTCAAGCTATATGAAGCTGTTTATGTTTACGGCAATGAATATATCACTGCCGGGCGTACCCGTTATCTACTACGGGGAAGAAATCGGACAGGTTGGCGTCAACGATCCCGACAACCGCCGAATGATGCGCTTCGATGAAAACCTGTCCAAAACGGAATTGGATTTCAGAAACCGAATGTCCAATCTGGTCAAACTGCGGAACGAATATCCCGCCCTTGCCCTCGGAGACCTGATCATCCTGTATGAGGATCCGACAACAACGGTCTGGCTGAAGCAGTATTTTGATGAACAGCTGCTTGTTGTATTCCACAACTCCCCGCAGTTCAGAACGGTGGATATCCCTGTTGATCCGTTCTGGAAATTCCGCAGAGCCGAAGCCCTGCTGTGGGATACATATGTTAAAGGAAGAAGTGATGTCCTGACTCTGCGCCTTTCGCCCTACCAGACAAACATATTCAAGCTTACGAGATAAGCAATCGGAAAATGAAAATGACTCACATACGGACAGATCAAAAACTGACGATGGGATTTGATATCGGCGGAACCACCTTTTCGAGTTCCCTCTATGATGACGCAATGAACCGCATCAGTACATCACCAAAAATGGAGATTTCACGGTTTTCCCAGGCTGATGAGCTCATAAACGCCATCGCGGAGCAGATCAGACAGCTATTGCTTGATTTCGAGGTGAAAACAGATCGCATCCTGGGGGTCGGTGCATCCTGTCCGGGACCTCTTGATGCGGAAAAGGGACTGATTCTGGATACGCCGAATCTGGTTCTGTTCCGGCAGTTTCCCATTGCTGAAAAACTATCCGAAGCGCTTGGGATGCCGGTAGTGATTGAAAATGACGCCAATCTGTTTGCCATGGGAGAGTGGGTAGCCCTGCAGGACCGAAATCCTCGAGTACTGATTGGAATCACATTGGGATCCGGCACCGGATTCGGACTTGTGCTGAACGGTGAATTGTTTACGGGCGCTCACGGCATGGGAGCCGAATACGGCATATCCCCGGTTGCATGGGGACGCTGGGAAGAAGGCATCTCAATTCGTTCGCTGAAAAAATTGGCCATGGAACAGCTCGGCAGTTCCCATTCCCCTGCCGAAATCAGCCGTCTGGCTGAAAAAGGAAATTCGGCAGCTCTGGATATCTGGCGAACCTACGGTGAACGGGTAGGCCTGTTTCTGTCACATGCAGTTAATATGCTCGATCCGGATATCATCACCATCGGCGGCGGTATTTCCAATGCCTTCCGGTTTTTTGAGAAAAGCATGTGCGCAAAACTGGAGCAGTTTGCACCAGCCTTCAGCTATTACGGCATTCACATCATTGAAAGCACCGGGAAGGAGTTTTCCTCCATGTCCGGCGCGGCCATGTTGGCAAAAAAAAGGATTGGTAACTCAAAATAGAGTTACTAAATTAAAACAATAAAATATGGTCGTTTTCTCCTCATTTAATTCTATCATTAAAAACACAAAGGACTAACAGATGAGTTTGATGAGAAATTCTTTACTCGGTCTCCTCATCCTTGCTCAGGTATTTGTCTGGACTGCCTGCGAATCAGATGATTCAGATGGATCCGTGCCCGGTATTTCCATTACATCCCCGGAGGATGGTGCGGTGATTCGCCTCTCGACTGTCATCACTGCTGAAGTGGTTTCCGAAAAGGAAATCAGTTTTGTGGTGTTCTCCGTTGACGGCAACGTGATTGACACCCTGTTTGCACCCCCGTTCGAGACCTCCCTCGGGAGTGCGTTCAGTGAACTGGGCAGCGGCAGCCATGATCTGACCGCACTGGCGGAAGACGTGGATGGTCACGCCGGTGAATCCGAGCCAGTCTCCATTACCGTTTTTTCGGATAATATTATTCCGTCCGTGGCTCTGACGGCACCGGCAGAAAACGCGGTGCTGACGGCCTTTACGGAAATACAGGTGGATGCACAGGATAACGATGCTGTGGGATCTGTTTCATTTTACATTGATGAAACCCTGATAGGGCAGTCCGCAGAACCGCCTTTTTCATTTGGCTGGAATATTCTGAACTGGGCCGATGACGAGCCCCACAATATTTCGGTTCAGGCAGCAGACCTGAGCGGCAATGTGTCGAATTGGGACAGCTATTCCGTGACTGTATCCGATAATGCGGATGTTTATCCTACGCTGAGCGCTCCTGCAGAAGGTGTAAGTATTTCCGATGATGTGTCAATTGAATTTGTCTGGCGGGTTTTCCCCAATTCAAACGGCAGCTATGTGGTCCCCAACGGGATGGACTATACTTTTGAAATTTCCAGCTCTCCTTCATTTACCCCGGTTATTTTTACAGATACGGTGTTTGATACCACGGTCACCTATGGCATCTCTGCCAACGGCATGTACTACTGGCGGGTGATGGCGCATGAAAACGGCACAGACAGCGATTGGTCCCCGTCGCAGACATTTGAAATTGTCGGCCGACCTGAAGTCACCGAGCTTCAGGCGCCTGCCCATCAGACTGTGTTAGACCAAACCACGACGGTATATTTTGAATGGGAAGCCACAGAGAATTCCGATGTCTACGAAATACAGATTTCCGAATCGTCCGAATTCGGCGTTCTACTGATATCCGAGGAACTGACTGCGATCTCAGTCTCCTATTCGGATTTTGAACAGAATACCTATTACTGGCGCGTACGGGGTAAAAACAGCGCTGGGTTCTACGGGGATTTCAGCGATGTGTATGAGTTCTCCATCGACGGACCGGTCGCACCGAATATTTTGGCTCCGTACCCCGGTCAGAACTGGAACGTCAGCTCACCGGCCTTCAATGGCGCTGTGATGAAATGGAGCCCACAGAGCGGTTATGATGACTCCTATTATCAGCTGCGGATCGGCAGTGATGAAGATTTGACGGATGTGGTTTTCAGCACCGATGCCGATACTTCGGTCTATACGGTGACAACCCTGTCAACCGGATACTATTATTGGAATGTTCGTGAATGCAACCTGTTCGATATCTGCGGCGATTGGAGCTATACCGGATATTTTGACCTCACCGGACCGAATGTGCCTGCCCATATCATTCCTGAAAATAACAGTGTGATTTATGATACGAATCAGCCGGAATTCCAGTATTCCGACGTGGAATATGCCACCCAGTTTGTAGTACATGTTTTTAATGATGTTTTCAGCGTTGAGGAAACCAGCACTGCTACGGACCTGACATTGAATACGCCTCTGGATCAAGGAGAGTATTACTGGCAGGTCAAGTCGGGCAGCGAACATGATGTGTTCAGCTCCTGGAGTATCCCCGATACACTGAATATTGACGGTCCGCCTTTTCCCATCATGACCTATCCCGGCGATAATGAAACCATCAACGACACCAATACGCCCACACTGACATGGGATGCCGCACCCAACGCTGTCGAATATCATTTGATGGTTTCGTCTGAAATCTCTTTCTCCGATACACTGGAAGAAACAACCACCCAGGATCTCGAATACATGACCGGTGTACTGCCGGCGGAAAATTATTACTGGAAAGTTCAGGCAATGAACGAATATGACTTCTGGGGGCCCTATTCAAGTCCGTTCAGCTTCCGTATTGCCGGTCCGGATTCTCCTGAAGATCTCCTTCCGGCAAACCATACCGTAATCCGTGACCGCGTTGATGTGGATTTTTCATGGTCCACACCGGACGATATTACCACGGACTACAAGTTTGAACTGACAGCCGATTATAATTTCATCACCATTGACCAAACCATAATCACAACCGAAAATGCACTCAGTCTGGAACTCAGCAAGGGACAGTATTACTGGCGCGTCTCGGCCCGAAACATATACGACATGTGGGGTGCGCTGAGTGATCAGTATGATGTAACTGTCAACGGACCGGAAATACCCCTCATGCTGACACCGGCAGACAATTCGATTGAAACCGCCACCAGTCAGCTGACCTTTTCCTGGGAGCCGGCGGATGATTTTGCGGTTTCCTGGGATCTGGTGGTTTCCGCAAACCGGTTCTTTACGGATATTGAACTGGAGGAAACCATTTCTGCAGCGGAGTATACCGTGGCAATGCCTCAGGGGAATCATTACTGGAAGATTCGAGGGACCAATGAACCGGGCGTTCACGGCGACTGGTCTGAAATCTGGCAGGTTGAAATCGACGGACCGCTTGCTCCCGAAATAGTGGCCCCTGAATTTGACGCTGAAATTGCGGATGCCAGTCCCGAGTTCCATTGGACCGCGTCTGAAAATGCAGTCAGCTATCACGTGGAACTCAGCCGCGATGATGATTTTGATATCATTGAGATCAATTCAACTGTCCCCGATACGATGCTGAGTCTGACGGGCCTTGACGAAGGCTGGTGGTTCTGGCGGGTCGCCGCGGAAAATGCCAACGGCCTCACAGGTGACTGGTCAGACAGCCGCTTCTACAACGGCATCAATCCGGTGTCTGTCATTGGCGGAGCCGGGAATGACCTGTTCCGCAACGGATTATCCACCTGGGATGACGGTTTTGTATTTATGGGAGAAACCGAGTCATTCGGCGGCGGCGGCAAAGACGGTCTCCTGACAAAAGTGTATGCCAACGGTGCTGAAGCCTGGACTATTCCATTCGGCAACAGTTTTGAAAACAATATTTTCGGCGGTGCGCTGACCACAGACGGCGGAATGATCTTCGTCGGTCAGTCCTACAATCACGACGGGTCTGACGCCTGGCTGCTCAAGACAAATTCTGCCGGACAGCTGGAATGGGAAGGCGCATACGGCGGACTGGAATACGACAAGGGCAATGCCGTCGTCGAAAATGATGACGGAACCTTTACTTTTGCCGGCGGGACCTATTCTTCAGGCAGCGGTCTGTCCGATATCTACCTTGCACGGTTGAATCAGAACGATAATATTGCCTGGTCCAGAACCTTCGGCACAGCCGACATTGACTGGGCACATGACCTGAAAATGACCTTTGACGGTGGGTACATTGTGCTGGGCTACACGAAAGAAGAGTTATCATCCCATACCGACATCATTGTCATTCGCACCGATTCATCCGGAGAAGAAATCTGGCGGTATGTGTATGACAGCGGTTATACGGATTTTGGGTATACCATTGAACATGCCGGAGACGGCGGATATGTGATCTGCGGCTACAGTGAGATGAACGGAGACACCGATCTGCTGCTTATCAAGATTGACGGTGCCGGGAATGAAGTCTGGACCCAGCATTACGGCGGCAGCCGCGATGAAAGGGGTTACGGTGTGGCTGTCAGCGATGCCGGTGATTTCTATGCTGCCGGTTATACCGAGTCATACGGCCTCGGCAGCCTGAAAAACGGCTGGGTGATACAGGTGGACAACAGCGGTCAGATGCTCTGGTCCCAAACCTACGGCGGCTATGAGGATGACGAACTGCTCTCTATTCGAAAAACTGCCGACGGCGGCTTCTGTGCCTGCGGTCATACCCGATCCCTCGGAATGGGCGGGACCGATGCCTGGTATCTTAAAATTAACGCCAACAACCAGATCGAATACTGATCATGAAAAAAAACCTGGTTCTCTCCCTGATCATTCTGACCTTTCTGACGATTGGCTGTGTGCAGGTAAAAGTTGAGCTGACCCGTCAGTTTGAAACATCCAAATCCTTCACACCGCACTGGACCCACGAAGCAGTGTGGTATCAGATTTTTCCGGAAAGATTTCGCAATGGGGATCCCTCGAATGATCCGGATATTGAGTCCCTGGATGGAACCTGGCCCTATGATAAGCAGGAATCCTGGTCGGTGATGCCGTGGGGCGACGACTGGTACAAACTGCAGCCGTGGGAGGAAGCCAACGGACGCGGGTTTTATTACAATGGTCAGCTGCGCCGGTACGGCGGAGATCTCAACGGCATTATTGAAAAATTGGACTATCTCACCGAGCTGGGCGTCAACGCGCTGTACCTGAATCCCATTTTTGAATCTCCCTCGCTGCATAAATACGGCTGTGTGTACTATCATCACGTGGACAACAATTTCGGCGGTCAGCCGGAAACAGACGAAGCTCTCTGGGAACAGGAAGATCCCGGCGATCCTGCCACTTGGGTCTGGACAACCGCCGATCAGGAATTCCTCAGACTGATCGAGGAAGTGCACGCCCGCGGAATGAAGATTATCATTGACGGTGTGTTCAATCATGTGGGAATTCCGTTCTGGGCTTTGCAGGATGTTCGCGAGAAAGGTCCCGAAAGCGAGTATGTGGACTGGTTTACCATTCACAGTTTCGACGATCCCTCCACTCCGGAAGATGAATTTGATTATGAAGGCTGGTACGGCATCAAGGATCTTCCGGAACTGAAAGAAGACGACCAGGGTCTGATTCAGCCTGTTCGGGATCATTTGCATGCGGTAGTCCGGCGATGGATGGACCCCAATGACGACGGCGATCCCAGTGACGGTATTGACGGCTGGCGTCTGGATGTGGCGGAGAAGGTAAATATCCGGTTTTGGAAAGAATTCAGGACCTGGGTGGATGATATCAATCCGAATGCATACATCACCGGCGAGATTTGGTGGGAGGATTTCGGCCAAAATAAAATGTTTAATGCCGCTCCGTGGCTTGAGGGTGATGCATTTCACAGCGTCATGAACTACCGGTTTGGGGATGCCGTTTACCGATATCTAATCTGGGACAAAAAACAAATATCCGCCGAAGAGTTTTCCGGTCTCATCCGTCAGGTCATTGAGGATTACGGATACGAAACGGTCCTCCAGCTGCAGAACGTCATTGACTCCCATGACAATGAACGTCTGGCCTCAGCCTGTGTAAATCCCGACCTGGTTATTGATCATGACAGCAATGTGCAGTACAACAGCGAATATCAGGTCCGCAAACCCAACAGCTTTGAACGACAGGTCCAGCGGCAGGTGATCGGTATGCAGTTCCTGATGCCGGGAACCCCCTATATCTATTACGGGGATGAAGTGGGAATGTGGGGAGCGGATGATCCGGATGAACGCAAACCGATGGTCTGGAGTGATATTGAATATGAGATGGAAAGTCATCATCCGTTTGGTGCGGAACGCGGCCGGGATCCGGTCAACGTGGACATCAGCATGCTTCAGTACTATAAAGGGCTGATCAAACTGCGGAAATCCCATCCCGCCTTGACTGTGGGAGATTATCATGAAATCCTGATTGATGATGAACGCGGTCTGTTTGCCTTTGAGCGCGCTCATGGAGACGACCGGGTGCTTGCCGTATTTAACGGATCCAGAAAACCAGTAGATTTCCGGTTTGGGGAACTGAATCAGGGTGATTTGAAAAACTGGAATCCCGTTTTTTCAAATGTAATGGATAAAATGACGGAAAAAACACTGCCGGCCAAATCTTTTAGAGTATATGTCCGCAAATAAGTTTTTTTTGTGCCTGCTGACAGCGGCCGCAGGTCTGTTTTTCAGTTGTTCCCGGGAGACGGCTGAAAAGTCCGAAATCATAATACAGACAAGTCAGTATGCCACTTCTTTGACAGATTTTGTACAGCGATATGAGCAGTTTCTGAATGTCTCGGGCGGACAGGACAATCTGTTCATGCGCAGCAGCTTTTTGAAAAGTGAAATTGACAGGCTCCTATTGCTGGAGTTTGCCGATTCAACGGGACTCAGCAGGAGTTCCTCTGCCGCAGCCAGTATTTCCATGGCTGAAGGACAGGCGGTTTTGAATGCATTCTATGCCCGTGAGCTGGACGCCCGTTATGAAGTACCGGACTCCACACTGAGAGAAGGTTTTCGACGGACAAAAATTCAGCTGCATGCCCGGCACCTCCTGGCACCAACCGAGGAGGAAGCGCAGGATTTGCGAAATCGGCTGGGTCTGGGCGATTCCTTTGAATCACTGGCAGAAGAAGTATTTCAGGACTCTGTTCTGCGGTCGTCCGGCGGCGATCTGGGTTTTTTCTCCTACAATGAAATGGATGCTGATTTCGAGAATGCCGCCTATCAGCTGGCAGACGGCGAGATCTCCGCACCGGTCAAAACCCGATATGGATACCATATTATCCAGGTTATGGAGCATATTTACGAACCCATCATCACCGAACAGGATTTTCAGCTGCACCGCGGCGATATTGAAGCGGTGGAGCGAAAGCGTCAGATGAAAACGGTTTTGAGGGAGTACACAGACAGCATTCGACGGGAACTGGATATTCGGATTTCCGATAATGACCTGGAAACGCTCTTTGTCAACCTGGAACTGATTTTTCAATCTGAATTGAAGGAATTGCTGGATGATCCGATGCTGAAGACAATCGTTTTCAGCGTCAACGGCCGGATCTGGCCTGTGCAGCAGCTGATGGATCAGATGAAGAAGACGCGGAGCAGTCAGCGGTCAAAAATCAGCAGTCTGGATGATTTGTATCAGGTTCTGGAAGGCCTGGCGATTCGGCAAACCATTCTGGATAGGGCCCTTAAAACCGAATGGGTGCATTCGGAAGAATTTCGGACCAAACTGATACAGGCGCGGCAGGACCGCATCATCCAGTTGACAGTCAATGAAATTTACGGATCGGATGACCAGGCTGCTGAGCCGGCGGACAGGCAGAACCGCTATCATAATTTTGTTTCTGCGCTGCGCAAGTCAGTTTCATATCAATATGACCAGAAAATGCTGGAGGGATTTCAAATATCCCGTCCGGATTTGTATTAGTATCTGAGCTTTCAAACAGTCACAGTACGGGTGATCGTATTTGAAAAAACAATCAAAAAGGTTAAGGTAATGAGAAGATTAACTATAATCGGACTCATCTTGGGTATCAGCATGCTGGCTGCTGCCACCACGGGGAAACTCACGGGGGTGATCACGGACAGCAAGGACGGCGTTCCGCTTGTCGGATGCAACATCATGCTGCTGGGGACGGATATTGGCGCTGCGACGGATGCCAATGGTGAATATATCATATTGAATATCCCTCCGGGGTATTACGATGTCCGCGCCATGATGATTGGATATGAAATGATGACGGTGAAGGATGTGGTGATCAGTATTGATAAAACCACACGGCTTCCCCTGGAGCTCTCGGTAGAAGCCCTGGAAGGGGAAGCCATCACTGTAACCGCGGGTACAAAGACCATCCAGTTCGACGTCACCAACTCGGAAGCACGGGTCACAGGAAAAGATCTGGAAGTCATGCCGGTTACCGATGTATCTGATGTCATCAAGCTGCAGGGAGGGATCACACAGGACTCCGGCGGGGGCATACACATACGCGGCGGCCGATCCAGTGAGGTTGTCTATATGGTGGACGGCGTATCAATGACCGATGTGTACAACGGCGGCCTCTCCGTTAATATTGAAAACTCCAACATTCAGGAACTTCAGGTCATCAGCGGAACATTCAACGCCGAATACGGGAAAGCCATGTCCGGGATCATCAACATGGTGACCAAGGACGGCGGCAATGAATACCAGGGAGGATTCAAGGTCTGGTCAGGTGACCACACCACCCAGGATGACATTTTTCGGGATCTGGATTCCTATTCCTTAACCAATACATTCAATCTGGAAGCCAATTTCAGCGGTCCGCTGATCAAGGACCGGGTAACGTTCTACAGTTCCGCCCGATATTTTTCCACCGACGGATATTTGAACGGTCTGCAGACTTTTACCCAGTACGGGGACACGCTGTTCAACGATCTGAACGGCAATCGCTTTCGGGATACCGCTGAAGACTGGTTTGACAGTGATCTGAACCGCTGGATCATCAACGGTGAATTTATCGATAATCCCAATGCCCAGTGGGATATCGGGGATCCATGGGAGGATACCAACAACAATGGCACCTGGGATACCGGAGAGCCATTTTCGGATGTGGTAGGAAACGGCACCTGGGACCGCGGTGAACGCTTTGTATGGGATCCGGAGATTACTGCTCCGGTGTACAACAGCGGAGAAGCATTCCGGGATATGGGCAACAGCCTGTGGGAAGAAGGTGAATCATATACAGATGTGAACGGCAACGGACAATATGACCGCGGTGAACCATTTGCCGATGCCGGTGACGGCAGCTGGACGGATGCGGAATCATACAAGGATCCCTACTGGCGCGGCATGAACTGGCTGGATAAATACAGCCTTCAGAACAAAGTGACCCTGAAATTGACCCCGCAGACCAAACTGAAATTCAATCATATTTACAGTTACCAGGAAAAACAGGATTATGATCACGGCCGGCAAATGTGCCAGGAAGGCCGTAAGACAGACTACGATATCGGTGACTTCAAGGGCATCAATCTGTCTCACTCATTCAACTCCCGCACATTCTTCGACCTGAACATCAGTGAATTCAGCAAAAAATATGAATCCTACCTTTACGAGAACTCTTACGATTCCCGGTATATCACCCCTGACAGTCTTTTCTGGGCTCATACCAACCTGGAACTGCCGCACTACATCATCGACGAATTTGGTGAATCGGGGACAGAGTACAATCCTGAATACTCGTTCGGCCGCTGGGGCGTGGATACCAATCATTTCAAACGGCAAACCGTCACCCAGCAGCTGAAATTCGATCTGACCTCACAGATTGATAAATACAACCAGGTTAAACTGGGTTTTGATTACCAGAAACACACCCTGGAAATGGAAGACAAAACGGCCATTGATCTGCAGAACGACCAGATTTTTGATCCGCTGGTGCCGGTCCTGATCAATATCAATGACACGCTTGCCCATTACGAATTGCAGGAAATCACCGGCAATCTTCCCAGCTGGGTGGAGCACATGCACATTGCCGGTCCCTTTTTCCTTCCCGGAAACTACTATAAAAATGAACCCGTCGAGTTCTCGGCATATATCCAGGACAAAATTGAATACGGTGACATGATTGTCAATGTTGGGCTGCGGTATGACTATTTTGATCCCAACAGCTTCATGCCGACCAATATTCATGATCCGTTCTTCTACAATCCTCAGGATCCCCGTCTGGACTCCCTGATGTATTTCGGAGATTACGATTCTCTGAACAATCTGTGGTGGGGGCAGGAATCCTATCAGGTGGTCAGTATTGACGGTCAGGATACCACCATTTACACCTTTGCGGATTTCGGCGGATACAGTGACAATGAAGATTTGAAAAACAAAACCGGCTGGTGGCGGGAAACCAAAACCACATCCCAGATCAGTCCCCGGCTTGGAATCGCGTATCCCATCTCCGACAAGGGCGTGATCCACTTCAGTTACGGCTACTTTTTTCAGATTCCCCAGTTTGAATACCTGTATACCAATCCCGGGTATTTCATGGGTGAAACGGAAGTGCATTCCGGACTGTTCGGCAATCCGGAGCTGAAACCTCAGAGAACCGTCAGTTATGAACTGGGTATTCAGCAGGAGCTGGCCCGAAACATAAAAATGGAAATGACGGGCTATTACCGGGATGTCCGGGACTGGGTGGCCACCGGGGTGCCCATTTCTCTTGGAATCAGCGGTGCGGACTATTTTAGCTACACCAATAAAGATTATTCAAACGTGCGCGGAATCATCCTCTCACTGGATAAAACCTTCGGACAGGGATACTCCTGGCATGTGGACTACACATTCCAGATTGCAGAGGGCTCCAATTCTGATCCGGGAGATGAGTATGCCGCAATCTCAGGCGGGGACAACAATGAACCGATGCGGTTTATCGTGCCGCTGAACTGGGATCAGAGGCACACCTTCAACGCGGACTTTTTTGTGGGCAACGGCACATACGGCGCGGATCTTCTGATGCAGTACGGCAGCGGATACCCCTATACTCCCGAATTCAATACTTCATCGAATATCGGTCAGAATGTATCCACAAATCTGCCGACCAACAGCCGCCGCAAGCCGGTCACTGTCAACTTTGACCTGAAGATGTTCTACAATGTGGGCATCGTTGGGGGCGGTCGCGGCAAGGTGTTTATGAATATCTACAATCTCTTTGACCGCCGGAATGAAAATACAATCTGGGCGGATACCGGACGGGCGAATAAAACCCAGGACGAAGAACGGGCTTATCAGCTGGAAGCACTGAATCCCCAGCCCATGCGTCCCAACACCATTGATGATTTTTACAATCACCCGGAATACTACTCAGCACCCCGAAACATACAATTAGGCTTTGAAGTCAGTTGGTAAGGTAGAACATGAAGAAATATATATTCTTTCTGATTACATTGGCCGGACTCGTACTGGCGCAGTACGAAGCATCCGAGCATGAGCCTTCCGATGAGCGCGGTGATCCGAACTATCGCCGGATGACCAACATCGATGTGAACAAGGTTCGAACTTCCATATTCAACTACGGCGTTACGGGACGTCCCGGGACGGACAGCCCGCTCTATGTGCCGTATGAATGGCCCGTGAACTCCGGCAAGCATTATATCGCCATGACGTCACTCTGTGTAGGCGGTCAAGTGCTGATGGAAGACGGCAGCTATCTGCCCATTGTGACCATCACCCACCGGTCTGATGACAGCGGAGCATCCAAGGCCTGGGAACCGGTTCCGGGATATCTGAACTCCAATTCCAGCAAAATCGCCATCAGTGATGATCCGGATACCTGGCCCACCAGCTGGCCGGATAAATCCGAGGACGAGAACGATCCGGGCTGGTCCGGATCCTGGAACGGATACTTCGGGAAGAACAAGTTCAGCGCTGAACAGGAAATCTACTACAAGGTCTCGGATGACCGGAATTTCCGTCAGGGTTTCACCTATCTGCCGGATACAACAGATTACTCCCGTCAGGGAATCGGACTGCTGACCGGTGTCCGCGTTATGGAGTGGAAACAGATTCTCATTGAAGATGTGGTTTTCATCCTGCACGACATCAAGAATGACGGAACCAAGGATCTGGAAAAAGTCTCCTTCGCGTTCTGGATTGCCGATCTGGTGGGCGGTGACGGAGATACCGACGATGACAGTCCCGATTTTGATCTGGCCACCGACGTTGCCTGGAGCATGGATGGCGACGGTATCGGAAACCAGGCCTGGGCACCCGGAGAAACGGTCGGCGTCGCGGCAACATCATTCATCGAGACGCCCGGCAACAATGTGGACCGAATTGACAACGACGGGGACGGGGAAGAGGACGGTCCCACTGTCACCCGCGAACTGGCCTGCGGATATGACCTGATTTGCGAAGGTGATGAAGGCTGGGTCGGTCTGGATTACGGCGAGGAAAATCTAAAGAACGGCATTGATGACAATTTCAACGGTCTCATTGATGAGAACCTGACCCATATTCCTTTTGGGGACGGAACCGAAGGCACTGCTCAGGAAGGGGTGACCTATCTGGACGGCATCGACAACAATGATGACAGTCCCGAGGGTTACGACGACGGCTGCGCACGGATCACGGAAACCATTATTGCCCAGGCGGAAGATGATGCGATTGATTTCAACGGATATGAATTCAACTGGCACCGCTGGCCGCCGAATCCCGAGACTGATGAAATTCAGGACGGCATCATTCACCTGCTGATGGTGACGGATGAGGATCTGGGTCGTCCTTTTGCCGACAATATTGACAACGATGCCAACCCGGATGCTCCCTACGCTCTGGAATACCCCATGGGTCTCGGCAGCGATGTGGGCGGACCGGTCATCACGGAAGAAATGATCCTTGAGGCTCTGCAGGATCCCTACCGCCGCTATAAAGTGCCCGACTCTGATATTATCCTCTATGATGTGGAATGGAACGATCTGGGCAAGCCGTATGCAGACGGCATCGATAATGACGGTGACGGTGCCGTGGATGAAGGAATTGATGAAGGCATCGACGAAATGGTGGATGAATCCCGGGATGACTTTATTGATAATGACGGTGACTGGACCACCGAAGACGATGTCGGTCTGTTCGGGGACTCCTCCGGCGGGGCCTCCAACGGGGTGAACGATTTTAAACCCACTTCCGGTTCAGGAACGGGATTTCCCGGCGAGCCCAATGTGGACAAAACGGATGTTTCCGAATCGGATCAGATGGGTCTGACCGCCGTGAGTTATGATGAAGCCGGCTCCATCCCGACCAACAGCAGTAAGCAGCTGTGGGATAATTACCTGAAGCCGGGATCATTCTGGCGGCAGGTGGAAGGGGAAGAAATTTCCGGTGACTTTGACCTTTTTGTAACCTCCGGGTATTTTCCGCTGAAGGCCGGTCAGACCGAGCGTATCGCCATGGCGGTGGCCCTGGGGCACAATCAGCCGGATGCTCAGAATAACATGACCACAGCCCAGACCACCTATGAATTCGACTATCAGTTTGCCAAATCCCCCCTGGCACCCAATGTGCGGGCGGTCACCGGTGACGGATACGTTACGCTTTACTGGGACCGGACCTCCGAGTCCAGTGAAGACCGCTATATGGAAAAAATTACGGACGGTGAAGTCCTCTATGACTTCGAGGGATACAAGATTTATCGGGCAACTGACTGGGAATTCAATGATGCCCTTCTCATCACCAGCGGTCAGGGAAATCCGACGTTTTTCAAACCGTATGAGCAGGACGGTGTCTCTGCCCAGTGGGATCTCGCTGACGGTATTACCGGATACCATGAAGTGGATCTGAACGGTGTGGAGTTCTACCTCGGCAGCGACAGCGGTCTGCAGCACAGCTATACCGATCATGATGTAATCAACGGGGTGACATATTACTACGCAGTTGTGGCGTATGACTATGGCGGGGATCTCAGCAATAAAATTCTGCCCAGTGACTCTCCCATGCGTCTGCGGGTATCCTCCCTGACAGGTGCGCTTGAACTGGGGCCCAACGTGGTTGAAGTAACGCCGACTCCGCCGGCCGCCGGGTATGTGGAAGCCGTGGAAGGGATCGAACTGGAACATATCCAGGGCAGTTCCAGCGGAATTGTGACCTATGAAGTGATTGATCCCATGGAAATCAAAAAATACCACCGGTACAGAATCACATTCACGGATACGATTGTGCAGGCTCCCCTGACCAATGAGGACCTTCTCACCACACGTTTCTGGTATCTCCATGATGTGACCGATCCAATGAATCAGATCACACTGGTTGAACCGGAATATAATTATTTCGAGCGGGACACCATTCAGGTGATTGAAGGACAGCCGCCGATTCCAATAACGGTGCTGGATTCCACCTATGCCAATCCGCTGCCCGAAGATGGTGATTTTGATGTGATAGACGGATTCCGTCTGCGTTTCCAGAATGTGGATACGCTGAGGGTGAACGAGGATGAAACCTTCTGGACCAATGACAGCCTGTTTGAGCTGGATGTCAGACCCTACGATTATGACAATCTGGTCACCGGTACCCGGCTGCCCTATGACTACCGTATCATTTTTTCGGATGATGATGAATTCTTTACCACCTGCTGGTGCTCCAGCTATCCGGTGATCCCCGGACTGGACCTGAATCCGTGCACATCCGATTCCCCGCTGGCCATCTGCAACTCCACCTTCTGGTTTGATGAACAGCCGGTTTATTTCAACGTGCAGCGCAGGGAAGGCAGCACGGGGACTGAGGATGACTGGGTGGACATTCCCTTTGGATTTGGCGATTATACCGGACCGGATGGTGAGCCGGACGGCATTTTCAATAAAACACCTGGCGATTTCGATGCCATTGTGTTCCTGGACCATGTGGATGACAACGGCGATATGCTGCCCAGCTGGTATATCCGCCTTCAGAATCCGTCTGCAGGTGATGCCCAGCATATTTACAATACACCCACCGGCGGAGACACGGCTTATGTCACAATCCGCAAGCCGTTCCTGTCATCCGATATCTATGAATTCACAACTGTCCCGTCCTATATCGACGACGATGAGATTGCCCTGAGCGATATCTATGTGGTTCCCAATCCCTACATTGCCACCAACATATTTGAACCTCAGAATACCTACTCTTCCGGCCGGGGTGAACGCAGGATTTATTTCAGGAATCTTCCTCAGGAGTGTACAATCCGAATCTTTACAATTTCAGGCGAACTGGTGAAGAAGATTACACACTATGACTCGATAGACAACGGATCGGAAACCTGGGATCTGTTGACGAAAGATAATCTGGCTGCGGCGTATGGCGTGTATGTGTATCACGTAGATGCGCCCGGAGTGGGTGAACATGTCGGCAAATTTGCCTTAATCAAGTAATGGTCCTAAGAACAGGATATCACCATGAAAAAATTACTTATCCTTATTGCAGTTCTCAGTTTATGCTTCGGTGAAGAGGTCAACAAGACCGGAACCACTGCAGCCAAGTTTCTGTCCATCGGACCCGGATCCAGGGCTATTGCCATGGGCGGTGCCTATTCGTCCATGGTGGATGATGCGACGGCAATGTATTGGAATCCCGCCGGATTGGCCCGTTTGAAAAACATTGAGATATTTATCAATCATACCAACTGGATTGCCGATATCTATTATGATTACATCGGTCTGGTCATTCCCATGCGCCACCTCGGAAATTTCGGGGTAAACCTGACTTACGTCTCCATCGGCGAAATGGATGTCACCATGCAGTCCAGTGACGATGAGTTCACGGGAGAAACCTTCAATTCACGGCAGTTTGCACTGGCGGTCTCGTACGGGCTGAATCTCACGGACCGCTTTTCCATCGGATTTAACGGGAAATACATCTCTGAAGGAATCTGGAATTCCAAGGCCCGCGGGGCGGCCATTGACGTGGGCACCCTGTTCGACACGCCTTTCGGATTTCGACTGGGAGCGTCCATTGCCAACTTTGGCCCCAAAATGAAAATGTCCGGTGTGGACCTGACCGTGCTGGCGGATGCCTACCCGGAAATCGAAGGGAATAACGGTCAGATAAATGCCCTGCTTGATACGGACAGTTTTGACCTGCCCATGATTCTGCGTGTGGGTGTATCGGATGATGTTACGTTCGGCAGCAGCCGGTTGACCTGGTCGGTGGATGCCAATTCTCCAAATGACAATACCAATTATCTTAATGCCGGATTTGAACTGGGCCTGCTGAACGAAATGGTCTTTTTCCGAGGCGGGTCCAAGGCTATTGGAATGAATGACCGCGAAGAAGAGCATACCCTCGGCGGCGGGATTCAGTATCCAATGACCTACGGCGGAAAATTCTGTGTGGATTATGCCTATGAGTCTATGGTACATCTGGGCAATATCCACAAGTTCTCGCTGCGGCTGTATTTTTAACATGTTTTGTCCCGGGATGCAAATGGACTGGACCGGGCATCGAAAGCTGTCAAAACAGGCTTCAGACACCTGAACGCATCCATCTGGCTGGAAAGAATGCACTGTAAAACAACTCATCAAGGAATTTGGCGCACAACCGCAATCCCGCGGATGACCGCATACTGAACATGAAATTTATTTTTGGAATCCACAATCATCAGCCGGTAGGGAACTTCGACAACGTGTTTGAGGAGGCCTATCAGTTATCCTATCTGCCCTTTTTTGACGTACTGGACCGTTACCCGAATATTACATTTTCAATCCATGTCAGCGGTCCGCTGCTTGAATGGCTCCAAAACAACCATCCGGATTATCTGGATCGTATTGCGGGGTTTGTGGAAAATGACCGTTGTGAAGTCATATCGTCCGGTTTTTATGAACCCATTCTGATTTCGATCTCCGACAGCGATAAGATCGGTCAGATCCAGATGATGAACGAGTTCATCGAAAAAAGATTCGGGCGCCCGCCGGAAGGACTGTGGCTGACGGAACGTATATGGGAACCGGGTCTGGTTCGTCCGCTGGTGGAATCCGGCATCAAGTATATTGCCGTTGATGATCAGCATTTTTCAGCGGTTGGAAAACCGCTGGATGAACTGACAGGATATTATCTGACGGAAGATCAGGGCTATGTGCTGGGTGTATTTCCCATTTCGCAGCGGCTGCGGTATTCCATGCCCTTCGAGGATCCAAAATCCACCATTGATCTGCTTCGGTCAAACGACAAGGACCACAATTCTGTGATGGTCATGGCGGATGACGGTGAGAAGTTCGGGGTTTGGCCCAATACCAATACGCTGTGTTACGGAGAGGGCTGGATGAACCGGATGCTGTCCGCTTTGTCCGAAAATTCCGACTGGCTGGAGACAATGACATTTCGGGATTATTATCACAACCACAAACCATCCGGACGGGTGTATCTCCCAACATCCTCCTATTTCGAGATGAGTGAGTGGACGCTGCCGACCCAGCTGGGAAAAAAGTATGGGCAGTATATTGAGCGGTTGAAAGAAGGAAACCAGTTTCAGGAACTGCGTCCGTTCCTCAAAGGCGGTACCTGGCGGGATTTCCTGGTCAAGTATGATGAGTCCAACTGGATGCTCAAACGGGCCAACCATGTATCCTCACAGGTGGCGGAGCGTAACGGAGAAATTCGAAAATCCGCATGGCGAAGTCAGTGCAACTGCGGATACTGGCACGGTGTTTTTGGCGGTCTGTACCTTCCGCATCTGCGCCACGCGCTGTACTCCAATCTGTTGAAAGCTGAACAGGAACTGAATTATCCGCCGTATTTTCAGCAGGATATTGATCACGACGGTATCCGTGAGAAATTCATGAACAACGAAAACCTGCAGGTGATACTGACGCCCAAGGGCGGTGCGGTGCGCGAACTGGATGTAAAAGGGAAATGCTTTAATCTTGTGAACACCCTGGCAAGATATGAAGAACACTATCACCACAAACTGCAGGAAGCTGAAAATAACGGCAGTGAGAAAACCGCATCCATCCATGATATCGTAAACGTAAAAGAACAGGGGCTTGAAAAACTGCTGTTTGTGGATGATCATCCCCGGTGGATGTTCCAGGACCATTTCTTCCCGGTTGATACGCAGCCGAAACAGTTTTACAAGAATTCCTACACTGAGCTGGGTCGGTTTATCAACCAGTCTTTCCAGAGCCGGTACAGTGATGGAACCTTATCATTTATCCGGGTCGAAAACATTATCGATACATCTGTCAAACTGGAGAAAACCGTGCGCCTGGACGGCAGCAGCATCCTGTTTGGCATATCCCTCAAAAACCAGAATGACATTCCTCTGAAATGTCTGTATGGTTCTGAATTTAATTTTTCTCTGCTTGGCGGTCATGCTCCGGACCGGTACTATGAGCTGGATGGAATCCGTCCGGATCATTCATGTCTGGACAGGAAAAGCATTGAAAATGCCTCGAAAATTGCATTGGTTACTGAATGGGAACAGATTCGGACAGAGATGGATTTTGGTGAATCCACGGAAATCTGGCTGAGTCCTGTTGAAACGGTGTCCATGTCCGAAGCCGGATTCGAACGGATCTACCAGAGTTCCGTCCTCCTGCCGGTATGGAAACTCGATCTGCAGCCCAAATCCGAATTTAAACTTGAATTTAAACTGACTATTGAAACGGAACTGAATTGACTATGGTGGATCAAAACGTACAGATTGCTTACTTCTCTCTTGAAATCGGATTTTCGGTAAACGTCCCGTCCTACTCAGGCGGACTGGGTATTCTTGCAGGTGATCATATCAAATCCTGTGCAGATGTGGGGATACCGCTCTGCGGACTGACGCTGCTGTACCGGGAAGGCTATATGAAACAGCGCCTGACCCTGAAAGGCGATCAGACCGAGGAATATCCCCGCTTCAATCCTGAATCACTGCTTACAAAACTGCCCTTTTCATTTACCATTCAGATCGAAGGGAAAAAACTGCACATCATTGCCTGGCAGTACGAGTGGGTGGGCATTAATCATCACCGGGTACCCATGTATTTTCTGGATACGGACATTCCGGAAAATGAAGATGATCAGCGGCTGATCACCCGGCGTCTGTATCATGGGGACGACCGGCACAGAGTCCTTCAGGAAGCGGTTCTGGGATTTGGCGGGGTAAAACTGCTGGAAATCCTGGGCTACAATCAGATCGAAACCTATCACATGAATGAGGGACATGCGGCCTTTATTACATTGGCACTTCGGAAAAAATTCCACAATGATGATGAAGAAGTGCGTCAGCGCTGCATCTATACAATCCACACACCGGTTCCGGCCGGACACGATGTGTTCAAGACCTCACTGGTGAAAGAGGTCATTGGCGAGGAATATCTTCCAAATGACTTGGATCACTATTTTTACAACGATAAACTGAATATGAGCAGAATGGCTCTCTATTTCTGCAGAAAAGCAAACGGCGTATCGGAACTCAACGGCAAAGTGGTACGGAAAATGTTTCCCCGTCAGCAGGCCAAAATCGGACATATTACCAACGGTGTGCATCATGCCACCTGGACCAGCGCTGCCACGCGTGAAGTGTTTGACAAATACCTTCCGGGCTGGCGCAGTGATCCGATTGGTCTCCTGAAAGAGGCCCGCGCAATCCCCAATTTTGCCATCTGGAACAATCATCAGGAAAGCAAGCGACGGCTGCTTGATTATGCCAATGCTCATAAACAGGTGGGATATGATCCCAACATACTGACTTTTGCATTTGCCCGTCGTGCCGCGGCGTATAAACGGGCCAATCTGCTGTTTACGGATATTGACCGGCTGCTGGAAATCGCTCAGGGGAAAATCCAGCTGATTTTTGCCGGCAAAGCGCATCCGAACGACAGCAACGGTAAATCCATCATTAAAGACATCATTGAACAGGCCAACAAACTGTCGGGCAAAGTGCTGATCACCTATCTTTCGAACTACAATATCTGGCTGGGCCGGCTTCTGACCAGCGGCGTGGATGTGTGGCTGAATACACCGATCCGGCCCAACGAGGCTTCCGGTACCAGCGGAATGAAGGCCGCGATGAACGGGGTGCTGAATGTATCCATTCTGGACGGATGGTGGGCAGAAGCCTGTCAGGACGGAGTCAACGGCTGGGCAATCGGGGAGAACAGGGATTCGTCGGATGAAAAGGATGCCGATGCTCTGTACACCCTGCTGGAGAAAAAAGTGATACCCACCTATTACGACAATCATGAAGGCTGGGTGGATATGATGAAGGAAAGCATTGTTACCAGCGCGGAATTTACTGCACAGCGAATGGTGCTGGACTACAACAAACGGTATTATCATGTTAAGGAGTTTTCCAACTTCACCCGGCGCCGGTCGGATTCAGATATTCTTCATCGGCACAAACCGCTGGATTATTGATTGACCAGGAAATTCCGGGATGGCCGTCTATTTTTTTAATTCGCTTATACTGAAAGACACTTAAGGATAATACATGAAGTATTACTTTAAATATCTGTTTCTGCTTGGCAGTCTGCTTCTGATGGGTTGTTCCACACAGACCGATGGGGTGACCCTGAATATATGGCATCAGATGCTGTATGAGAATCGGGAAGCCCTGCGGGAAGTGTGCGATACATACGAGGATGCTCATCCGGAAATAAAGATCAACCTGACCTATCGGGAAACCGAGGAACTGCGCTCAAATTACCAGTCGGCAGCCATGGGCGGCAGCGGTCCGGAATTGATTTACGGCCCGTCTGACCAGGTGGGTCCCTTTGCCACGATGGGAATCATTCAGCCCCTTGAAACACTGCTGGATCAGGCGTATTTCGGTGGATTTGTGGATCAGGCCGTGATTCATCATGAAGGCAGTATCTGGATGGTGGGGGATTACGTGGGCAATCATCTGATGATGCTCTACAATCGTGACCTGGTGCCGGTACCGCCGCAGAATACCGATGAAATGATTGCCATCGGGAAGGAGCTGACCAAAGATCTGGACGGTGACGGAAAGCTGGACCAGTATGGTCTGGTCTGGAATTTCACCGAGCCGTTTTTCTATGCTCCCTGGCTGGGCGGATTCGGCGGCTGGCTGATTACGGATGACAATCGGCCGGACCTGGACACAGATGCAAACCGCCAGGGTCTGGCATTTATCAAATCCCTTCGGGATGATCACGGTATTCTTCCAAAAGAATGCGACTATGAGATTGCCAACGCACTGTTTAAAACCGGTTCAGCGGGCATGATCATCAACGGTGACTGGAGCTGGGGCGATTATGCCGGAATCGTGGATTACGGGATCGCCCGAATCCCCATGGTCAGTGAAACAGGTCTTTGGCCCACGCCCATGGTGAGCACCCGCGGGTACTCCGTCAATGTCAATGCGGAGGGCCGTCAGCTGGAAGAGGCTGTCAGTCTGATGAAATACCTCACCAGTGATGAGGTGCAGCTTTACTTTACCGAGCGGCTGAATGCGCAGCCATCCAGCAAAGCGCTCCTGAACCACCCCAGCGTGGTGGATAACGAAGTTCTGAGAGAATCCGCCAAAGTCATTGAAGTGGGGCGGCCAATGCCAATCGTTCCCGAGATGCGGGCAATCTGGGATGCACTTCGAACCCAGTATCAGGCAGTACTGGGCGGAAATATCAGCACGGATGATGCAGCGCGTCTGTCCCAGGTGAATGCGGAAATCCAGATCGGCAATATGAACGAAATACTGGAACCGGGACTGTCCGGACTGATCCTGAAATGGCTGGCTCCCATAGCGCTGATTCTTATTCTGGTTTTGAACCGGAACCATATCATTGGATTTTTCCAGGAATTCAACTCCAACCGGTTTGCCTATTTCATGCTTCTGCCTGCGGTTATCGGAATTTTCTCGGTAATTATTTTCCCGTTTTTTTACAATCTGGCTCTTTCGTTTTCCAACTTTTCCCTGCGAACCTTTCAGGACTGGGAAATCATCGGCTTCACCCATTACCTGAATGTTTTCAAAGAAGCCCGGTTTTACGGAATCCTGGTGAAAACCATCATCTGGACGGTCGTTAACCTTGCTTTTCATGTGAGTCTGGGGATTTTCCTGGCGATTCTGATCAACCGTACCCTGCCGATGAAAAAAACGCTGAGAACCCTGATGATTATTCCCTGGGCACTGCCCCAGTATATTACTGCCCTGACGTGGCGGGGCATGTTCAATCAGGAATACGGATCCATCAACCTGATCCTGGCAAAATTTCTGAGTATGGATCCCATCCAGTGGCTGAGTCAGCCGTTTGAAGCTTTTACCGCCTGCATAATAACCAATATCTGGCTGGGATTTCCGTTTATGATGATCATTGCCCTTGGCGGTCTGCAGTCCATACCCAATGAACTCTATGAAGCCGCCCGGGTAGACGGTGCCAGCCGCTGGCAGCAGTTTCGGAAAATCACCCTGCCGATGCTGAAACCGGTGATGATACCGGCAGTGGTGCTGGGAACCGTCTGGACTTTCAACAACATCAATGTGGTGTGGCTGGTAAGCAATGCCGGTGAACCGTCCGACCAGACCCATATTCTGGTCAGTTTCGTGTACAAGGCCGCATTCAATCTGTACCGCTACGGGTATGCTGCCGCCCTGTCCATGATCATTTTCCTCATCCTTCTGACATTCGGGATCATATTTATTAACCGCACCCAGGCAACGGGGAGTAACTACTGATGAATAAAAAACTGGAAACCTGGCTGATTTTTCTGTTTCTCACCCTGTTTACCTGCGGTACGCTCTACCCGGTGTTCAACATCATTGGCGTGTCTCTTCGAACAGACAATGCCTTCCAGACAAAATCCCTGTCCTTCTTTGAATTTGACGAACCTTTTACGGATGTCAACGGCAATGAAATCTGGGATGAGGGAGAGGAATTTGATGACCGGAATCTGAACGGCCGCTGGGACGCGGGATCCAGCTTTAAATCGTATTTGACACTGTTCAGGGAAACATCCTTTCTCCGCTGGGCCTGGAACAGCTTTTTGGTGACGGCAGTGGTTACCCTCACCGGGGTTGTTTTGGCAGCCACCAGCGGGTACGCGCTTTCCCGGTTCAAATTCAAGGGGAAACAGTTCACGATGACGTCACTCCTGACTACGCAGATGTTTCCGGCAACCATGATGCTGCTCCCCTTCTTCATTCTTCTTTCAAAACTCGGCCTAATCAATTCTTACATCGGATTAATAATCATATACTCGTCAACAGCACTTCCATTCTGCATCTGGCAGATGAAGGGGTATTACGACACCATTCCAGGTTCGCTCGAAGAATCGGCGCGGTTGGACGGCTGTTCGCAGTTTCAGGCATTTTACCGTGTGATTCTGCCGCTGTCTGCGCCTGCTCTGGTTATCACGGCCCTGTTCAGTTTCATGGCCAGCTGGAATGAGTATGTGGTAGCCAATATCATTCTTCAGGCACCGGAACTGTACACTCTGCCGCTGGGTCTGAAATCTTTCCAGGCCAGCCTGGCCACCCAGTGGGGCCTGTATGCCGCCGGTGCAGTGGTTGTGAGTATTCCCGTAACCGTATTGTTTATCTCACTGGCCCGCTATCTGGTCTCCGGACTGACCATGGGCAGTGTGAAAGGATAATCAGAAATAAGGAATTCCCAATGAAACGGACCATTCTCCGCTTTGCATTAACAGCACTTTTTTGCGCTCTGTCCTTCAGCCAGTATGTGTACTGGGAACCGGAAGTACCGGTCCCGGGCGGCGATTTGACAATATATTACAATACGATTGACGGAGCATTGCCGGACAACACCATGCCTGTCTACATCCATCTGGGGTATAACGGCTGGCAGGAAACCGATGACTATGCCATGACCTATGCACCTGAGCTGGGCAGCGGCTGGTTTGAATATACCTATTCCGTACCCGCAAATGCCCAGACCATTGATTTTGTCTTTACGGACCTGGACGGCAACTGGGACAACAACGGCGGTGTTGGAATAGACTGGCATATCAGCATGAATTATTACTGGACCCCTTTTAATCCCGGTGCCGATGATGACGTGGTCATTACCCTTAACAATGCACCCATGAACGGGGAAGTCGCCTGGACCGTGGATGCCGGCGGCGGCCATGTCATTCCCATCGAGGATTACTGGCCGGCGGATTCATATGAAGATGAAGGCTGGCTCATGACTCCCCTCACAAGTTTGGGTGGCGATGTCTATGAATTGAATCTGGGTCAGTTCAGCCTGGGCAGTCAGGTAGTGGAATCCATCAAATTCCGCATCCGCTGGGATGACGGCGAATGGGACGTGGGGGACAATGGTCAGATTATCAACTATGATATCTACTTTGACTATTCCTATCAGTCCGGTGATCCGTATGTGTTTTTCATTTCCCCGCAGGAAGGGGCGGATGTGTCCGGCTCGGTGACCCTTGGAACTGTCGGCAGTGCAGAATATGTGGAATACTGGGTGTACGGAGAGATGATCGGCACCGATGATTCGTCGCCGTATGAAGTTGTCTGGACACCGGATCCCGAGCTGTTTGGTGATGTTACCATTCTGGCCAAAGCGGTCGGAACCGACGGCAGGATCACATTCCTGTTCAGAACGGTCAATATACTGTTTACCATCAATCACGCGCCGGTGCCCGGCAATGCGGATGACGGTCTGAACATTGACGGAAATAATATTATAATAACACTTTATGCTCCTGAAAAGGATTTCGTGACGGTGAAGGGCAGTTGGAACATTGAAAATCAGCTGGGCGAACTGATGAGCCTTTCCGGAGATACGCTCTGGTGGTATCAGACCACTCTGCCTGACGGCGATTATACCTACCAGTTCAACGTCCAGGATGAACGAATCATGGCCGATCCATGGTCCAAGGATGTCATCTGGGTGGATCCGGGCGGCGGATGGGAAAGCGGTGACTATACCCATGCAAAAACCAACTTTACCATTGGAGCGGAACCGTATCAGTGGAACGATCAAGATTTCACCCGTCCTGAACAGCGTGACGTCATTGTGTACGAAATGCATGTGGGTGACTTTCTGGGTATTGACGGTCAGATCGGCCGTTACACCGACGTGACTGCTAAAATTGAAGAAGGCTATTTTGATGATCTGGGTGTAAATGCAATTGAGCTGATGCCTGTGAATGAATTTGAAGGTGAGAATTCCTGGGGATATAATCCCACATTCTACATGGCACCCGAATCCACATACGGGACGCCTGATGAACTGCGGGAACTGGTGGATACTGCTCACCAGCACGGCATTGCGGTTCTGATGGATGTGGTGTTTAATCATATGTGGGGATCTGCTCCGCTGTTTCTGCTGTATCAGCCGGTGGACAATTGGGATTATGAAGATCACAACTATAATTACTGCCCCTATTTTCACAATCAGGAATCCGAGTGGGGATATAAACTTCAGCACTGGAGTCCGCGGACAAGGAAGCACATTGATGATGTGCTGATGACATGGGTGGAAGACTATCACATGGACGGTTTCCGGTTCGATCATACCCAGGGTATTGGCTGGGATTCCAACAACCAGTGGGGTGCGTCCCATTACGGAAACATGCTGCATTCCTATGATCCGTCCATTATTATCATCGCTGAGGAAGACAACAGCTGGCAGATCAACAATACCGATTTTGATGCAGGTTGGGATTACAGCTTTTTCCATATGATGAAGGCAAACCTTCAGGAAACCAGTGACGGCGGCCACAGCTGGGGGGATATGTATGATCTGGGGAATCATATTGTGGCTTCCAGCCAGGGATACAACAGCTATACGGGTCCGCTGAATTACTGCGAGAGCCACGATGAAACACGCATCATTTATGAAGCCACCGTGTATCAGGGAATCAGCCTGCAGGACGCCTACAAGAAATCCAAACTGGGAGCATCGGTCCTGTTAACATCTCAGGGCACACCGATGCTGTATCACGGCCAGGAATTCGGGCAGAACGGCACCAGTCACAGCGGCGGAAACATCCAGCCCCAGCCGCTGCAGTGGGAAAACCTGGAAACGGATGACGGGGCAGACCTGTTCGACGCCACCCGCAAACTGATTGCGCTGCGTCAGCACTATGAGGTCCTGCGCTCCTGGGATCTGGACCTTCGGTATCAGAGCTCGGTAAACAAGAGCATCGTGTACTGGCGGACCAACGGTTCGGAGGAAGTGGTCGTGGCTGCCAATTTCCACAATACGGACCGGACATTCGATATTGAATTCCCGCACGGCGGCACCTGGTACGATTTTCTGACAGAGGAACCGGTGACAATTGAAAGCAACTGGTACGGGAGTTATACCATTCCTGCTTCCACGGCGCGGATTTTCCTGACTGAAATTCCCGATTTTGAAGAGGATATTTTGATCGGGGATGTGAATTTTGATCTTGCCGTGGATGTGCTGGATATTGTGGTGCTGGTCGATATGATTTTGAATAATTATCCTGATCCGGGCACGGATTTGTTTACGGCATCGGATGTGAACGGCGATGGTTCCATTGATGTGCTGGATATCGTCCAGCTGATAGATATCATACTTGGGAATTAAAATGAGCTCTGTAACTCTCAAACATTTATATAAGTCATATGGAGACCATCAGGTACTCAAAGATATCAATCTGGAGATTGAGGATGGTGAATTTCTGGTTCTCGTCGGACCTTCGGGCTGCGGTAAATCGACGACATTAAGACATGTTGCCGGACTTGAAGATGCCACCAGCGGGGATATATTCATTGGTGACCGCCGAGTGAACAATGTTGATCCCGCGGACAGGGACATTGCCATGGTGTTTCAAAACTATGCGCTTTATCCCCATATGGATGTGTTTGAGAATATGGCGTTTGGATTGAAAATCCGAAAGATGGACAAAGAAACCATTCGTCAGCGGGTACAGGAAGCTGCGGAAATACTGCAGATAGACAAACTGCTGGAGCGGAAACCGAAAGAATTGTCCGGTGGGCAGCGCCAGAGGGTGGCATTGGGCCGTGCCCTGGTTCGGCAGCCGGTCGTGTTCCTGTTCGATGAACCCCTCTCCAATCTGGATGCCAAGCTTCGAATGGAAATGCGGGTGGAAATCAAACGGCTGCATCAGATTCTGAAAACCACGATGATCTATGTCACTCACGATCAGACCGAAGCCATGACGATGGGTGACAGAATTGCCATCATGAAAGATGGTATTGTGGAACAGCTGGATTCCCCGAAAAACGCCTATTACAATCCGGTAAACACTTTTGTGGCCGGCTTTATAGGTATGCCTCAGATGAATTTTTTGGAAGGATCACTGACGCATCACGGCGGTAAAATGCAGTTTCAATGGGGCGAACTTGAACTGGATCTGTCTGACTCCGTGTTTTCCGAATCTGAAAATCTGAAACATGATCTGCCGGTGACCCTGGGAATCAGACCGGAAGATATTCACGAGATCACAGATACCGCGGAATTCCAGGGAACCTCGGTCAAGGCGCAGGTGGAAATCACTGAACCGCTGGGGGCGCATCTGCTGGCCCATTTGACGATCGGTGATAAAAAGCTCACAGCCAGTTTCCACGGAAACTCCCAGGCCTCGGCCGGGGATACCGTGGATCTTTCTTTTGATATGAATCAAATCCATTTGTTTGATACAGGGGACGGTCAAAACTACCGATCCCGGAATAACTAAGCTTATTGCTGTACAATGGCAATGTCAACCTGCATGAACCATGAGTCATCACGGAGGATGATTGCCAAATTGATGTTAGTAAAAAAGGAGAACAAGTAGATGAGTAATGTTACGCGAAAAGCAACCAGTCTGATTGCTGCTGGACTGCTGCTTTCTTTTGTGTTTGCTGTACAGATCACCTTTCAGGTTGACATGCAGTATCAGGAAGTGTCTCCGGACGGTGTTCACATCGCCGGATCGTTCCAGGGCTGGGATCCTTCTGCGACAGAATGTCTGCCCGTAGGTGATGATATATATGCAGCTACCCTCGAGCTGACACCCGGTGAGTACCACGAATACAAATTTATCAACGGGAATGCCTGGGGTCAGGATGAAGGCGTACAACGCATCCTGGACGCAGTCCCTGATGTTGACACGACGCTGGATCCGGTATTCTTCAACGACTATGAGGATCTGGGCGGTGACCCGGTATTAGTGACGTTCAACCTGAACACTGCCACCCAGCCCGGCTGGACCGGTGAAAACAACCAGATTGTCATTCGCGGATCCTTCAACGGCTGGTCCGGAAACGACTGGCTGATCAGCAATATCGGCGGCGACTACTGGACATTCACCTCACCGGAACCGATTGAACCGGGCAACCATGCCTACAAATATGTTCATCTGGGCGTTGCCGGTGACGAGTGGGAAAGTACCAGTGACCGTCCTCTGGTCGTGACTGGAAACGATGGCGACATGGTGCTGGACATGGATTATTTCAATGCCACGGAACCTCCGTTTGAAGTAACCGACGATATTGACATCTTTTTCCGTGTGAGTACTGAAGGTATTCCGGGATATGCCGGAGAGACCATGTACATTGCCGGCAGTTTCACAGACTGGGGCACCAATCCTGTTGAACTGACGGATCAGTTTGGCGACCAGACATTCTGGGTAACCACCATACATTTTACGGAAGCGACATCAGTTGAATACAAATACTGGCACGGCTGGGAAGGCTGGGAGACCGTAGGCAACCGCATGTATGATGTGGTGGAAGACGCCACGGTACCGTTCAACTACTTTGATGATCAGGAGCCGGTAGAAATACCAGCGGTCACCAAGACGGTTGTATTTCAGGTGGACATGACGGAATGGCTGGACGAGGCCGGTTCCACGGGACTGCCGTTTTTCAGTCTGGAGCGCAACGACAACATGCAGGTACGCGGTGAATTCAACGGCTGGAACGACAATCCGCCAGAGGAAAGCGTGATGGTGCGTCAGCCGGGCACCAACATTTTCACCCTGCCCATCAACATCACCAACTATCCTGACAACACCCTGGAATACAAATACTTCATGTTCCAGAGCGAAGAATCCCAGCTGTATCTGGAAGAAATCTACGGTCCGTTCTATAATCAGGACATGGGCTGGGAAGATTCCCCGCAGTTCGGCGGTTCCAATCGTACCTTCACATTGGGTGAGGACAGCGACGGAGATTTGGAAACCTTTGACGTTCTGCAGCTGCCCCTGGCCGGATACTATGATCTGCCCACAGGCGGTGTGATTCCTCCGGGACAGAGCATTGACATTTCCCTGACCGTTGACATGAACGGTGTTGAAGGATTTGAAACCGGTTTTGAAGTGTATGCCATCCTGAAAGACAAATGGATGAACTATGCCCAGGGTTACGGCTACGGCAATGGTGACGGCTCCCGCTGGCTGGCCGTTGACAATGGTGACGGCACTTACACAGCCACCGTAACCATGAACGGTCCGGCACCCTGGCATCAGATTTACGCCTGGGAATTTGTGGATCTTGAAGGTGCCAACACGCAGGAAGGCGGCGGTTATGGTTTCGGTCGTTTCCGCGCCCGCTATGTATGTCCTGAAGACGGTCTCTGGGTGGATTATGACTTCCCGATGGATGTCTGGTCCCTTGATCCTCCGCTTGAAGTTGAAGACTACGGTACCGCACTGGAATGTCTGGGCATCTGCTTTGCAGACGGAGACGTCAACGGCAGCGGCAGCATGGACGTTCTGGATATCGTGCAGATAGTCGGATTCATTCTCGGCACAGTTGATCTGGAAGAAGACGTCTGGTGTCATGCGGACATGGATGGTGACGGCAGCGTGAATATTCTGGATATCGTGATTATTGTTGACATGATCCTGAATCAGGGTTCGCGTAAGGCAGACGGCACGGAAGCCACCATCATGGAGAGTGACGGTGCAGTGAGTGTAACTGCAGACGGATTTGTTGGCGGTGTTCACATGATTCTGAATCATGGTGACAGTTTCAGCATCGAACTGACGGAGAATGCCTACATGGCTGATTCTCACACCGCAAACGGGCAGACCCACATCGTGGTACTGCATCCTGAAGGCGCCCTTTTCACGGCCACCGGTGATTTCACCTATGAGACGGTAGAAGTGGTTTCCAGCAGTGCATTCATGAATGTGGATATTGCCGGCAGTTATGCGCTGATGAGTGCTTATCCCAATCCGTTCAATCCCACGACGACCATTGATTTTTACATTCCGTCTGAAGGCAATGTAAAGGTCTCGGTGTATGACATGCTGGGTAAGGAAGTGGCACAGCTGAGCAATGAATATCGTTCACAGGGTCAGTATCAGCTTCAGTGGAATGCCGGTTCACTGGCATCCGGACTGTACTTTGTGAAACTGAACCATTCAGAAGGCAGCCTCACTCAGAAGGTGACTCTGCTGAAATAGCATTTGAAGACAGACTTTTCGAAGTTTATGCAAAAGCCCTGCATCTGATGCGGGGCTTTTGTGATGCGGGGGAGATGTGCAGTAATTGAAAATAACCGGAACGGCTGTCCGACCCACAAATCTGCAAACAGCATTTTGTCCCCGTTTCAGACAATTTTGATTGGCAATCCAGCCATTTTCTAATTGCTTGATTCAATGCGGGAATTGATGGAATTTCCCGTCAGATTTCGTAAATTAATTGTACAGGATTTTGGTCATTGAAATGAATTACTCAACCAATGATACCTGTTTTCTTGACTATCCGAGAAAAATAGCATTCTCCGCTGCCTGCAGCGGGAAATGAAATAAATGTTTATCGTAAAATGACCGTGGTAATGCTGCGGTCTGAATCATTGAAAAGCTGGCTGTTCGCAGACGTTTTCAACCTGCCGGACCTGTGTTGTGAATTGGGATTATCATATAAGAAATGATTTCCAGGAAAATCACTGTTTATTTATCATACTCGAAAACACCTGTGAAATTACTGAACCAACTATATGCTGAACTTTATGGTTTCCCGGTTTAACTGAAGAACAACCCAATCCGGAATAATTGGCGAATTGCCAGAAGTATAATTGTAGTAAACCCAAACAAGAAAAAGGAGCAAGTGTATGAAGCACTTCTTTCGCTTAACCCTTACAGTCCTGACTTTAGGCAGCTTTATGCTGGCTCAGGACTTGTTTTTCTCTGAATACATCGAGGGCGGCAGCAGCAATAAAGCGCTGGAAATCTACAATCCCACTGAAGGTGAGGTAGATCTGTCCAGCTATATCGTTCTGCAGACAGCCAACGGTGGTCCCTGGGACGAGTATATTGATCAGTTGGAAGGCACTTTGGCCGCCGGTGATGTGTACGTTATTGCAAACAGCGGATCAGTTGATGATATCCTGAATGAAGCAGATCTCACCGGTTCAGGCATCTGTTACCACAATGGTGATGACGCCAGAGCTTTGGTGAAGATTGTGACGGACGGCTCAGAAACTGATTATCTTGATCTTGACGGAGATGAAACATTCGAAACCGGCGTTATTGTTCTGGACGTGATCGGAACCGTACCTGATGATCCCGGTTCAGGCTGGGACGTCGCCGGCATTTCAAATGCCACCGCAAATCACACACTGGTCCGGAAGGCTTCTGTTACCCAGGGCACATCCGACTGGGCACAGTCAGCCGGCACCGATGTTGATGATTCCGAATGGATGGTTTTCGAACAGGATAATTTTGATTACATCGGATTCCATACTTACGGTGATGAACCTGTTGATATCCTAGGTTGTATGGATGAGAATGCCCTGAATTACAATCCCAATGCCACTGTTGATGACGGCAGCTGTCTGTATCCAACAGCAACCACCATATATGACATCCAATCAGGAATGATTGCTGAAGATACTCCAGTTGAAATTACCGGTCTCGTTACTGCTGCAGGTGATCAGTGTGCAGACGGAGACAGTCATTTTTATCTGCAGGACGGAACCGGTATGTACAGCGGCATTGACGTGTATGCACCGGGACATACCGTTATGATGGGTGATGAAGTTACCGTTACCGGTCATTATACCGAGTATTACGACAAATCTGAAATTGAAAGTGTCTATACTATCGACGTGATCGGTTCCGGAAACACCCTGCCTGCTCCTGAGGTTCTGCTGCTGGATACTGCCGATTTTGAGCCCTGGGAAGGTGTTCTGGTCCAGATTCTGGATGTGACTGTAACCAGTGACGATGCCGGATACGGTGAATGGATCGTCAGTGACGGAATAAACACCATGCAGATTGACAATCCGGGCGAATACACCTATGAACCGGTTATCGATGATGCTTTTGTTTCCATCACAGGTATTCTGAACTACACATACAGCAATTTCAAAGTGGCTCCCCGAACCGATGATGATCTGGATACCGGTGCTGCTTCCACTGTAATGGTTACCTTCCAGGTTGACATGCAGTATCAGGAAGTGTCTCCGGACGGTGTTCACCTCGCCGGATCGTTCCAGGGCTGGGATCCTTCTGCGACAGAATGCCTGCCCGTAGGTGACGACATATATGCAGTGACCCTTGACCTGACACCCGGTGAGTACCACGAGTACAAATTTATCAACGGAAATGCCTGGGGTCAGGATGAAGGCGTACAGCGCATCCTGGATGCAGTCCCTGATGTTGACACGGTGCTGGATCCGGTATTCTTCAATGATTACCAGGATCTGGGCGGTGACCCGGTATTTGTGACGTTCAACCTGAACACTGCCACCCAGCCCGGCTGGACCGGTGAAAACAACCAGATTGTCATTCGCGGATCCTTCAACGGCTGGTCCGGAAACGACTGGCTGATCAGCAATATCGGCGGCGACTACTGGACATTCACCTCACCGGAACCGATTGAACCGGGCAACCATGCCTACAAATATGTTCATCTGGGCGTTGCCGGTGACGAGTGGGAAAGTACCAGTGACCGTCCTCTGGTCGTGACTGGAAACGATGGCGACATGGTGCTGGACATGGATTATTTCAATGCCACGGAACCTCCGTTTGAAGTAACCGACGATATTGACATCTTTTTCCGTGTGAGTACTGAAGGTATTCCGGGATATGCCGGAGAGACCATGTACATTGCCGGCAGTTTCACAGACTGGGGCACCAATCCTGTTGAACTGACGGATCAGTTTGGCGACCAGACATTCTGGGTAACCACCATACATTTTACGGAAGCGACATCAGTTGAATACAAATACTGGCACGGCTGGGAAGGCTGGGAGACCGTAGGCAACCGCATGTATGATGTGGTGGAAGACGCCACGGTACCGTTCAACTACTTTGATGATCAGGAGCCGGTAGAAATACCAGCGGTCACCAAGACGGTTGTATTTCAGGTGGACATGACGGAATGGCTGGACGAGGCCGGTTCCACGGGACTGCCGTTTTTCAGTCTGGAGCGCAACGACAACATGCAGGTACGCGGTGAATTCAACGGCTGGAACGACAATCCGCCAGAGGAAAGCGTGATGGTGCGTCAGCCGGGCACCAACATTTTCACCCTGCCCATCAACATCACCAACTATCCTGACAACACCCTGGAATACAAATACTTCATGTTCCAGAGCGAAGAATCCCAGCTGTATCTGGAAGAAATCTACGGTCCGTTCTATAATCAGGACATGGGCTGGGAAGATTCCCCGCAGTTCGGCGGTTCCAATCGTACCTTCACATTGGGTGAGGACAGCGACGGAGATTTGGAAACCTTTGACGTTCTGCAGCTGCCCCTGGCCGGATACTATGATCTGCCCACAGGCGGTGTGATTCCTCCGGGACAGAGCATTGACATTTCCCTGACCGTTGACATGAACGGTGTTGAAGGATTTGAAACCGGTTTTGAAGTGTATGCCATCCTGAAAGACAAATGGATGAACTATGCCCAGGGTTACGGCTACGGCAATGGTGACGGCTCCCGCTGGCTGGCCGTTGACAATGGTGACGGCACTTACACAGCCACCGTAACCATGAACGGTCCGGCACCCTGGCATCAGATTTACGCCTGGGAATTTGTGGATCTTGAAGGTGCCAACACGCAGGAAGGCGGCGGTTATGGTTTCGGTCGTTTCCGCGCCCGCTATGTATGTCCTGAAGACGGTCTCTGGGTGGATTATGACTTCCCGATGGATGTCTGGTCCCTTGATCCTCCGCTTGAAGTTGAAGACTACGGTACCGCACTGGAATGTCTGGGCATCTGCTTTGCAGACGGAGACGTCAACGGCAGCGGCAGCATGGACGTTCTGGATATCGTGCAGATAGTCGGATTCATTCTCGGCACAGTTGATCTGGAAGAAGACGTCTGGTGTCATGCGGACATGGATGGTGACGGCAGCGTGAATATTCTGGATATCGTGATTATTGTTGACATGATCCTGAATCAGGGTTCGCGTAAGGCAGACGGCACGGAAGCCACCATCATGGAGAGTGACGGTGCAGTGAGTGTAACTGCAGACGGATTTGTTGGCGGTGTTCACATGATTCTGAATCATGGTGACAGTTTCAGCATCGAACTGACGGAGAATGCCTACATGGCTGATTCTCACACCGCAAACGGGCAGACCCACATCGTGGTACTGCATCCTGAAGGCGCCCTTTTCACGGCCACCGGTGATTTCACCTATGAGACGGTAGAAGTGGTTTCCAGCAGTGCATTCATGAATGTGGATATTGCCGGCAGTTATGCGCTGATGAGTGCTTATCCCAATCCGTTCAATCCCACGACGACCATTGATTTTTACATTCCGTCTGAAGGCAATGTAAAGGTCTCGGTGTATGACATGCTGGGTAAGGAAGTGGCACAGCTGAGCAATGAATATCGTTCACAGGGTCAGTATCAGCTTCAGTGGAATGCCGGTTCACTGGCATCCGGACTGTACTTTGTGAAACTGAACCATTCAGACGGCAGCCTCACTCAGAAGGTGACTCTGCTGAAATAGCATTCGAACACAGACTTTTCGAAGTTTATACAAAAGCCCTGCATTTGATGCGGGGCTTTTGCATTATATGCCGGTGGCTGACTTCTGAGGGTTGTTTTGAAATTTGGCGCTGAAATCTATCTGCGGTCATGGGTACGTCAGTCGGTCTCGTACCGGATCAAAATTATTTGGACAGCTGTAAATTGAGATGTGTATTCAAAAATGACAGGATGCCGGGAGAATAATTTTGACTGCACAGTTTGACAATCAGTATCTTCGGAGTACAGGTTGTGAAAGAGGCAAACACGTTAACATCAGATGAATGATAATTATGATATCAGCTTAAATGATCATTTGGAAAAGGAAATCTGAGGCGACAAATATATTACCGATAATTGATATTATGTAAAGTTACATGTATTGCTACTTGTTTCCTTCTGATATTCTGTGAACTTCAAATTTCCCGGTATCGTATGTGTATTCAACGGTTATGAACTCACCCCTGTCGTTTTGTATGAGACTTTTGGCAGCGATAAATGAATTGGACAGAAAAAATTCCCAGCGCGATTTCACAACATCCGGAATTATCAGATATCCGTTGCGTTCAAGTACGGATATGCTCTGGGGAAAAATTCCGATTTCCGTTTGATAACTTTTCGAAGCTTTCAATATTTTATGAATGGATTTTTTCGCTTCCATGGCATTTACAATTGCCAGATCATCTTCAACAGATTCGAGCAGCTCCATCCATTTATAGGAGTTCTCAATGAATTCTGAACCGGCGATCCCAAAAAGATAACTGAAAAGGACTGCTGTATTATAATCCAGACTCTGCATCTGATCAGAATACCGCTTCATGATCTCCGGATTTGAGTCCGATCGCGGTATGCATAAAACCTGATGGGTCTCTGTTTCACCAGGATGTCCGGTTTCCGTTCCGATTGTTGAAATGATGACCATAATCGCCTTGAACACGGAATCCGGATCGGTAAACATGAGCTTGTATTCAATCCCCCAGTGCCCGGGTTCATTTAACTGCGAGCCGGCATCCTTGAAAAAATATCCCTGCTTGACCAGTCCCGGATTTTGTGCATAATCGACAGTGATAAAATCCCATTCTGAAACTGTCGTTCCCTGGGAAAACAGTACCCCTAAAACGGTAAGTAACGGTAGAATATATATTTTCATGACGTTGTGACTGGATTATGATTTTCAGTGTCGCAGAAATCCTCGTCTTCAGCAGCCGGTTCCGGCATATCAAGAAATTGGGTGATACTTTTTATTCGGCTGTTCAATTGATTTTTTGAATCCCTTATTTCACGCTGCAAAATGAATATTTCAGTCTCAAGGGAGTCGAAATGCTTTTTTATGGCTTTTTCAAGTAACAGGGCGATGAGAGCGATTAAAAAAAACAAATAGAAAAATAGATCAAATGTTGACATTAACCCCCCTGTTATCAAATAGTTAATAATGAGAACAGATATCCTGCAGCCGCCCTGAAGACCTGGCTTCGTACCTTTTCAAAAGCTTTATGGTCACAAAAAAATTGAAAATGCACTGAGACTGATTGCTCGGTTTATCGGTACAGAGGCAGCCGAAATTGCTCGGTACAGAACTGCCGGCAGTTGCGCAAAGATCACCTGACAACAAGGTTGATGAGACGATTGGGGACGACAATCTCTTTCACGAGAGATTTCCCAGAAAGCTGTTTCACAATGGCAGGCACCGCTTTTGCCAGTTCCAGCAGTTCATCATTGGGGGTGGACTTCGGTACTACAATTTCACCCCGAAGTTTTCCGTTTACCTGAATCATGATTTTCATTGTTTCAAGCTGCACGTGACGTTCATCAAACTCCGGCCAGGCCTGACTGAATACGCTGTCCGTGTTCCCTCTCAATTCCCAGAGTTCCTCGCAGATGTGCGGTGCCAGCGGTGCCAGCAGTTTAACAAACTGTGATTTGGACCAACTGTCGATAGTTTTCCGGCCGGAATAATAGTTCACAAACTCCATCAATCGGCTGATGGCTGTGTTGAATTTCATCTGTCCCAGATCAGTCGTTACCTGTTTGATGGTTTTGTGTATCCAGTGCATGTCCTCATTGGAAGGTTTATCATTATCCGGAAGCTGCATGAGACGCCACACCTTATTCAGGAAGCGATGGATCCCGGTAATACCTTTATCGTTCCAGTCTCCTCCCTCGTCAAACGGCCCCATGAACATCAGATATGCCCTGAATGTATCAGAACCGTATTTTTCAATAAACTCATCCGGAGAAACAGCGTTTCCCCGGGATTTAGACATTTTTGCGCCTTCACGGGTAATGGTTCCCTGGTGGAAAAGACGCGTAAACGGTTCATCGAAATTCAGATACCCGCCGTCCCGAAGAGCTTTTGTAATAAATCTTGCATAGAGCAGATGCATGGTGGCATGCTCTGCCCCTCCGATGTACTGATCCACCGGAAGCCATTCCATCCTGGCCTGATCAAATGGACCTTCATCAAAATTTGCGTTGGGATATCTGAGATAGTACCATGATGAACAGACAAATGTATCCATCGTATCCGGATCACGGAGAGCTTTCCGGCCGCATTTTGGACAGACGACATCGTTGAATCCCGCATGGTTTGCCAATGGTGACATATCTTCACCATAGGTTGACTTCAATCGGATATCCATGGGAAGAGTTACCGGCAGATCTTCGAACGGTACCGGAACAGCACCGCAGGCATCACAATTTATCACCGGAATGGGAGCTCCCCAATAGCGCTGCCGGCTGATCAGCCAGTCATGAAGTTTGTACTGAACGGTGGCGCCGCCTATCCCCAGCTCTGTGAGTTTTGCATTGATTCGGTTTTGGGCGTTTTCCGTTTTCAGACCGCTGTATTCACCTGAGTTTACGGCAATTCCATAGTCTGAGAAGCAGTGTTCACTGCCATGAAGTTCACCATCAGGAGATACAACTTCAATGATAGGCAGATTGTATTTCCGGGCGAACTCAAAGTCTCTTTCATCGCCGGAAGGCACGGCCATAATGGCTCCCGTACCGTAGGATGCGACCACATAGTCTGCGATCCATACCGGCATTTCCGCATTATTCATCGGGTTAATCACGTAGGCACCGGTAAAAACTCCGGTCTTTTCCCGTTCCAGCGACATCCGCTCGATTTCCGTTTTTCTTCGGGTTGCCTCGATATAGTCTTCTACCTGTTTTTTCTGATCATCAGTAGTAATCTTCCTGACCAGAGGATGTTCAGGCGCCAATACAAAGTAAGTTGCACCGAACAGGGTATCAGAACGGGTCGTGAAAACTTCTATCTGCTCCTTGTGGTTTTTCATTTGAAATAAAATAGAAGCACCCACGCTTTTGCCAATCCAGTGTTTCTGCATGTGGAGCGTTTTGGCAGGCCAGTCCAGGTGATCAAGTTCTGAGAGCAGTTCTTCCGCGTATTTGGTAATTTTGAAAAACCACTGCTTCAGATTTTTCTTGGTCACTTCAGATGCGCACCGCTCGCAGGCACCTTCTTTGACCTGTTCATTGGCCAAGACGGTGGCACAGCTTGGGCACCAGTTCACGGGTGCGGTTTTCTGGTATGCCAGACCCATTTTGTAAAGCGTTAAAAACAGCCACTGTGTCCATCGATAGTACTCCGGTGAACTGGTATTGACCTCATTTGACCAGTCATACATGGCTCCGATCCGACGCAGCTGACTCCTCATTTTTTCAATATTCCGGGCGGTGCTTTCAGCGGGATGAATGCCGTTCTTGATGGCATAATTTTCTGCCGGAAGCCCAAATGCATCAAATCCCTGCGGCTGGAACACATTGAAGCCCTGCATTTTTTTGAAACGTGCAAATGTATCTGCCGGGCCGTAATTGTACCAGTGCCCGACATGGAGACGATCCCCGGAGGGATAGCTGAACATGGTCAGTGCGTAAAACTTGTTATCCGAGCTGTCAAAATCGGGTGTGTGATCTTCACCGGATTCCCATCGGTTCTGCCACTTTTTTTCTATTTCTGCAAATGGATAATTGCTCATGATTAATCCTGTCATCACTTGATTATTAACGATACTGAATGATGCCGGTCACCGGCAGTTGTGAAGTTTTGAGTATGAATATTAATACGCGCAGCGGCGCAGAATGTCAAACTGCACCAAACAATACCAGCGCCACCATCTGTAGGTTATATTTTTCATTATAATGCTTTCACCGATTGCTAAATTTAGAAAACAAAAAGGTATCAGGGTTAATTATCCTGAACAGTCCATCCGTTTTTTTTAGGGTCCTGCTGGTCTGTCAGCAGAAAACGCCGGAAACCTCGGTTGAAGCACTGTGATTATGTCCATGTCTGATAAATCAAATTTTGAATATTATTGGCTCCTGATATTAATTCAAACTTAAATTTACAGCTCTGCAAAGCAGCAGAAAAGTCGGGGCGTAGCGCAGCCCGGTTAGCGCGCATCGTTCGGGACGATGAGGTCGGAGGTTCAAATCCTCTCGCCCCGACACAATAAGGTCTGGTAATCCCGGACCTTGTTTTTATTTGACCGGAAATTTCATGAGGTTTCAAAATGAGATGGTGGGACTGGTTGATGATGCAGGGCTTGCGAAAAGATTTAAACGACATTGTACTGGTCAATACAATGAGAACAAATATCGAGTGTAATTGAAAATCCGTCCCCTGACGGATTGGACAGAATCGACCGGCACTATCATCGCCCGGAAAATGCGAAGCACTTTGCGCATAGACATTCTCGTGAAATATGCGGGTCAGGTATCAATTTCCCATTTTTACGACAGACTCCGGTAATGAAATTCCCCGCCCGCCAGCTGACGGATTCAAAAGAATATTATGGCTGCGGGTGAAAGTTCAGTTTGCCGCATTGGAGCATCACGTTGATTTTTTCATGCTCCATGCGATTCGGCATCACAGGTCACAGGATATATTTGAGCAGCAGGAATCCGCCAATGAGCAGTACGGTGAACGCAACAGCCAGAAGATTGAAGTATTTATCGATGAAGTTCTTAATGGGTTTGCCAAACCGGAAAATCAGACCGGCAATGATCAGGAACCTGGCTCCTCTGCTGATGACGGATGCGATGAGAAACATGGGGAAAGCCACATCATAGGCACCAGCGGTCAGCGTAAATATTTTGTACGGGATGGGAGTAAAACCGGCTGTAAAAATGATCCAGAAATTATAGCTGTCATACCAGTCCTTTATCAGATAAAACCGTTCAATCGTGAATCCGGGAATATTATTGTAGAAGAAATGGGCAAATCCTGAAAAACTGTCAGGTCCCGCCCACCACAAACCGTGTCCAAGCAAATATCCAATAGTGGCACCGGCAACGGATCCTCCCAGGCAGATCAAACCGTATGTCAAGGCTTTACGGCGTTTTCCGATAGCCAATGCAATCAACAGGATATCCGGCGGAACCGGGAAAAATATTGACTCAGATACAGCCAGCAGAAACAGAGCAAGGGTTCCCCATTTCGATTCTGACCACCCCAAAACCCAATCATATGATCTTCTGAATATTTTCATGCAAACCAGTTCCTTATTAACAAGCGGCAAAACTCAAGCGTATTGGTGAAATTCCGGATGTGACTGCCTGTACCGGGATAGATCGTTTCAATGTCAACTTCTTTCATCGTGGTGTCGTGTTCTGAAAAAACCTTCAGGAGAACTTCTGATTCAAACATAAATCCCTTTTCCAAATACGGGTATTTCAGTACGGATGCCAGATCATAACAGCGAAAACCGCATTGTGTATCGCTGATCCTGCAGTTTAATTGACTGGATATCATCAGGGATGTCAGTCGGTTAGATAATCGCCGATGACATGGCATGCTGCCGGAGAAGCGTCTCCGGCCCAGCACAATCGTGCACTTTTCAGCGTGCTCCAGGAATGAAGTGATCATTTCCGGAGGGTGCTGCAGATCGGCATCCATTGTTACTGCATGCGTTGCCCCGTTTTCACGTGCCAGATTCATGCCTGTCAGCAATGCCTGTCCTTTCCCAAAATTCCTGTCATGTCGGTAATAATTACACAATCTGCAGTCAGTATGAATCTTGATGGGAGGATCAGATCCGTCATCGATGACGTAGACAGGAATATCCGGTGCTGCGGCAAGGGTTCTCTGAAGCAGCACTTGAATGGACGAATGCGCATTATATGCGGGAATAATGATGGCTGGTTTCAAATACTGCTCAGGATTTATTCATCGGGTGAAGTATCTTTTTTCAGCTGACGAAGATTTGTCATTCTCTGAGAATAGATTTCGTTTTCCGGATCGATATTGCCGGCCTGATAGTAATATTCCTGAGCTTGATCCAGCTTTTCCTGATCAAGACTGATATCGCCGAGAAGTATGAATTGGTCAAAATTGTTATCGTTGAGGGACAGACAATGGGATGTCAGAGTGTTCACCGCTTCCTCATACCGATTAAGATAGTACAGGATTTTTGCTTTCATGTAGAAAAAGAACCAGTATGGGGACGTTTCCAATGTACTGTTGACTTCCTCGAGTGCAGAGTTGTATTCCCCACCGTCTATCAGGAATTCCAGTTTATAAATACGCGGTGCCATAAAACCCGGATACACTTCCAGTGCCTGCGTAAAGTATCTTTCCGCAACAAACAGCTCGTCTTTTTTATGGTTTACACGGCCGAGCAGAAACATCGACGGAGCAAACTGACCCGCCAGCTTCATTGCCCGCTTGTACCCTGCTTCCGCCTCATCCAGCTCCCCGGACAGTTCGTCACTTAGTCCGGCATTGATTGTATCGATCACTTTTCTGCTGATCCCGGAGTGATGAGCCTGTATTGAAATATACCAATTTTCCAATCCATACAGCAGAGCAGCGTCGGTGCAGGTTATGAAGGCCTCCTGAAGATGATTCTCAAATTCTGCCAGCAACCCTTCAGCGAGAGCGTCAAAACCGGCCAGAATATGATAGTATGGCTGAGGTTCAGTCGATTGTATTTCTTCAAGATGTGACAATGTACTGTCATCCAGAAAACGGCCGGATTGTATATTTTCATTGAGGATATAAAGCAGGTAATCAAATTCATTCGCCCAATCAAGATCCTCGAGATCCCTTTGGAGGAGCGGGTAGGCTTCAATCCTTTCCGAATCAATGGATAGCGGTGTTTCAATGATTTGAATGAAAGGTGTTTCAGTCAGCAATCGTACAATAAAATCTATATAAAGTAAATGTTTATAATCCTTATACCCGCCCTGAGACAGCAGTGCGAGATGCATGTTTCGAAATTGAGCAGTTTGTGCAGTTGATGCATTTTCAAGGGATGTCTGGAACGTGTCAAATGAAGCATTCAGTTCTGCAGATTCCGGGAAGCTTTTCTGGGTTAAAAACGGATCAAACTCAGAGCGAGCCGTGCGAACGGTTTGCACCATTTCTTCCAATTGGGTTAAATGCAGTTTTTTCGGAGCTCTTTCGAACTCAGACTGAGTCACCGTCATTCTTTCGGTTTCGTACTGAATAAAGCTCTCAATGGTTTGAACAATCAAATCATATGCTGTCGGGTACAGAGAAAAAGATGGAATAAGAGGATTATCCGCAAGGAACACTTCAAGGTTTTGAAATGCTTCTGAATACTGCATTTCGTCGTACAAGGTCCGGCCTGTATTCAGAGCTTGAGACAGGATTGTATAATCTGGCCAGTACTGTTCGACAAAATGGAGTTCGGATGTTTGTGCAGCTCTCGTATCGATAATAAAACTCCGGTCCCAGAAAAAATCTGATTTATCAAAACCCATCACTGCGCTGGAAATTTTATCAGCAGATCCCAGTGGCGTTATGAGCTCCGGTTTGACACTGAGCTCCCCCTGTTTCAGAACAAATTGAGACAGTGACTTTTCCACATCCTTTGATTTGAATATCCAGCCTTCACCTGGAGATATGAGAAAATACAAATGGTTTAATTCTGAATAGGTATTCGGATCTGCGGGAGTTTCCCCCAGTTTGTCACAGAGTTCGATCCGGACGAAGCGATCCTTTCCCAATTTTTCCTGATACAAAACAGAAACATCAATGTTTGCAGATAATGATTGAACGAGCAATACTGACAGCAGTCCGGCAGTTATAAATCTGAATGCCATACTTTCCTCACTTTGTCAAATTATATGATGAACTGGAATCAATTCATTTTCTGATCGGGAAGCTCCAATAACAAATTAATTCAGAAATCATATGTTATTCAGCCGCAGATAAAATTTAAAGCCGAACCAACACACAGAAAAAGGTGTATTAAGATATTGGTTCGGGAGGTGAAAAATGTACAGTCAGCAGTGATTGGGCCTGTGAACAGTGTCGTCAATCCGGATAGTGAGCAATAAAACCATAAATTTGAAAACTGGTATAAGCATTGGGAACTGTACTTCAACTGAGGCCTGAGCCAGCCCGCTCAACCCCACCCAGCCGGGAAGACTTTCTCAACGATTACACCATTATACCACTCAATATCACCCTGCTGGGAAGGTTACTCAACCACTCGACCACTCACCCAATACCATTCTGCCAAACCTGAAACGTACTTGTAGGGTAACTAAATTCTCTGAAATGAAATGTTCTTTTCTTCGAAGAAAAGAACCAAAAGAACATGCGCTGCAGACCAATTT
>CAZGNZ010000024.1:0-60581 GCA_964527215.1 uncultured bacterium | reverse complement strand
GCCATTCACTTGTTGAAATCAATCGTGCAAAATGAAAATCTTTGTGAACCCGCTTCTGCAGATTTGAACTGAGAAATGTTAGTCCGTAATATCAGGGCTTGAAAACTACGATGAAAACTTGCGGCAATGAATGCAGATTCTTTTATGCGGAAAATGCCAGAATACCCAGCCGCTTGCTGAAAATCCGCCATTTGGCGTGGCAGCGAAATTCATTACCACTTGACTTGGACAGAGTCCACGGCCTGCCCCGGAAGACAGCCCATTTGATTACAACCTGTAATGAAAACAATATGGATGAAAATAAATAAATTTGCTTATGAAGAACTTATTGAAAATCATCGTATCTCTGTTACTGGCCGAAATCACTGTCGCTCAGGTTTTTGACCGAAACATCATTGGATACTACACTTCCTGGTCTATTTACGTTCGGGACTACCATGTTCAGGATATTCCTGCCGGACAGATCAATGCCATCAACTATGCTTCTGCCAATATTTCCGGAGGCGAGATTGTTCTCGGGGATTATTACGCAGATATTGACATTTTCTATCCGGGTGACAGTTGGGATCCGGACAGTCTGCGGGGATGTTTCCATCAGCTGCAGCTGCTGAAGGCTCAGCATCCTCATCTCATGACCCTGATCTCCGTTGGAGGGTGGACCTGGTCGCATTACTTTTCTGATGTGGCTCTGACTGAAGCTTCCCGAAGTCAGTTTGCCGCATCCTGTGTGGCCTTTATTCAGGAATATGGCTTTGACGGGGTTGATCTCGACTGGGAGTACCCCGTCAGCGGCGGCCTGCCTACGAATATTTATCGGCCCGAAGACCGGGAAAACTTTACCCTGCTGCTGGCGGAACTGCGCACTCAGCTGGATGCTGCGGGTGATTTTCTGCTGACTATCGCCGCTCCGGCATCACCGCTGATTATGGAAAACATTGAAATTGATCTGATCCATCCCTATCTGGATTGGATAAATATAATGACCTATGATTTTCACGGCCCCTGGAGTGGAGACTCGGATCCGGTCACCGGTTTCAATGCCGCGCTGTATCCTGCTGATGAAAATCCTGTTCCCGAACCCTACTGGTCGGGTTTTAATCTGGATGCCGCTGTTCAGGCATATCAGGATCTGGGCGTCCCTTCGGAAAAAATTAATCCCGGGCTGCCTTTTTACGGTCGGGCGTTTGGTGGAGTGGGAGCGGAAAACAACGGACTCTACCAGCCGTACTGGGGCGTGGCTCCGGACGGGACATGGGAAAATGGCGTTTACGACTATTGGCATCTGGCGGAAGACTATATCAATCAAAACGGATATTCCAGGTATTTCCACGAAGAAGCCCTTGTACCCTGGCTCTACAATCCCAATACCCAGATCATGATCAGCTACGATGACTCCACATCCATATCAACGAAATGCCAGTATATTCTTGACAATGATCTGGGTGGTGCCATGTTTTGGGAATTCAGCGGGGACCGCAACGGCTTTTTATTATCGACTGTGTACGAGGACCTCATCGTCAATGCACCTGAGAGCTGCGATCTGCCCGGAGATGTTAACGGGGATGGAGTAAACAATATTTTGGATATCGTCACCATGGTCGGATTCATTCTGGGCGATGTCACAGAGCTGGCAGAACCCGACTGTGCAGATGTGAACGGAGACGGAACCGTTGACATCCTCGATATCATTGGTTTGGTCAATATCCTTCTGGATTTCGAATAGATCCTGACGAAGTTGATTCACATTGAACAATCCGCAGCCTGAGCTGCTTTTTCACTATCCGACCCGTTGTCTCAGAACGAATAGGACAGAGACACAGTAAAATTGGAGAAGGCTTCCAGACTGTTGAAAATATACTCGTCCGGTTTTCCCGAATCACCGAAAAACTGACCGACAGTAAGTTCCGTGTTCCAGTTTTGGTATGGTGAGTATTTGATATTCAGCCCGGCCTGACCGCCCTGATTGACCAGGTTCCCCATCAAGGCAATTTTGATTTCCAGATCCGGATCATAAAAGGTTTTCTGAAAGCTGGCCATCGCAATCCGGTCGGAAAGCTGCACGAACGGCATCCCCAGACCGGGGACAAATCCCGCCTTGATCAGGGGGATGTCCGCATCCACCTCGTTGACTTCCAACCCAATTAGCTGCGCAATAATGGTAACATCATCAATCCCGATATACTCCAGCTGGAAGGTGTATTCCACATAATCCGCTGTCAGTTCCGCGGGGATCTCGTTGTAGACCAAAACAGCCATCTCATCGGCATCCCTTGTCCGTGTGAAGAACCAGCCCAGTTCATTGCGAAAAATAAAATCTCCGTATAACCCGACCAAATCCAGTCCAAGGACATCCGTGTTGCGGTAGTTGAACTGTGTGATTCCCTGTCCCGAAACCAGCGCTTCCGGTGTCAGCAGGCGGTCATGGGCTGACAGCCAGGAAACGGCCCAGTCCCAGCTTTCCAGCATGGACTGAATCCTGATGCCGTATTCGTTGATGTCTTCCGGCTTGTTAAACCGCGCGCCCGGCGGGTATTCCGGCCGGATGGGGAAGGAGGGGTCTTTCACCAAACGGTGGGGTTCGTGATTCGGAAGCCATACCGCCTCGATTTGGAATTCATGCCAGTACATCATGACTCTGCCGGCCAGTGTTCCGCGTTTCCGTTCCACTCCGGTTTCGAACAGGTAGTTGAAATCGTAGGGCGACAAATTATCGGTGGGATTGTTGCTGTCCGCCATGCCCCAGGTAAGCAGTTGCTTTCCGATGCTGATTTCACCAAACGACGGATACCAGGAAAAATAGCATTCCCTAAGATGGGCTTCTGTTCCTGAATCAGCCCAGAGTACTTCCATGGATGATTGGGTGTTCAGTTGGAAATCACCGATGTTTAACCCTGCTTCCAGCTCCAGAGCTCGAAACGGCAGCGGAATTTCCTCGACTGGATCGTTGGTGTAAATTCCCTGGATCCGGGCAGTACCCTGATAATAAAACTGACCCGGCAGCAATGCTGAAGCGGCTGCCGCAGCCACTATGAGTTTCAGAGTGCGTATCATTATCATTTTTCCCTGAATAATTATTTCGGCATTCGTTTCAGACGCTTATCCTGAAACTGATCTTCAGGCAGACCCTGATCCACTGTGATGTCGCTGAATGTCAGTTCAGTGGTATGGTTTTTTTGTACATTTTTCACCTGCATTATTTTGGGAAGTTCATATCCGCCAATGGTCTGGAATTCTGTATTCCGGCTTTTCAGAAGACGGCCTTTCTTGTCATATCCTTCCCCCTTTAGAACCGTATATGCGGATTTGGATACCCAGTCCACGTGTCTTGAATACTCGCTTTTTATTTCAGGTTTTGGAGTTGATTCAAGTATATAGCATGCCGTCCCGCTGACGGTTTCTTCTCCCAGTATTTTGTAGGTGTATTCATCCAGTTCCCGAGTGGACAAGTCCTCATAGCTGATATCGGATCCCATAAATGAATCTGATTTATTGTCGGAAGAAATTCGGCGAGTTTTGTTAAATGCCGGCAGCCACAGCCGCATTTCATCATCTTTATCATCATGTTCAATTTTCAGGAAAGCCACACCGCGGTCATCCTTCGGCTCCTGAAACCACATGATCTGTTTCTCATTATCATCGGCGGATATACTGATGACTTCCTTATTTCGGGTTTTACCCTTTTTATTGGTCAGTACCATTTTCATCCGGCTGCGCATATCATTCGGTAAATCTCGCTGATCCATTTTCTCAGCCAGCTCTATACCGGTCACAGCCAGCAGCGGTGCAGTAAATACGAGTATTAAAAATCCTGATTTGAACGCATGATTAATCATTTGACGACTCCTTGTTAATGGTAAGATTCGTGGGACACCGTGGTAATCCGAAATTTATGATTCGGTGCATGGTAATTCGTAATCGGCAATTGGAAAACTCCGCATCAAGGTATTATGAGCTGAATTCCGATTGTCCGTATTCTTAAACAGCTTGATAAATACGTTGAACTTTTTCCCCGCAGTCTGCGAATTCTGCTGCGAACCTCGACTTCATCCAACCTGTATTACCATTGGCACAGTCCCTTGTCCGCACCTATGGCCAAAGACGTGTGTTATTCGATCCGATCATACTGTTGGCATATCAGATATCTTTCAGCCGGTTTTTGGCCAGTTCCATCACGGATGCCAGGATGGTGAGTGTGCCCAGCGACGTGGACAGCATGGCGAAAATCATCAAACCGCCCATGTGATTCAGCGGGATCAGCGTTGAAAACAGAAGCGCACCGAATCCCATATTGGAAAATACATCCAGCATGATAGGGTAGCCAACAGTGCTGATTGTACGCCGGCTGATATCACCATTCCCATCCAGGTGAAGGATATGACGGTATTCCGATATATAATGAACCGCGAAATCGACTCCGACGCCAATTATAATGGAGGTCAGCAGTGCCGTTACATGAGTCAGATCAATGCGGAACAGACCCATCAGACCGAAATTCATAATGACAGCACATGTCAGCGGAATGACTGACAGAATCCCCAGTCTCAGGTTTTTCATAAATACTCCGACCACGGCAAAAATCAGAATGATGGACGCCAGAATACTTATGATGGATGAGCGGGTCACCAGCCGGACAAAATCCCTGAACAGCGCCGCCATCCCCGTGTATTCCACGGTCAGTTCCGTATCCACATTCTGACGAATAAACGTATCGGTTTCCTCACACATTTTAACCAGTTCCTTGGTAGATATTATGTTCACCATGGCGTTGATCAGTCCGATCCGGTAATCATAATCCACCAGCGCACTGAAGTCGTCCGGATCACCGGACATGGAATACAGTGTAAACAGGTTGTTGACTTTATCCCGGGATTCGGGGATGATCTCGTAGGCAGGATCATCATCCTGAACCACCCGGTGCAGCTGTTTGATGACATCCGCAATTGATACAGTGAGTTTTACCCGTTCCTGCTCTTCCAGATAATTCTGAATGGTTTCCATCTGAGTCAGGGTTTCGGGGGATTTTAAGTCCCCGGTCATTTTTATGACAAAGTTCATGGAGCCGTTCATGAATTCATCAATAAACAGTGAACTTTCACGAATCGGATTGCCTGGTTTGAAAAAACTGATGGTATTGACTTCAACATTGACATATCTCATTCCAATCAGCGAAATAACCACCAGAACCATCCCAACGGTCAAAACCCGCTTTGGAGATCGGATCATCTGCCGGCCGTAGCTGCGGGTCAGTTTTTCCAGAACACTGTCTTTTCTGAAGATGCGGCTGTTGATATTCCATTTCTTCAGGATGATCAAGGCGGGCAGCATTGTATTGGACAGTATCAAAGCCCATGCAATCCCGAATGAAAGCGCCAGGCCGTATCCCGTCATCGGTATAATGGGAGCGGTAACCAAAGTCAGAAAAGCCACGATAGTGGTCAGGGACGTCAGAAATATTGGACGCGACAGGATGAGCATGGTTTTCTCGACAGCTTTTCTGCTGTCACCCGATTTCCGGAACTCCTTGAAGAATCTTGAAATGATGTGAACCCCGTCTGAATTTGCAATGGTCAGCAGAATAATAGGCATGGATGAGTTTATCAGGGTAAAATAAAAGCGTCGTGATCCGGTAAAATGATTCAGCCATCCCAATATGCCCATCATGCTGACAAGTGACAGCAGGATAACAGCCAGGACCATCGCGACGGCAGTTGGGGACCGCAGGTTTATCAGCAGGATTAATACCATAATGGCCAATCCGACTCTCAGCAGGATTGATACATCCTTTCTCATCAGCGGCGGGACTGAACCGGAGATAAACGGCAGGCCTGCATAATGGATATCATATCCGGTGAGCATGGAATCTGCCACGGTCCGAACATGACGTACCAGATCGTGATAGGGTGTATCTGCAACCGGACGGATGGTGATATTGGTATAAGTTCCGTCACGGCTGAGCATTCGCTGTTTCAAATCGGGATAACGGTTCAAATAATTTAGAATGTCATCAGTTTCCTCGGAATCCGGTTTTCTCATCGGAAGAAGATCATCTACTTCCATAAATCCGTCACTGGACTCGATGCGGTTTTGAGATGCAATGGATATTACCTCATCTACATCATCCAGCAGTTCCAGTTCTTCGGTCAAATCGTACACCATTGTCAGGTTTTCCGGCATCATGAAGGGCTGGTCCGGATGTCCGAACGCCAGGATCAGAAAATCTGTATCGCCGAATTCCTCCTGAATCTGTTCCAGGATAATTCGCGACGGCATGTCATCCGGCATCATGTCAAGTATATTGTCATCGAGGATAAGGTGTCGAATCCCGGTTCCGAGAGCAGCTGTCAATACCAGTGCGGTCGCGATGGTCATGAGCGGATGGTTCAGAACCAGTTCCCTGAAACGAGTAATCATTTTAGAATTCCGTGTTTTAGTATGGTTTTAATGTAGTCAAGTCTTGCTGCATCATCCGGATTTGTTTCACCGGTAGCATCCAGAATGGCATTCTGAATCGGCATGGTTGAAAATGAGTAAACCACAACGGCGATGATGCTCAGGAAAGTGAGGGGATTGAGATAGTTCAGTTTGCTGGTATCCAGTCTTTGCATCAATATCGGAAACAGCTGCTTTATCCTTGGTTCAATGAATTCCAGGAATCGCGGTGCACCATCTGCCAGTTCTCTAAGCATAAGCGGTGGGATGATTTGTGATTTCCGGCGAAAAATGATGTAATACGATTCGATTACTTTTTCCAGCAGTTCTTCCGGTTCCAGGTTTTGTTTCAGCAATTCGTTCAGGTTTGAATACACCGGCTGAATGTTTCGCAGGATAACTTCCTGATACAAACCGGCTTTGTTTTGAAAGTAATAGAAAATCAGATTTTTATTCACACCTGCTGCTTCAGCAATGGCTCGTGTGGTGGTGGAGCCGAACCCTTGGCGTGCGAAAAGCCGTTCAGATTCATTCAGGATTCTGTCCCTTAGTTCTTCATTATAGATGCGATCTGTTTTTTTGGGTCTGGCCACGGCAGAATATTATTGACCAATCGGTTAATAAAACAACAATTATTTGACCAGATGGTCAAATAATTGCTGCCGCCGCCGGGAAGTTCAGCATTGCGGGAAATGAATGATCATCTTCTGCAGTTCCCGTTTCAAGGTAAACACGGATAATCGGATCGTGATTTTCATGCAAAACATCAGCGCTGGTAAATATTTCTCGCTGGTAATGCCGGTCGGACATGGCAAATGAAAGCAGCATTAAAAAACATTCATTAAGAGTTAAATAAACTGGACCCCTGTGTCTCTATTTATACTTAACTTTTACGGTCCGCTTAACAGCGGATTTGGTGTTCCTAGGGTAACATTGCGGTTTGTTTTCGGAGGTCACAGTCTGATTAAAGCACCTCTGGTCGAGATTGCGTGTTGACAGATTATCAGACTTGGTAAGGCAAACCGGCAGAGAAATTTCTTTTTTGATTTTAAGGAGAAGACTAGATGTATAAATCTGTTGATGATTTCATGGCCTATGTAGTTGCCAAGAATCCTTCGGAAAATGAATTTCACCAGGCTGTTCGCGAGGTGGTAGAATCACTGTGGGACTACCTTCAGGAAAATCCCCACTATATGCATGCGAATATTTTAGAACGCATTGTTGAGCCTGAGCGTGTGATCACCTTTAGAATCCCATGGCGCAATGATCGCGGTGAGATACAGGTGAATCGCGGCTATCGCGTTGAGTTCAATTCAGCCATTGGGCCCTACAAGGGCGGCCTGCGCTTTCACCCCAGTGTAAATCAGGGTATCCTCAAATTTCTGGGATTCGAGCAGGTATTTAAAAACAGTCTGACCACCCTGCCAATGGGCGGTGGAAAAGGCGGCACTGATTTTGATCCCAAAGGCAAATCAGACAATGAAGTCATGAGCTTCTGCCAGTCATTCATGTCTGAATTATTCCGCCACATTGGTGCAAATACTGACGTTCCTGCTGGTGACATTGGCGTCGGCGGTCGGGAAATTGGCTTTCTGTTCGGACAGTATAAACGTCTGCGCAATGAATTTACCGGTGTGCTGACTGGTAAAGCCCGCAACTGGGGCGGCAGCCTGATTCGTCCTGAAGCCACTGGATACGGCACCGTTTACTTTGCAGAAGAAATGCTGAATACACGCGGTGACTCCATCAAGGGCAAGGTTGTTACTGTGTCTGGATCCGGAAACGTTGCTCAGTATGCCACGGAAAAAGTCAATCACCTCGGCGGCAAAGTAGTGACCCTGTCTGACTCATCCGGTACTATCTATGATCCGAACGGCATCGATGAAGAAAAGCTGGCTTACGTCATGGAACTGAAGAATGTAAAACGCGGTCGAATTAAAGAATATGCAGAAAAATACGGTTGTGAATATTGGGAAGGCAAACGTCCCTGGACTGCCAAATGCGATGTCGCACTTCCTTGTGCTACACAGAACGAAGTGACAAAGGCAGAAGCTGAAACCCTCATCGCCAACGGCTGTTTCTGTGTTTCAGAAGGGGCAAACATGCCGTCCGAACCTGATGCAATTGAAGTGTATCTGAACAACAAAATTCTCTATGGTTTGGGGAAAGCTGCCAATGCAGGCGGCGTGGCTGTCTCAGGTCTGGAAATGAGCCAGAACAGTATGCGTCTGTCCTGGACCCGCGAAGAAGTGGATCAGAAACTGCATCAGATCATGAAAGATATCCATGAAGCATGCGTGAAATACGGTACTGAAGGAGATTTCATCAACTACGTGAAAGGCGCTAACATCGCCGGATTCATCAAAGTTGCAGATTCCATGCTCGACCAGGGTGCGGTATAATATAGAACGTTCATATATTCTTGTGCCTGGGGGACTTCGGTCCCCCTTTTTTTTTATTCCGACAGCTGTATAATGATTTCAGACATGTTTCCGTAACTGCACCCTGTCTGGGATACCCGACTTAACGACTTAACCTATTTCTATCCGTTGCACCCCTTCAGGATTCTGCCATCATTCTATCTGGTTCCCGGGGCGATGCCCCGGGCTGACATATTCAGCCCTTTCAGGGCTGCGGATTTGATTTCAACAAACGGTTCGTGGAACCACCGATTAAAAATTTCTCTCGAGCTCATCCATCCCAAACCCCCACCCTCCTCCGGGGAAATGACATATGGCAGGGGATTCAGGATGCAGCAATCCCAAGTCTCAAGGCCACCATTCACCTGAGGTTATTCAATCTGTTCGAGCACTCATCTGTATTATTACTATGCATCCTGAACCGCAATCCGGACGGCAATCGGCGGGAATAGAAACCTGAAATTTGAAGTACGTCTGTGACCCTGCTGTTACCCCAATTCACCATTACACTATTAACCTACTCAACAACACCTTGCAGGTAACCTGGCGCAACCAATCAACCAATACCTTTCTGCCAAACCCTAAACGTACTTGTAGGGTAATTAACTGAAATGAAATGTTCTTTTCTTCGAAGAAAAGAACCAAAAGAACATGCGCTGCAGACCAATTTCATCTCGATTGAATTTTTCACTGAATGAGATAGACTCGTCCCGTCGAAAATCAGACGGGACTCAGACAATAACATCTCATCCGCACCATGAAACATCCAATCTCGACAGTCTGCTCTCCGCTCAGACTGACTGAAATTGTACTGAATGCGCGATAATACCGATACTCCTCAGAGGTTGTGCTGATAAACAACCACTGACCACCCAACTTTTCCCTGACAGAGAATCCGCACTCAACCAATTAGCCATTACACCATTATACCATTTCACCAAGCCCCCAGATCATCCATCCCAAACCCCCACCCTCCTCCGGGGAAATGACATGTGGCAGGGGATTCAGGATGCAGCAATCCCAAGTCTCAAGGCCACCATTCACCTGAGGTTATTCAATCTGTTCGAGCACTCATCTGTATTATTACTATGCATCCTGAACCGCAATCCGGACGGCAATCGGCGGGAATAGAAACCTGAAATTTGAAGTACGTCTGTGACCCTGCTGTTACCCCAATTCACCATTACACTATTAACCTACTCAACAACACCTTGCAGGTAACCTGGCGCAACCAATCAACCAATACCTTTCTGCCAAACCCTAAACGTACTTGTAGGGTAATTAACTGAAATGAAATGTTCTTTTCTTCGAAGAAAAGAACCAAAAGAACATGCGCTGCAGACCAATTTCATCTCGATTGGATATTTCATTGAATGAGATAGACTCGTCCCGTCGAAAATCAGACGGGACTCAGACAATAACATCTCATCCGCACCATGAAACATCCAATCTCGACAGTCTGCTCTCCGCTCAGACTGACTGAAATTGTACTGAATGCGCGATAATACCGATACTCCTCAGAGGTTGTGCTGATAAACAACCACTGACCACCCAACTTTTCCCTGACAGAGAATCCGCACTCAACCAATTAGCCATTACACCATTATACCATTTCACCAAGCCCCCAGATCATCCATCCCAAACCCCCACCCTCCTCCGGGGAAATGACATGTGGCAGGGGATTCAGGATGCAGCAATCCCAAGTCTCAAGGCCACCATTCACCTGAGGTTATTCAATCTGTTCGAGCACTCATCTGTATTATTACTATGCATCCTGAACCGCAATCCGGACGGCAATCGTTGGTAAATGGGTAATAGAATATTGGTAAATAGGCATCAGGGACTGTATTCCTTGCTGACGACTGACCACTGACCACTGATCACTGATCACTGCCAAATGACGATTTTCCGTTCCATTAAACAGCGGTATGTCAGAAAGCCTATATGAACCATATCACTATTTCACCATTTCACTACTCAACCACTCAACCTATTTCTATTCGTTGCACCCCTTCAGGGTTCTGCCATCATTCTATCCGGTTCCCGGGGCGATGCCCCGGGCTGATGTATTTAGCCCCTTCAGGGCTGCGGATTTGATTTCACCAAACGGTTCGTGGAACCACCGAATAAAAAAATCTCTCGAGATCATCCATCCCAAACCCCCACCCTCCTCCGGGGAAATGACATATGGCAGGGATTCAGGATGCAGCAATCCCTACCCCACAACTGCCGGGCTGGGAGCTAATTTTATTGTTCTGAGAAAATTCCCTCACCAAATACTATGCATTCGGCACCTGAATCCGGACGGAATTTTTATTACTCCCTTCTTCAGCATTCTGATTATTCTCTGCTAACTCCCTGAAAATGAGTGTACCTGTAACTCACGATTCTGCAGTCATCATGACACTCAATGGCATTTTATGCGCTTCAACCCTATAGCAAAATATATATAAACAGTATATAAAATGTTTTTGAAATGATTGATAATGCGATACTTATAGTCCAGTTAAAACTGGGTGAAATGCGATTTTAATATCAATTCAGAATAAAAATATTTACAAACGTCCATTCTGTTTTGTAAATTTTGGCTGCAATTCCCAGTTGGGATTCTTTCCTGTACTTAGAGACCATTCACTGCTGACTCACGATTTTATAAATACCGCCCAAAGGTTCCATTCTGGCGGCAACTCAATTTTATTCTCTGACGTGATCCTTTTGTATTTTCATTCCTGCCCCTACCAACCGGAGCGTTCTGCTCATTCCGGTCAATTCTCCTGTTTTAAAAGACGAGGTTATCAATGAAATACTGGCGAGTACCGCTGGATTTGAATGAGGTCAAAGTACCTCAGGGAGAACCTAAAATCATTATCCAGCGCTGTAAAGGCTGCAGTTTCTGTATAGAATACTGCCCTCGTGATGTCCTTAAAATGTCGACTGACTTCAATCGAAAAGGATATCATTACCCCGTTATTGCAGAAAAAGGAGCCTGTGTAAACTGCAATCTTTGTGAGATGATTTGTCCCGAGTTTGCCATTTTCTGCATAGAATCAAAACCCAGATCACCCCAGGCGAAGGAAATACTTTCTAAGAAGGAGTCGAAATGAACGCAGATCCCATCGGAGTTGCAACCGGCAGCCACTATATTGACGGTGACCATGCCTGTGCCGAGGGTGCTATCGCTGCAGGTTGTCGGTTTTTTGCCGGTTACCCCATCACTCCGTCCACAGAGGTAGCGGAACGGATAGCCGCCAGGTTTCCGAAAATCGGCGGAATGTTTATTCAGATGGAGGATGAACTGGCATCCATGGCCGCTGTGGTTGGCGGTTCCTGGAGCGGGTCAAAATCAATGACGGTGACATCCGGACCGGGCTTCTCACTGATGATGGAAAACCTGGGGCTGGGTATCATGATGGAAACCCCCTGCGTGGTGGTGAACGTGCAAAGGGGAGGACCATCTACCGGTCTGCCCACACTTACAGGACAGGCAGATATGATGCAGGCCCGCTGGGGCTCTCACGGAGACTATGAAGTCATTGCGATTTCTCCCAATTCCCCGCAGGAATGTTTTGATCTGGTTATTACGGCATTCAACCTGTCCGAGAAATGGCGGGTTCCGGTCCTGTTCATGATGGATGAATGCGTTGGACACATGACCGAAAAGGTGGACATTCCGGAAGCTGATAAGATCAAAATAATCGGACGCAACTATTACAAAGGAGATAAAAAACAGTACAAGCCGTACCGTTTCAACGGATCCGCCACTGTTGCGCCGATGGTCAAGGCGGGAGATGGATACTATATTCATGTCACTGGTCTGACACATGCAGAAAACGGATACCCTGTTATTAATTCCCAGGCGCAGGACGCCAATATCAGACATTTGGTGGACAAGATTCGTCGTAACGAACCGGATATCCGTATTATTGAAGAAGACCAGATTGAAAATGCAGATGTCATCGTGATCAGTTACGGAATCACCTCAAGAGTGGCTCTGAAAGCCGTTCAGGAAGCCCGGATCAACGGAATGAAAGTGGGGACTTTACGGCTGGTTACAGTGTGGCCTTTTCCGGAACAGCGCATTCGAGAACTGGCCTCCAGGGTGAAAGCTTTTGTCGTTCCCGAAATCAATTTGGGACAGGTGGTGCTGGAAGTCGAGCGGTCTGCCTGCGGACAGGCGAAAACCATCCTTGTACCCCATGCCGGCGGCTGGGTACACAATCCATCCGACATATTAAATGCGATTGAGGAGGGCCTGAAATGAAAACAGACAACACCAAGATGTCCAACACATTGCATATCCCTGAACCGGAAGAACAACTGTCCCATCCAATGGAGGAATTTCTCAGGACTGAACGGCTGCCCCATATCTGGTGTTCAACCTGTGGTATCGGCACTGTCATCACTGCCTTTGTGGCCGGCATGGAAAAATCAGGCCTGGATCGGGATAAGGTTTCTGTTGTTTCCGGAATCGGCTGTTCCGGTCGTGCCGCCGGTTATCTCAGATTGGATTCGTTTCACTCTACCCACGGACGGGCAATTCCATTCGCCACCGGTCTTGCGCTGGGGAATCCTGAACTGAAGGTGGCCATTATCAGTGGGGACGGGGATATTGCGGCCATCGGCGGCAATCATTTTATTCATGCTGCCCGCCGCAATATGGATATCACCATCATCTGTATTAATAATTTCAATTATGCCATGACGGGCGGACAGGCCGGGCCGACCACACCCATCGAAGCCAATGCATCCACGGCACCTTACGGGACGTATGAGTTCCCATTCAATCTGCCCTTCCTGGCGGAATCCAGCGGCGCTGTATATGTCGCCCGGTGGACGGCACTTCATGTTCGTCGGCTGGCAAACAGCATCTCGGAAGCACTCCGCAAGCCGGGATTTTCATTTATTGAAGTGATTTCTCCCTGTCCCACTTTGTATGCCCGTCGAAACCGACTGGGGAGCGGGCTTGATCTTATGAAATTTTATCATGACAATGCGATGATTAAACACGGGGCAGAATGTCGGGATGTGGATATTACCTATCAGGAAAAAATTGTGGTCGGGAAATTTGTTGAAAAGGAAAAACCAACATTTCTGGAGAACAGGGACTCCTTCCTTCGAAACAAGCTGGGAGAAAATTTTGTCCCGTATCGGGGACCTTCAGCGTAATCCGGCTCGTAGGAAAAGATCAGCTCCGACACCCATGACTAAGGCATTGTAAAAACAACGGGGTGTTTCGAATAAATGTTTAAAGGTAATCATTTTCAGAGGTAACGATGGATATCAGGTTTTCAGGATTCGGCGGACAGGGCATCATCAAATCCGGTACCCTTATCGGAATGGCTGCATCCCTGTATGACAACAAATATGCCACCCTCACGCAGAGCTTTGGACCGGAAGCCCGCGGCGGTGCCTGTTCAGCACAAGTAGTGGTGGATGATGAACCGGTGCTTTACCCGTACATTGTTGCTCCGGAAATTCTCGTCTCCATGTCGCAGGAAGCATATGAGAAATTTTCAGAAGACTTGGTGTCCGGCGGAATACTTCTGACAGATACGGATCTGGTCAAACCGGAAAAAATCAGAAAGGATGTAAAGGCTTTTTCCATACCTTCAACCCGAATCGCAGAGGAGATGGGAAATCGGATCTTTGCCAATGTGGTGATGGTGGGTTTTTTTACCGCCGTAACAAAGCTGGTTTCAGCTGAAGCAGTGAAAAAAGCCCTGCCGGAATCAGTACCGGAACGCTTTATAGATATTAACATCAATGCATTTGAAAGAGGATATCAGTACGGGCTGGACCAGTTAGCAAAGGCACCCAGTCAAAAACGCAGGAAAAAAACTGCTGCCGCAACCTGAACAGCGGCGGTATCACAGGAGAAAAAATCTCCCAACCCGGATATTTCATGAGGTTTGGAATGAGATGGTGGAGCTGGTTGATTATGCAAGGCTTGCGAAGAGATTTGAATGACATTGTTATGGACAGTACAATGAGAACAAATATCGAGCGTAATTGAAAATCCGTCTTCCGACTGACGGTGCAGATTCGACCGGATATATCACCATCCGAAAATGCGAACCATTTTTTGCATCGATATTCTCGTGAAACATGTGGGGAAAAACACAGCAAAAGGATAACCATTGAGCCAAAAGGGTGTACTAGTCATTGGCGGGGGTATTGCCGGAATTCAGGCAGCACTGGATCTTGCAGAGGCGGGGATTCAGGTTCATCTGGTGGAAAAACGTCCCAGTATCGGCGGCCGTATGGCACAGCTGGACAAGACTTTTTCTTCCATGGACTGTGCCATCTGAATACTTGGCCCGAAAATGATGGATGCCGGTCGGCATCCCAATATCGAACTGCTGACATACAGCGAACTGACCGAACTGACTGGTCGGGCGGGCAGCTTCAGCGCCCGAATCAGAAGAAAACCGCGATTTGTTGATCCGGACCAATGTACAGCCTGCGGTGACTGTGCCGCAGAATGTCCGGTGGTTCGTCACAGCGATTTTAATGTCGGTCTCGGCGCAAGAAAGGCGATTTATCAGGAATTTCCTCAGGCAGTTCCGTCTGCGTATGTTTTATCTGAGGAAGATTGCCTGAGACGGGTTCCCATTGCGTGTGCAAAATGTATCAATGCCTGCAAAATAGGGTGCATCTCTCATGATGATCCCGGTGAAATGCTTGAACGGAAAATTGGATCAGTCATCCTCGCGACAGGCATCGATTATTACGATCCCCGGGAAGCCAGCGAATACGGTTACACCCGGTTTAAAAATGTCGTCACCAGTTTTGAACTTGAGCGTATTCTGTCTGCCGGCGGACCCACCAAAGGAGAATTGGTCAGTTTTACCCAGACCGAAACACCCCGCAAAATTGCATTCATCAACTGCGTTGGATCCCGAAATGAAAAATGGGATATCCGCTACTGCAGCCGTATCTGCTGCATGAACGCCATCAAGGACGCGCTGCTCATTCGGGAACATTATCCGAATGCCGAAATCACCATTTTCTATATTGATATTCGAGCCTTTGGAAAAGGATTTGAGGAATTTTATCAGAGAGCCGTCGAGGAGGGTGTTCGTTTTATCAAAGGCAAACCGTCACGGATTACCGAAGATATTCAAACCGGTGCTCCTGTTTTGTTTGTTGAAGACGCTGAAACGGGGACGGTTCAGAAAATCTCAGTGGATCTGGCCGTATTGTCCGCTGCACTGATTCCTCCGGAAGATTTGGGAGAGTTATCGCAAATCCTGAATATTGAGCTGGATCGGAACGGGTTCTTCAAAGCCCGGGATTCTGCAGCTGCACCCTTGAATTCATCCAGGAACGGCATTTATCTCTGTGGATGTTCCACTGCGCCAAAAGACATCACAGACTCCATCGCGGAAGCTTCCGGAGCTGCAGCAAAAGCCGCTCTGCATATCCAACCGCTGGCGACATTCCTCAATACAGAAACCGATTCAGTCGCTGAGTCTGAAAAAAAAGAAAATGATCCTCAGCCGGACCAAAGACTGGAAAAGGATGTGCGGACAGGTGTGTTTGTCTGTCACTGCGGTTTGAATATTGGCGGTATCGTGGATATTTCCGATGTCACCGCATATGCCGGAAAGCTTCCCGGGGTGGTGTTTGCCGATGATTCCCTGTTTTCCTGTTCAGGAAGCGCTCAGAAGGAAATTGAAGAACGGATTCGCGAAAACCGGCTCAATCGGGTGGTAGTGGCTGCCTGCACTCCTCGAACGCATGAACCTGTTTTCCGCGAAACACTGCTTGCGGCCGGTCTGAATCCGTATCTCCTGGAAATGGCCAACATCCGTGACCACTGTTCCTGGGTTCACCAGAATGAACCTGACGAAGCCACCGCAAAAGCAAAAGACCTTGTTCGAATGGCGGTTGCAAGAGCCGGGCGGCTTGAACCGCTTACCCCGCGAGAGATGACCCTGAACCGTCAGGTGGTCGTCATTGGCGGAGGGATTGCCGGTATGCAGGCGGCTGTAGATATCGCCGCACAGGGATTCCGCACCACGCTGATTGAAACCCAGTCGAAGCTGGGCGGCCGGGTAAGAAAATTGAATTCGGTTTATCCCAGCGGTATTCCAGGCAAAACGCTTATCAGCCGACTTGAAAAACAACTGACTCGCAAAAGCGTGAAATGCAAAACCGACACCAAAGTAACAGATATTTCAGGATTTGTCGGCAATTTCACCCTGCATCTGTCCTCGGGAAAAAACGGACAATCCGCTTCTGACGTCATACAGGCCGGTGCCATTGTCATTGCCATCGGCTCAGACCTGTATCGACCGGATAAGGAATTTGGATACGACAGGTTCTCCAATGTCATCACCAGTATGGATCTGGAACAAATTTCTGCGGCAAAAGGCATATTGAAAGTTGCCGGCAGCCCGGTTAAAAATGCGGCATTTATTCAGTGTGTGGGATCGCGGAATCCTGAGAATAATACCGGCTGTTCACGGTACTGCTGTCAATCTGCTCTGAAACAAGCGCTTATACTGCGTGAGCGGGGTGTGAACGTCACCATTTTCCACCGAGATATACGGGTGTATACGATGGGCGCTGAGGATATGTACCGGCAGGCGCGGGAAATGGGTGTGCTCTTTCTGCGGTATCATCCCGTTCAGCCGCCGAAAGTCCGCGGAAACCGTCATGCGGAATCCATTCTTTTTCATCATACTGGTCTGAATCAGGATATTGAGGTTCCAATCGATGCGGTCATTCTCTCAGCGGGAATGCGACCCAGCAGGGAAGGGCATGCAATGATGCGTGATTTGTTGAAAATACCACGCAGCATGGATGGATTTTTTATGGAAAGACATCCAAAATTCGGACCTGTGGAAACCACAACGGAAGGTGTATTTCTTACTGGCTGTGCTCAGTTTCCGAAAGATATCGGAGATTCTGTGGCCCAGTCTGCGGCAGTGGCAGGGAAAGTGGCGGCACTTCTGACACGGGGACGTATCACCATGGAACCGGTCACAAGTTTCATCATCAGTGAATTCTGCCGGGCATGCGGAAGCTGCGTTGAAATATGTGAATTCAACGCGATTGAACTGACAGGAACAGGTCCGGATCGAACGGCTGCCGTGAATGAAGCCCTGTGCAAAGGATGCGGAACCTGCGCAGCCATCTGCCCCTCGGGAGCCATTGATATTCGTCACTTTCGGGATTCACATATCGAAACCGTACTGGAAGCATTGTTTGAGGATGAATCATGGTCGGTAACTTCATAGGCGGTCAACCAGAATGACATCCAACGAATTTGAACCCAAAATTGTTATTTTTGCCTGTAACTGGTGCAGCTATCCCGCTGCAGATGCGGCAGGTGTGGGTCGTATGCAGTACCCAGCCAATACACGGGTGATCAGAGTCATGTGCGCCGGCCGGATCAATCCATCCTTTGTTCTGAAAGCCTTTGAACTGGGGGCGGACGGTGTTCTGGTGACCGGATGTCATCTGGAAGACTGTCATTATCTTTTCGGTGCCAAGCAGACGGTTCACAACTTTGAAAGAACCCGAAATCTGGTAACAATGCTTGGAATCAATCCGGTCCGAATCAGATATGAAATGATTTCAGCCGCTGAAGCACCCAAGTTTGCCAGAGTTGTCAGAGAGTTCACGGCAGAAGTGAAAAAAGCCGGCCCCGGTCATCTCAAGATAGAACACCGAACCAAAACAGTACTGCCGGATGTTATCGACGGTGGATCAGAGTCCGGAAAATCTTCCAAAATATCCGGTGTACCGGAATGAGAGCATGGTAAATACGAATACTGAATTTCTGGAGCAGATCAGAAAGACCAATGCGTTTGGGTGCTTGGACTGCGGCAGATGCACAGCTGTCTGTCCGGTCAGTGCGGCAGGAAAACAATATTCACCCAGAGTACTGCTGACGCGTTCTATCCGCAGCGATAGTGAATCCCTTTATCAGGATTATGACCTTTGGAGCTGTCTGACCTGCGGAAAGTGTGAAGAAGTCTGTATGGGAGATATCCGTTTCATGGACCTGATTCGGCTGATTCGGTTGCATGCACAGGATGCCGGGTATGAGGGCCGCTGTGCTCACTCCGGCTGTGTTCAGTCAGTACAGCGACTCATGACCTCTGAGCAGTTGGAGCCCAGACGTATGGATTGGCTGCCGGAAGACGTGAAAATTGCCGAGCATGGGGATATCCTCTATTTTGTGGGCTGTGCACCATTTTTCCAGCATATTTTTCATGATATCGAGACGGATATGCTTGCGGCTTCAGTCAACACAATTCGAATATTAAATCATTTAGGCATCGAGCCGGTCCTGCTGCCCGATGAACGCTGCTGCGGTCACGATTTGTACTGGAACGGGGATCAGGTTCATTTTGAAAAACTGGCGAGATATAATTCCAAACGAATTCGGGAATCCGGTGCAAACCTCATTCTGTTCAGCTGCGCGGAAGGATTGTCCGCATTTACCAATTTGTACCCGCAGGCTGGGTATCCCGTGAATGCCCGGTGCCAGCATATCAGCCAGTTCCTGTCAGAGAAGATGAATTCGGGGGAACTGAAACTGAAAAATGATGAAACACAGACTCCGGTCACATATCAGGATCCCTGTCGTTTGGGTCGGCATCTTGGAATTTATGATGAACCCAGACAGCTGCTGAACGCAGGCAGCAACGGGGCATTCAGAGAAATGAATCCATTCGGTCGCCGCAGTCTCTGCTGCGGGGTCAGCGGCTGGATGAACTGTGACAGCAATGCAAAAGCCATACAGACCCTGAGATTGAAACAGGCCGCTGAGAGCGGAGCGGAAATGATGGCGGTTGCCTGTCCGAAGTGCCAGATTCATCTGACATGCACCCAAAAGGATACATCGGTAAACGATGGCCGTAATATTCAAATCAGGGATATTGCTACACTGATTTGGGAAAAAATCAACCGGCAGGGAGATGCATGAAATCAGACAAAGTACATATTGTTGATTTTGAATTCAGAGCCAGACTCAATGAATTTCTTGGCGGAGATCATCATAACTTCTGCTATCAATGCGGTGCGTGCGTGGCTCTCTGCCCGGCGGCTGAATACTCGGATGACTTTAATCCGCGCAGTATAATGCTCATGGCAGCGCTTGGAATGCGTGATACTCTGTTGAGAGAGGATTCACCCATCTGGCTGTGTACAAACTGCTACACCTGCTATGAACGCTGTCCTCAGGACGTACGTCCGGTGGAGGTAATCACCGCGCTGAAAAATATGTGCATGGAGGATAATTGTGCTCCGGATCTCATTGCGAAATATTCTGAAAGCATTCTGAAATCAGGGATGAGCACCCCCATGAGTTCTGCTATCCAGCGACGAAGAGAAAAATTTGGTCTGCCGGAATTCCGAATGAACGGATACGATGAACTTGCAAGGCTGCTTCAAACGGAGGAGGATGAATGACTGCCGTAGTCCCGTTCTGGGGATGCATGATTCCGCTGCGCTATCCTCATATCGAAATGGCTGCCCGGAAGGTTTTTGCCAATCTGGACTTTGAGCTGGTTGAGGATCTTCCGTTCACATGCTGCCCCGATCCCATTTATTTCAAAGCCCGCAGCCAACTGGACTGGCTGACGGCAGCAGCCCGGAACCTGGCAGTGGCAGAGTCCTCCGGTCTGCCTTTGCTGACCGTGTGCAGCGGCTGTACGTCCACCCTGAAGGAGGTTCGTTTTCTTCTGAATGAAAATCCTGATCTGCTGGATAAGGTCAATGAGCGTCTGAAAAAAGTGGATCGGGTATATGAAGGCAGGGGAATGGTTGAGCACGCGGTTGTTTATCTCAGAGACGTGTATGGATATGACCGTATCCGGTCAACAATCAGCAATTCACTGTCAGGATTAAAAGTAGCCATACATTACGGCTGCCATCTGCTGAAACCCAGTCAGATCATGCATGTGGATGATGCGGATTACCCGGAGATAATGAGTGATCTTGTACGGCTGACGGGTGCGGTGGCTGTCAGACACGAGGAGCAGCTCTTATGCTGCGGAAAGGGCTGTCTGGATGATTTGATTCCGGCCCGAATGACGTCGGATATATTTGATTCCGTTAAGGATGCCGGGGCAGACTGTCTGGGGCTGATTTGTCCCACATGCTTTTCCTCTTTTGATGTCGGTCAGCGGATTATAGAACGAAAATTGGGAAAAAAACACGAAGTCCCGGTGATTTACTATTTCCAGCTGTTGGGGCTTGCACAGGGATTAACACTGAAAGATGTGGGACTGGATCAGCATCGGATATCAGTTCACAAACTATTTGAACCCGACCGGATGATGGGGTGAAAAAGATCATCCAGCAACCATACAAAAATTGTTCGAATTAAAGGGGGCGGAATGCCGGAAGATAATCTTCGAATTGGTGTGTTTGTCTGTGAATGCGGGATGAATATCGCCGGATCACTGGATTGTGCCGCGGTACGAGATTTTGCTCAGACGCTGCCTGACGTGACCTGCTCAGTTTTGAACAAGTACACATGTGCAGAACCGGGTCAGCAGGAAATCAAGCGCTACATAAAGGAATATCAGTTAAACCGGGTGGTGGTGGCATCCTGCACACCGCGAATGCATGAAGTGACGTTCCGGAACTGCGTTGCCGAGGCCGGGGTCAATCCTTATCTCATGGAAATGGCGAACATTCGGGAACACTGCAGCTGGGTACATTTGAATGATTATGACGGGGCTACCAAAAAAGCGAAAGATATCGTTAAGGTGGCTGTGGCCCGGGCGAGATACTTACAGCCTCAGACAGAAACCCGCCTTCCGGTTCAGAAGGAAGTACTGGTAGTGGGCGGCGGCGTAGCCGGGATACAGTCCGCACTGGATCTTGCTGATGCCGGATACCAGGTACATCTGGTGGAAAAGGAGGCGTCCATCGGCGGCCTTATGGCTGCACTGGACAAAACCTATCCCACCATGGACTGTTCAATATGAATTCTGGGACCTAAAATGATGGATGCCGGTCGGCATCCCCGAATCAATCTCCTTGCCTTCAGTGAAGTAGAAAACGTTGACGGATACATCGGGAATTTTCAGGTCACGGTCCGGAAAAAGGCCCGTTTTGTGGATGAAAATGCCTGCAATGCCTGCGGTGAATGTGAAAAAGTCTGCCCGGTTGTGGTGCCCGATGAATTTCAGGAAGGGTTCTCCAGCCGGAAAGCCATTCATATGCCCTTTCCCCAGGCAGTTCCCTCCGTGTACATTTTAGACAGCGAAAACTGTCTGGGCAATAATCCCATTGCCTGTGGGAAGTGTGCGGAGGTATGCGAGAAAAACTGTATTGACTTCGATATGGAAGATGAATTGATCCAGTTGAATGTGGGTGCTGTGATTGTGGCAACCGGTATGGATGTGTATGATCCCACCGAAATGGATGAATACGGATACACCCGGTTTGAAAATGTGATTACCAGCATGGAATTTGAACGTCTGATATCCGCCGGCGGCCCCACGGAAGGGCACTTCATCCGGCCGACAGATCATCAGACACCCAAACGAATTGCCTTTATTCAATGTGTTGGTTCGCGGTCGCACAGCGCTACCGGCAATCCTTACTGCAGCAACATCTGCTGTATGAACACAGTGAAAGACAGTCTGCTCCTCAAGGATCACTACCCGGAAACTGAAATCACTGTATTTTATATAGATATTCGAGCATTCGGAAAAGGATTTGAAGATCTGTTCCACCGCAGCAAACTGGCTGGTGTGCAGTATATACGCGGACTGCCCGGTGAGATATACGAAGATGCTGAAACCCGTAATCTTGTTTTGACGGCTGAAGACACGGCACTGGGCACAATTCGGGATTATGAGTTTGATATGGTGGTGTTGTCCACCGGAGTCATTCCGAGAAGGGACAGTGACGCCATTCAGCAGCTGCTGACCCTCAGTCGAACCGGAGATGGTTTTTTTATGGAGTCCCATCCGAAACTGAAACCGGTTGATGCACCGACCGGAGGAGTATTCCTGGCCGGTTGTGCCGAGTTTCCCAAAGATGTCAAGGACAGTGTCACCCAGGCCAGCGCGGCAGTTGCCCGGGCACAGATTCTCCTGAATACCGGCGAAATCAGCGTGGAGGCCATCACATCCGCTTGTAATGCGGAAGACTGTACATCCTGTGGAATATGTGTAAGTGTATGTCCGTTCAACGCCATAATCGGCGGAGATAAAAAATCCAAAACCCCTGCAGAAATCATTGAAGCGGCCTGTAAAGGCTGCGGGACCTGTGCTGCAGAATGCAACTTTGACGCCATCAGCATGAAGCATTTTGAGGATGAACAGTATGAAGCCCAGGTCGATGCCATATTGTCTGAAAATCCTATGGAAAAAGTAGTGGTATTTGCCTGCAACTGGTGCTCATACGGCGGTGCGGACCTGGCGGGTCTGTCACGTATGCAGTACCCGAATTCCCAGCGCATCATTCGGACTATGTGCAGCGGACGGGTGGACGCCAAATTTATCCTGCATGCTTTTGAGAAAGGTGCCCCCATCGTGCTGGTCTCCGGATGCCATTTTGCGGACTGTCATTATATTGATGCCAACCGCTGGACCCAGAAACGCGTTGAAAGGCTCTGGGATAAGCTTGAGCGTCTGGGGATTCGACCGGAACGCCTGCAGCTGGAATGGATCAGTGCTGCAGAGGGTCAGAAATGGAAATCCACCATGGAAGATATGGAGCGAATGCGCCGGGAAGTCACGGCAGAAGAAGTCCGTCAAACCATGGATATTTTGAAAAAAGAGCGTCTGCGTAATGAACAGAGAAAAGCAAAGCGCAGTCATAAACCGAACAGGACAACCGGCTCTGCGGTTCAGGTTCAGGCATAAAACCCTATTAGAGTATCATTATGAAGGAAACCGATTTCAAGTGTCTGCGGTGCGGGCATGAGTTTCGCGGAATGTATGATAAAAAAATTCCGATGGAACGGGCATGTCCGAAATGCAGCAGTAACAGCGTACGCCCCCTGAAGAAAAAAAGAGCTCAATCCTCCAAATCCACCGCCTGATCCGCCCTGTTACCAATACCTGGGAGGAAATTATATGAAACGGGAAAGACTGGATTTTTTTACGGCCTTCGTGAAAATCAGTCAGGCAATCAGTTCCAGCCGTGAACTGCAGGATGTGCTGATCCAAATTGTGGACAGTACCATGCAGACGCTGGGAATGATGGCGGGTGCTATCAGTCTGCTGAACAAGCATGAAAACCGCCTTGAGATGATAACGCATATTAATCTTGGTGATGACTTTTTACGGAAAGGTCCCGTACTCGCGGACAAAAGCATGCCGCGGGCTATGGCAACCAAAGCACCGGTCGTGGTGGAAAATATTGATCATGATGATCAACTGCAGTATCCGAACGCCTGCCGAAAGGAGGGAATTAAAGCCATTCTGTCCATCCCCATCATTTTCAAGGACGAAATCATCGGAGTTCTCAGACTGTACGATTCAAAGATCAGGACATTCAACAGCACTGAACTGGAGTTTGCCACTGCAGTGGCAGAGCAGGGCGGAGTTGCAATAGAAAATGCCCGGTTTATTGACCGTCTGAAAAAATCCCACCTGAATGAACTGGATGATGTCTGGCAATGGTTCAGTGATCTGGTTGAAACCCCTAAGTATTAACGTAAGCTGAGAAATTCACGGGATTTGGACTTTGGTAATTAATTTTAAAGTCCGGTATTCAAACCAGCAGTATCCGGTGAATTTCAGGAATGGAGGTATTTATGTATGATCCGCTGGATGAAGAACAGCAGATAATGGATGAACGTTATGATTCTATTTGCAAAAAAACCCGCTGTGGAAAACTCCCAAAAGCCATAAGACTGACTGATCCAATCGGTGAACTTGATATATCGGTCTGTTCGGTAATGCCGGAAGAGTCAACTCTTATGCAGGTGGTTCGGGAGATGCAGGAAAAAAGTCTCTGGTGCGTTCTGGTTGAAGACGGCAATGAACTGTCCGGCATTTTCACGGAGCGCGATCTGCTGACAAAGGTTGTGGCTCATGGTCTGGATTATAATGTTGAAATGATCCGTGATTACATGACCCGGAATCCGGAAACGCTCGGTCCCGAGGATCCCCTGGCTTTTGCCATTAACAAAATGCTGGACGGCGGTTTCCGCAATATTCCCGTCATTGATGATGACCGCCATCCGCTGGGAGTCATCAATATGTCCTGCATCGTCTGTTACATCGGCGAATACTGGCATGATGAGATTATGAACCTTCCGCCGCGACCGCTTCGCCGGCAGACCAGACGGGAAGGGCCATAGGGCAACAGAATTGTTGATGCCGGGTCGCTGGACCGCTTGTGATTCAATACCCGGTTCGGGTTAAATTATCAGTAGTGGAAAACAGGATAAACATTACAGATAATACCGGGAATTAATATGCTCAAGCCGGGCGGATATCAACACATCATTGAATTTTCACAGTGCAGCTCGCCAGTGATGGACGAACCTGAACAGCTTGAGAAACTACTTCTGGACGGAATTCGCATTTCCGGGCTGAAATCTGTCGGGTCTATTCGGCATCAATTTGCACCCGTCGGCGTCACAGTCGCGGCAATTATCAGCGAGTCTCATGTTGCCATCCATACCTACCCTGAGAGCCGGCATGCATCTATAGACATTTTCACCTGCTCCCGGACAGATCGTCACCAGCCCCTGATACAGTATCTCAAGGATGCACTGAATCCGGAAGAGGTTCAGATAATGAAAGTAAACCGGGGACACCCTCTGGGAAGTGAACCAGTCCGGATACTGTCCGGGAAACGCCAAAAGCCCCAATCATGATTCTACTGAGAAAACTTGCCGAACTGATTCAGAAGGAAGGCGTGGTTGTCTTCCTGTATATTGGAGGGCTGCTGGCTTTCACCCTGATGTTAATGCCGGTTCTGGAAGGACCGGATTCGCCCTATGCCAACATCTGGGATAACTTCTGGTGGTTCATGGTGACCATTACGACTGTCGGTTACGGCGATATCTCTCCATCCACCCTTGGCGGGAAAATGTTCGCCGTTGTGGTTATGCTGAGCGGAATCGGCCTGGCTGCGGGGCTGATTACGTATGTCTCATCCGCCATTATTGAGCGTCGGAAACACTTTTTGAAAGGACTCAAAACCTTGAAGGTCAGCGATCACATTGCCATACTGGGGTATGACCCAAACAGCTTTTATTCATTGATGGAAGAGATATTTGCGGATGATGCTCAGGCTGGCAGACCGGTAGTGCTCTGTACGGATGCCATTGATGAAAATCCTTATCCTCAGAAAATTCGATTTGTCAAAGGTGCCATTACCTCTGATGATGTTCTGGAACGCGCCTGTATAAGCGATGCACGCAGTGTCATCATCCACGGCAGCAATGATCAGGAAAACATCCTGGCTACGCTGGCTGTGCGGAATGTCAATAAAAATAACCATATTGTGACCTTCATTGCCAACCCGGAAAATATAAAGCATATCAAACGCATCAGCAGCGAAATATCCATCGTGAATCCCATCTACGTTCCACTCATTGTACAGGAAATGCAGGATGCGGGAACACTGGAGGTAGTCAGTGAGCTGCTTTCCAACAATACCGGCAGTGAAATCTACCGAATTGATATGCCGAATGAAATCGGGTCACGGAAATTCATCGACCTGTTCAAATGGTTCAAAAATCAGTTTCAGGCCACCATCATCGGCGTTAAAGGATCCAGTTTGATTTTGAATCCGACAAATCAGATGCAGGTCGAAGCCGGTTCTGCATTATTTTTAATCGCCGAAGACCGTCCACGCGGTATAGACTGGTCCAGACTGTAACCCATAAGCAGGCTGAAGTCTTATGCCGGAATTACCGGAAGTCGAAACCGTTGTGCAGAAGCTGAGGCTGGTCCTGCCCGGAAACACCCTGTCTGATTTTCATCTCGTTTGGCCCAAAGTACTTTCCAATATCGAATCAAACCAATTCAGCAGTTCCATTGCCGGGCAGCTCATTCGATCGGTGGAACGACGGGGGAAGTACATCATCATCAGGCTGACTCGGGGTTTGATTGCGGTACATCTTCGTATGACAGGCCGGCTGTATGCAGTACGGCAGCCGATAGACTTGGACCACAGGCATGTGACTGGGTGGTTTCAGTGCGAAAACGGAATCAGATTGGTTCTTCAGGATATGCGGAAATTCGGACGCATTTCATTTCATCAGGACCTTCAGTGGCTTGAGGAAAAACTTGGACCGGAACCGCTTGGGGAACAGTTCACCGCTCAGTGGCTGTCCGCAAGACTTTCTTGCAGCGGCAGACAGATGAAAGCACTGCTTTTGGATCAGGGATTCATTGCCGGGCTGGGAAATATCTACACGGATGAATCACTGTGGCATGCACGTATCCATCCCAAAACAGCCGGGAAAGATGTAACCCTTCAGAAAGCAGAGAGGCTGCATGACGGAATCAGACGCATTCTTCGTCAGGCAATTGACAGCGGCGGAACCACATTCCTGAATTATGAATCCGAGCCGGGGGTGTCCGGCAGCTACCGAAACAGACTGCAGGTATTCAATCGAAGCGGAAAATCCTGCCCCCGCTGCGGAACCGGTATCATAAAGACCAGGGTCAGCAATCGGGGAACATACCTGTGCCCATCATGTCAGGGTGAACCAGTGTGAGATTTAGTCCGGATATTTCATGAGACTTCGTGATGAGATGATGAAAATGATTGATTCTACAAGGCATATGAAGAAAAATGAGTGAAATCGTACTGGACAGTACATTGAGAACATTTTTCGAGTATAACGCTGTAGAATTGAGCAGATCCGTCATCGGAATAGATTTCTCATGAAATATTCGGGTTAGCTGCGTGTCCTGCAATACTTAATGTGGTTCTGCAGCGTTTCGCGTACTTTGTTTGCGCTGCGGCGGAATCAAATGAAAACCTGCCGGTTCGAGTCGGTTCAGGAATGCAGGTACAGCCGTCAGTTTTTTCAGGCAGTGCGGACCGCTATGCTGCCGCCTGGATGTTTTCGTTGAAGGTGACCTTCCCGTTTTTGTGATCTGCGAAAACCAACTCAGTTTCCGGATGCTTCAGCAGGTATTTTGAAAGACCGGACAGAATTTCTCTCTTAATTATCCGCTGGATCGGACGGGCACCAAAAGCCGGATCATAACCGTGCTGAACCAGGTATTCATACAAATTTTCACCAATCTCCAGCGAAATACCATTGTCAATCAGGGTTTGTTTAACCTCGTATAGACGCAGGCCGACGATTTTTCGAATGGCATTTTGGTCCAAATCATTGAATGTGATGATTTCGTCTATCCGGTTGATAAACTCTGGACGCATCTGGAGATACAATTCCTGATTTGACAAATTTGAAGTCATGACAATGATCGTGTTTTTGAAATTCACTGTCCGTCCCTTAGTATCTGTCAGACGTCCGTCATCCAGAAGCTGCAGCAGGATATTCAGTACATTGGGATGCGCTTTCTCGATTTCGTCAAACAGCATGACCGAATACGGCCGACGACGAATTTTCTCTGTCAGCTGCCCCCCTTCATCGTATCCCACATATCCGGGAGGACTGCCGATCAGTTTGGAGACAGAGTGGGATTCAATGAACTCACTCATATCCAGCCGAACGAGTGCTTTTGCATCATCAAACAGCACTTCAGCCAGTGATTTTGCCAGTTCAGTTTTCCCGACTCCGCTGCTGCCCATAAAAAGGAATGAACCCAGCGGCCGTTCCTGGTCTGTGACACCCATTTTTGACATTCGAATCACATCTGCTACCCGTTCAACTGCATGATCCTGGCCTTTGATCTTTTTCTGAAGATGGTCTTCCAGCCCAAGGAGTTTTTCGGTTTCACCGCTCAGCATTTTCTGAACCGGGATACCGGTCCACTTACTCACAATTTCAGCAATGTCTTCAGTGTCCACCTCAAGTTTGATGAACTTGTTACCGGCCAGGTCATTCTGCAGATTTTCAAGTTTTACCTCTGCATCCGGAAGATCATTATAGCGGATTTTTGCGGTGGTCTGGTAATCGCCTTCGCGCTGAGCTCTGTCTGCTTTTGTTATCAGCCGGTCTATCCGCTCCTTCACCTGATTCACTGCTTCCACTTTTTTCTGTTCGGTCTGCCAGGTATGGGTAAGTGTGTCAATCTCGTTTTTAAGCGTCCGGATTTCAACCTGCAGGTTTTTCAGCCGGTCTCTGGAGCGGGCATCTTTTTCACGCTTCAATGCTTCCCGTTCGACTTCCAGGTGAAGCAGTTTGCGGTTTGCATCATCAATCACGACGGGCGCGCTGTTGATTTCCATCCGAATTTTTGCTGCCGCTTCATCCACAAGATCGACGGCTTTGTCCGGCAGGAAGCGGTCAGATATGTACCGGTCTGATAGCGCAGCGGCAGAAATCAGTGCAGCATCCTTGATTCGCAGACCGTGATGCAGTTCGTATTTATCCTTTATTCCCCGGAGTATTGTCACCGTGTCTTCAACATTGGGTTCTGCAATGTACACCTGCTGAAAGCGGCGTTCAAGCGCAGCATCTTTTTCAATATATTTTTGATATTCCTTCAGCGTTGTGGCACCGATTACTTTCATTCTGCCCCGGGCCAGTTCCGGTTTGATCATGTTGGAAACATCCATCTGACCTTCCGCTGCACCTGCGCCGACAATGGTATGAAGTTCATCGATAAATACAATGATTTCTCCATTGCTGTCCACAACCTGGCTGATAAAATTTTTCAGCCGTTCTTCAAATTGACCGCGATACATTGCGCCGGCCACCATGGCACTCAGATCCAGAGTGACCAGCTTCCGGCCCTTCAGGTTTTCAGGCACGTCACCTTCCAGAATTCGTTTTGCGAGCCCTTCCACCACAGTGGTTTTACCTGTCCCCGGTTCTCCGATCAGAACTGGATTATTCTTGGTTCTGCGGGATAGTATCTGAACAATTCTTCGAATTTCTTCGTCTCGGCCAATCACCGGATCAATCCGGCCTTCGTTGGCCAGCTTTGTCAGATCAATTCCATATTTTTCAATGGCGTTGACTCCCTGTTCAGGGTTCATGGTCTGTTGCGTCTGATTCATGGGATCCTCCGTTTTCGGTGCCGGGAGCACGGGTCATGCCATTTGAAATCAGATGCCAGTAAGACCGGTTGTGCGACCCGTTGGCAAACGGAAGTGTCAGACAGTCTGAAGGTCCGGAATTAATGACATAAAAAAATCCCCGCCAGTGAGGCGGGGATCAGAATAAGGTTCAGGTTGCCGGATGGCGAAGGCAGTTACTTCACTGTTATTTTATATGGCATAATCAACTGCATTTTGTCATCCTCAAGAACCGGAATAATATCCAGGATCTCAAATTCTTCAACAATATCGGCTGGGAGAATGCCTTCCAGTTCACTTTTCAGAGAGGGCTGGGGAAACAGGCTGAAATGCCGTTTGAACTGGGGATATTCTACCAGCTGAACTTCCTGATCTTCAGGAATCCCGGCGGCTGCTTTTGCAATTTCAACCGCATCGTAATACCCGCCCACTTCATCGATGAGCTTGTGCTCAAGCGCTTGATTTCCGGTCCAGATTCGGCCCAGACCCACAGCATCCACTCCCAGCGAATCCAGGTCTTCACGACCCTGGGCGACGCGGTTCAGGAACGTTCCGTAAGTATCGATAATTCCTTTTCTCACAATTGCGCGCTCTTCTTCCGACCAGAGTTTGTTGCCTGAATAGAAGTCAGAATGTTTTCCAAATTTGATTTTATCCGAGGTCAGACCGATTTTTTCCTTGAGGCCGGAGAAATTAAATCGTCCGGAGATTACACCGATACTGCCGGTGATGGTATTGGGATAGGCGACAATGGTGTCGGCCTGGCAGGCAATATAATATCCGCCGGATGCAGCCACATCGGACATGGATGCAATGAAAGGTTTTACATTACTGGAGTCCAGGTCTGTGGTGTTATAGATTTCACGCCACATCATGTCGGATGCCAGTGCAGACCCGCCGCCGCTGTCGATTCTGAGAACAATGGCGTCAATATCCTTGTCCTGGCGTGCTTTTTTTATGGCTTCAGCAATGGTTTTGTCGCCCATAACAGATGAACCCATGGGACCCGGTTTGCTTCGACCGGACTGAATACCGCCAACTGCATATATCATGGCAATTTTCGGCTGATCGTCATCTGTCCACTCATGCGTGTAATCCTCAAACCTGAACAGTTCATCCCAGGATTTTACATGAACATTCACATCCTCCACATCAGTGATGTACTCGTCAAACTCATCGGGATACATCAGTCCGCTGATAATTCCGGCAGAAACCGCATCTCCTGAGCTATACGGTCCGTCGTCGATGACAGCCCTGGTTTCTTCCAGAGTCCAACCGCGGCCCACGGCAATGCCTTCCACAAACTGGTTATAAATATCCTCGAACACACCACCCCAGTTTTCGCGTACTTCAGGCGACATATCCTTTCTCAGGAATGCATCCATGGCGGATTTATACGGACTGATCTGTTCAACTTCAGCCACGATGTCCAAGGTATCCATCAGTCCCTTAAAGTAGGTCAGTTCAATCATAAGGCCGCGCAGATCAACCTCTCCCAATTCGGGGAGATAAATTTCATCTGCCATGGATATCAGATAAAAGCTCATGTTCGTCAGCCAATTTGCATAGACAATGATCTCCTTGCCAGCTTCCTTGAAGCGGGAGAGGGCATCATACATTTCATGGATTTTTCCAAATCCTCCGCTGATGTAACCCATATCAATGATCAGCCCATCAATATCCGGATCGAGAGTGAGATCATCAATCTGATCGATCCACCACCGCAGCTGAGTTCCTTTTTTATTGTCTGCAAACGGATTAAGATTGAAGTTAAACGGTGAAGTGAATGGCGGTTCTTCTATCATATTGTTGCGGATTTCCATACGCACATAGGTTTTGTCTTTGGGCTTCGGCATTTTAAAGACGGTTTCCTGGATCTGTGAATATGTATAGAAACCATATTCCTGCGTGTCCGCTTCATCTGTTGATTTGTTTCCGGCAAATCCGCCGCCGATGCCAAAATTGAGCCCCAGATTCAAGGCGACGTAATCACCATCCTCATCTGCTGTCCCGCTGATGTACACACCATCCAGGGGTTGAAATTCGACAAAACCCCAGATTGAAGAGCTGTCCTGAATCGCCTCAAAATCATCCAGATTTTCCAATCTTGGTGTTTTAATGTCAGCGCCGACAGTCCAGCGGTGACCAAAAGGTCTCAATGCTAAGCCCAGTCGGGAATCTGTCAGTTCGGACCGAACATCATATGTTGCAGCCGCTCCCAGCGACAGGTAATTTGCCGGTCTGTAAAGCAGTCCAAGCTTGTGTTGTTTGATGCTTTCCCACTGGTACCCCAAACTCAGAGATTGAGTAACCTGACCCCCAAGTCCAAGTGAATATTCGATTTCGTCATTTCCGTACATCCGAAAACCAAAACCGTCAAAACGACCAAAATAGTGGTAAATCTCGTCTCCGTTTTCAGGATCTGTAATCATAAATCCGGTTTGTTCACCCCGATCAATCCCCAGTCCTGCAGGATTGATGGTCAGTGCGTCCAGATTATCCGAAGTTGCGGCAGAGTTTCCCAATACATCGAATTGAGCAAATCCAACCTGTGCAACAAGAAACAGCAGCATGATGCAAAAACTCTTCCTCATGGTGTCATCCTTTCTGATATGATATTTTTCTCAAATATATTGTGCAGGAAATAAATGGCCCGCATGTCCATTGAAAATTAACCGTACGCTCAAGCGGTGTTATGCAAGTTTGCCAACCTGATTAATTCATGAGAATATTCAACCGCAAAAAGCGAAGCTTTTTCCGGACGTTGATGGATCTGGTCTGTTCTGCTGTGCTTCATTAGGAGACTGATTTCCGGTATACACGAAAAACGATGTCAATGCAGTGTCCAGTATACCTTGCCCCATTTTTCTTTGAATGCTTTGCAAAATGAGACCCCTGCAGGGTCTTCAACGGAAAAAGCTAAACTGAAACCACCTTGAAACAGAGTATATTTTTTGTTTTTTCCGCATCAGCACAACTGCATCCCCTCATCCAAAAATAATATGAATTAATCAGGCTGTACAGGTACGAGGTTCGCTGCTCCGATCAGGGGCGCATTGCTTCCCAGTTCACTTTTGCAGATTTTCAGTGTTTGTTTTTGAACATCCCACAAGTGGCTGTCTAAAACCTGCTGCATGGATTCCCTGAAGTGATGAAATCCAGCTGACACTGATCCGCCCAATACAATAACGTGGGGATCAATGAGAAAAATGATGGGAATCATGGCATTTCCAAGATGGATTCCAAGCTCCCGCCAGGCTGCAAGGGCCATTTCGTCCTGTTGTTCTGCAAGCTGAAAAATAATTTCACCGGATTGCACCTGACCGGTTCGCAGTTGATAGAATTTTTCCAGAGCCCGTCCGGAAACATAATCCTCAATCACACTGTCGCGGTAGGGTGTCAACGCAAACTCAGTTGCAGTGCCTGTCGCACCGTCAAAAATCTTTTCATCAATGATCAAACCGTGACCGAAACCGGTGCCGATTGTCATGCCGTATACAATACTGTGATTACGTCCGGCACCGTGAACAGCTTCTCCAAAAACAAAGACATTGGCGTCATTGTTCATCCTGATGGGGACGCTGAATCGTTTTCTGAATTCTGAAACCAAAGGGAAATGAGATAACAATTTCAGATTTGGTGTTTCAAGAACACTCACACGGTCCCGGTCAAGCGGTCCTGGACACCCGATTCCGATTCCTCCCAGTTGGTTGTCTGATAATTTGTCCGTCAGTTGGTTTATTTGTTCTTCAATGGCATCCAGCAGCAGAAATGGATCAGAATAGTTCTGGATAAAGAGTTTGCTGCAAGATGAAAGAATAGCTCCGTGGCCGTCAATTGCTCCCACCTTAACTTTTGTTCCACCGATATCAATGCCGATTCTGAACATAAATTTCCTTTTGATAACGGATTCCGGGTGTTTTTTTCCGCAGTTTGGCCATCTAAAATACTATTCCAGAGGGGGCGTCATTCAGGCGAAAATTGGTTTGCTGCAGTAATGAATGGTTTTCAGTCCGGTATGAATTCGTGTGCTGCTCCGGCACAGATGAATATGAATAAAGACTCAGAATCAGAATTCTCAAGTGTAAAACAGAATGATTGTGTTTATATCAGCTGGCAGAATCCGATCAAGTTCCTGACTTGACATTTGGATTTTGTCTGACTGTGCGAGCCTGAACCTGTCTGCTTGGGTAATGGGTCGTGATTTCAGCAATTTTCGATTTGCCCTGATCAATAATTTCCAGGACATCCGGACGGTGTTCCACGGTTTTGCCCATTTCCAGTCGTTTGTAATCCAATGTGTTTATTGCTTCTGCAATAAGAACATCGAAGTTGGAAATTTTAGATTTTGTTTTTGTGATTGCAACTTCAATGGACTGAATGTCGGCATTTTCCTTTTTTCTGTCCTGTCGATATCGAATTAGTTTTTGACTCCAGGATTTTTTCTGAGCCCTCAGATAGGATAAATCAACCAGGGGAGAGCCTGATTCGGATACATTGAAATCAAACTGATAGACATATTTGCCCCGATCTCCGCATGCAAATACCGGGAATGGTGCACTGCCGCCATCGTTTGATCGCTTGCGTGATTTGCTTTGAATTACAAGGTTAATAGGAATATCCAGCTCACGGAGTTTTGCTATGTCAGGGTCGTCACCGTGAAAGAGAACAACAAGATAGTCCGCCTGATCCAGTATTTCACTGCTGTATTTTTCAACGGCCGCGATGGGATCGTCAAATGACAGCTCGGGATGATTGAAGAGTGATGTCACTCCAATAACGCCAAGAGAAATCCCGTTTCGACGGATAATTTTGTAAGGATCAAATGCCTGTCGGTTTTCTCGTGTTTTGATATTCGCTGAAATGAATGGAAAACCGGCTTTTTCTTCCAGCTGCTTCAGATACACCAGTCCGGCTGCAAAATCTTTTGAACCCAGATTCAGGGCATCACACCCCATCAAGTTATACGAGTCCAGGATGACCTGTGCTGTGACTTTCCCTGTTTCCTCGGTTTTCCCTTTCTGAAGCGCATTCGATTTGAAAAACAGATTCCCGCCGTCAAGAATGAACTGCGGATGGCCATTCTCAGCCAGCTGATCAATTATATTTGCTTTCCGGGCAAGACCGCCCAGTGGTTTTTTCTTTCACCCGCAAGGGTCTGTTTCACCACTGATATTTGTCGTGGCGATAATACTGAAGAAATCCTGCGCCAGCAGCGGCATCAAAAACAAGATGATGCTAAATACAAGTTTCTTAGCAGTTGCTATTTTCATACCAGATTGTCTTTCAAAAATCCATAATTAAGTCAGGTAAGATGAACTCTAAGTTATGGCCGTTAACAGGTACGGTCCAATAACTGCACTGTATCGGAATGTGAATGAGGTTGATGAGGTAATCCGTCAGAACTGATTTTCAAAATACTGGAAAAATTTCTCAGTGCATAACCGGTGACACTGCGATCATATTCCTCATATAACGTGAAGGTGAATGATCCCGTCATTATTCGAAATTAAAAAGCAAATAAAAACAGCTGAATATAAGCTGCCGCACTTCCGCATATACCGCTTCGGCATACTGAATCCTCACATCACCATGGCTCATGTATGATTCGGACCGAATGGGGTGCAGGTACCGGACACGTGAATTTATCTGCCGATACTGGTTCCGAGATTCAGCGTCTGCGCCTGAATCTCCTTGTCTCCATAGCGGATTGAGTATGTTACCGAAAATCGTGGGGACAGAAACAGGGAAGTTTCAAATTCTGAGTACAGGATACTGACATCATTGAACGTGGCATCACTTTTAAAAAGTTCGATTGGGATAGACTCCTGAACCAGGTACTGCGTACAGGTTTTTGAACCGTAAAACAGGGATTTCCCCAGTCCGAGGCGGCTCCTGAAACGTGGATGTTCAAACTGCAGTCCAACCCCCAATGGCAGTTCAAAAATAGAATAGGTATTTTTATCCTTGAAAAAATTCCCTGATTCCGGATCAGCCGGATGTCTGACATCCCCGGTAAGTTTGTAGTAGTGAATTCCACCGCCAACGGTGAAGTACTTGTAGTTACGGAAGTGGTTGATATACCATGTAACCTCGTTGGAACTTTCCAGACGCAGGTTCTGATCCGAAAATGGACGCAGCTCCGAGTCGTTCAGGCCGATTCCGAAATCTCCGTAAAATTCATTTTTTTTCACATACATCCAAGTGACTGTTGCACGGTCCAAAGTCAGTTTGCTGTCATCCAGTCGGAAATGTCTGGTAGAAATTCCCAGACCGGTATAATTGTAATCAATTCCCCCTGAAAGGGAGGATAGAACAAACAGGAGCAGTAAACTTCTTCTCATCGCCGATTCCTAGTTGGATGTGAATGTAACAGTTGCTGTTGCCGTCAGTGTATTTCCGTAGCTGGCTGTTATGACAGCATTGCCGGTTACCTGATTCTGCGACTGCAGGATTGTGGTGGCCAATCCGCTGGAATTCGTATATGATGTGGGATTTATAATTCCCAGAGTCGTATTCCATTCCACCAATGCATCGGCCACTGGTCCTCCGGTGGTTTCGAACAATTGAGCTGTAAGTGTGGTAAAGGATGTGCCGTCTGCCGGCAGATAATAATCATCAGTACTGAGCAAAAGGGTAATCCCACGCAGTTCGATATTCACGGTTTCGGTTATGTTCGATCCGTCTTCGGTATAAATTGTAATATGGGCAAAAATGTCCTGTGAATTTGCTTCACTCTGGAGGATTTCCGTGACCGATCCGTTCTCATCTGTTTCAATTGTCACTTCCTGCTGATTATTACTGAAAAATCCGCGGTCGGTGATCATGCTGATTTCCACACCTGAAACCGGATTGTCCAGAAGACCCATGGCCTGAACGGAGATTCTTACGGTATCTGTTCCATTGGCCAGTATGGACAATGCTGAAGGTTCCACCTGGATGTAGCTCACGGATTCATCCAGAAAATCAACTGTTACCATATCATTGACACTGCCGTCACCCAGTGAAGTGTGAATTTCAGCAGTACCGGTCTGACCGGATATTGAAAGAAGGGTCGTTGAAGTTTGTCCAAGGGTATCTGTAATGGATGTCCCGTTGATAATGCCCAGTGTGGTGGACCAGGACAATGATGTAGCGGAAACGGGGTTGTGGGTCTGGGTCTCGTACACAAGGGCAGAAATGGTTCCGGTACTGTTTCCATCCGCGATGAGCTGCAATTGGTCATCAACGACGTCCAGGGTGATTCCTCGGAACAGAAAATCCAGGCTTTCAGACAGCATTACGGAATCCCCTGCATTCAGACTGGCTGTCACTTCGGCAGTAATATTTTCAGTGCTTCCCACAGACTGCAGTACCACATTTGCCAATCCATCTTCATCAGTCAGAACAAAATCGTTTGAAATGGTTCCTGCTGAGGACTCGAAATGGACACCCACACCTGAAAACGGGTTTCCGGTTATGTCGGTGACAACAGCAGTGGCAGATGTTTGAGATAAGCCGTTGGCAAGGATAGAAAGTGTATCCGAGACAAGTGACAGATGGGCTTCAGTGTACCCGAACTCTATGGTTGTCTGACCGCTCAGACCATATCCGATATCCGCAGTAACACTGGCTGATCCGCCGATACCCGTGCTTCTCAAAGTGGTCGTGGCCTGACCGGAATAATTGGTTACAGATGGTGATCCCACGACACCGTTGCTGGCACTCCAGCTGACCAGTTTGTTGGGAATGGGCTGCCGGCTGACTTTTTCCAGCACCCAGGCTGTAATGAGAGTGGAATCAAGATTGGCTTCAATAATATCGTCTTCCGCTTCCAGTACAACTTCCACGCCGCGGATAGTGATATCCATTACATCGGTAACATCAGGAAAACTTTCAACATAGCATCCAATCGTTCCTGTGAGTGTGTCATCCGCTGCATAACTGTTAAATTGAACCGAGGCAACTCCAAACGTATCTGTGGATGCGATCGAGTAGTCGAATGTGCCGTAATCGGATGTGAATACAATGGAAACACCTTGTATGGATGTATTGATCTGATTCTGGATTGAGGCGGAAACCACAATACCTGATTCGCCGTCTCCCAGCACAGAGTTATTTACGGAGGAGAGAATTACTTGTGAAATGCGGGGAATCACATTCACGGATACAGAGTCAATTATCGAGCCGATAGTAAGATAAATCCGGTTTTCACCTGTATGTCCGGCGGACTGAAAGGTGGTGGATACATATCCGGTGGTGTCGGTTTCCCAGCTGTTTCCCAGGGATGAATAGTTCACAAGGGACCCATAATCAGTCATGAACTTTACATCGACCGAATCAACGGGATTGTTGTCCGGTGCCAATATTCGAGCGCTGATCTGACAGGAATCTCCATTTGTGATCAGCTGTGTTTTGGATGTCGTTAACTCATGGATTCTGAGGGCTTCTGCAGGGTCACTGTAGGGTTCAATGATTCCGTTCTCATCTGTAGAACAACTGGTAAAAAACAGTAACCAAATTCCCAGAAAGATCAGAATTGGATAGACACCTTTCATCGATAGCCTTCTATTTTTTTCCTGAAACATTAAATTAAAATTATGCAACTATTATAATTCCATCAAAGACTTATCACGCTATAGACGGGGTTGTCCTGCATCTATTGCCAGGTGACCGCCGCCTGCAGATCTGCCGGGTTTTGTTAGTCTGCTGATTCCGCCTGAAAAGAAAAAGCCCCGCCATTGGCAGGGCTTTTCCATGGAAAAACTGTTTATTTGATCAGCATTATTTTCTGATGTGAAGACTGGGTATCGCTGGTCAGATGGACGAAATACATACCGCTGGGCAGGTCTCCTGCATCCCATGAAATCTGATAGGAACCGGCTGGCTGCCGACTGTCTACCAGAGTGGCTGTTTTCTGTCCCAGGATGTCGTAAACAACCAAGGTTACATCCGATTCCCGGGAAATTGTGTAGTTCAAATGAGTGACGGGATTGAATGGATTGGGGAATGCCGGTTCAAGAGCAAATTCGTTTGGTACTGAATCCACCCCAAGAAGTACGGAATTCCCTGACCAGTCTGCAGCAATACCGGAAACAATGTTCAGTTCCCCGGTATATTCAAACAAGTCCCCGTTCAGATTCACAGAAGAATCCAATCCGTAGATGACCAGTTTGTGGCTGTTGTACTGAACTGCAAACTGTTCCGGAAGGTAATTGTCAGTTAACTGGAAATTCCCTGTATATGTTACCTCAATACCCGCGATATCTCCGTCGGAATCAATGCTGAAGCGGTTTGAATTCTGATTAATCCTGGCTTCAGTGGCAGGCAGCCCTTTCAGAACACTGCCTTCAATGATGGAGACCATCAGAACCACATCCGTCACATTGATCTCGGTGTCTCCGTTGATATCAGATGCCCATATCTGGAAGTCCGTTGGCGCTGCATTGCCGAGGATGAATGAAACCACCTGCACAATATCAATGACGTTCACAGCACCGTCCTGGCTGGTATCTCCCGGAATCGCGTACTCCTCACACTCCCCAATGCTGACATTGGCGCTGGTTCCGGTATCCGTTGTTACGACAATATTTTCAATACAGATGGTTGAACCGCCGGCCCATGCGCCCTGGGTATAACTCAGGGTAGTCAGGGTGCCTGAACTGCCGGCTGGAATGGATGGATTAAAGGCGTCGGCATATCCCAGAACAATGCCGTTTGTGACTGTGGTGATGAAACCGAAATCTTCAGCGAGACCGCCGTCCATATCATCAACGGTGATGACATCCACAGATAATTCAAACTGAAAACCGTCAACGGCAACACTGCTGCTGTATTCGATGTCAACCGTATGATTCACGTAATCAATGTCGCCAATGGATAATTCCACATAGTCTCCCACCGGCTCAACGGTAACCTCGAAAGATGTTTCGTCGGTAAGATAGTCACTTCCGGGTTCAATTTCATCCGGGTCGCGGTCATAGCAAATCACATCCACGGTAACGATGGAACCCCAGCCCTCTGTGGGAGTGAGGGTAAGGCTTGATCCAACCGTTTCGGCAGTCATTTCATCGTTATCCGTAGTGGCAACAAAATACAGCGTATCTCCGTCCACATCCGATCCCACCAGCGGAATGGTCAGCTGGTCATTCATATCCATGGTCTGGTTCGGGATGGGAGTAAAAATCGGGGCATCATTCACCGGCAGAACGGAAATAGAAACCGACACTGTATCCCAGAGCGGTTCGCCATCATCTACCGTACTGCCATCGTTTACCCGGTATTGAAGCGAGTCATTGCCGTTAAAATCCGCATCGGGTGTGTACGTCAGAACATTCAGAAGAAAGGAACCGGCACCGTTACTGGGAGTTGACCACATCGAGTAGACCAGTGTTTCTCCATCATTATCGGTTTCATCCAAAGTGACATCAATCGACGAATCTTCTGCCAGCTGTATTGCAAAGTCATCCTGGAGCGGCGCGTATACACAGCTTCCATCATCATTCGAAGCCTGACCGTCATAGTTGAAGGCTTCCGGATCCGTACATCCGTTCGTTTCTTCAAAATAGTAAGTTCCCATATCCAGACGCGATCCGTCAGGATCCTGATCATCCACGTCTGTATTGTAGTCTTCAAGGTCCCCGTCGAGATCCGGGTCGCCGGCATTTCGACAAGGGGATGCGGCCTGCAGGTGAAAGTCACCTCCTGCTCCGGAAGTGACAAACAGCGGGTCGTCTGACAAATTCCCATCCGTCCAGTCAACAGTACCGCCGTTGGTTACGATACTCCCCGGTCCTCCGGAAACAAGGCTGTAACTAATTGAAACATTATTGGATACAGCATCTTCATCAAAATAGATCTCTTGCGGAGCGTTGTCCCAGGCAATGGTATTGATAATTTCGGTATCTGAATTCAGACTGAAAATACTGCCGCCGTTGGTTGCATTGTTTTGCGTAAATGTGCAGTTAATGATGGTGGGCGTACTGTTGAGTACATATACTCCGCCGCCACTGTAGTATGCATCATTTTCAGCCACCAGCAGATATTTCAGTTTGATTTCAGAATTATCCAAGATAAATAGACCGCCTCCATTCAGAGCGAATCCGTTCGTGATTGTAAACCCGACTAATTCTGCTGTATCATCAACACCGGAAATCAGAATTGCGCTGCCCACACCACTTCCGTCAATTATGGTCTCGGCAATGGCCGTCTGATCCTGATCATCCAGGTACAGCGAAGCCAGAACCAGATTTTTACCCAAGCTCAGGTTTTCATTGTATGTACCCGGCTGCACGAGGATCGTATCACCGTCGGCAGCAGCGTCAATTGCATCCTGAATCGCAGTGAAGGTTTCGGCTGGACCGACATCATGGGTGATTGCCATCGCAAATGCCATGAAAATGATCCCTGTCAGCATTTTTTTCATCGGAGCCTCCAATTTGTGATTAAATCGATTATAAGCAATAATTAATTTATTAATTAATTCTAACTGAAACAAGCTGTTCAGTCACGTTAACTGTTAGAATATCATGGACCGGCCAGGATGTTTTGTACTTCAATCAGGATGTCCATGATATTGATGTCGCCATCTTCATTCAGATCGGCAGACCAGTACTGGTATGGTGATCCATCCCCTGTGAGTATTAAATTAACAATGATCACCAGATCAAGCACATCCACAACCCCGCTTTGATCCAGATCCCCAAGGGTGCCAAATCCGTCCTGGCCCAGCGTAAGACAGCCTTCAAAAACAACGTTTACCGGGGTGGTCTCATCGATCAGAAACAAATAATCTTCCAGGCAGATCGGATTTTCCGACTCATCCTCATACTGAATAGTGGTCAGAATCTGATCTCCCGGTTCGATGACCGCACCGAATTCAGAGAAACCCAGCATCAGCGCACCGTCACTGATAATTACAAACCCGATTTCTTCCGTGATTCCGCCATAGGTATCAATTACATTGGCACCTGTAACCTCGAACTGAAATCCAGATACAATCGATTCATTCCTGATTCGAATATCAAATGTATTATTCACATAATCAATGTTTTCCAGTGAAAGAAAAAGGTCATCCTCAGCAGAGACAACGGTGACAGTCATTTCGGTACTGCTGGAGTACTCACTATCGGATACGGACACACTGATGGTATCAATTCCGTGCCATTGAGTGACTGGAGATACAAACAGTTCATCATCGAGAACAGTGCAATCGAAATGATCTGCGTTCCACTCCGCAGAAAAATCAAGCAACTCGGAGTCAATATCTACGGCTGACAGGGATACGGCTAACGTGCCGTTTTCCAGAATTTCCTGCGGGGGAATGGGTGAGATAACAGGGGGATCATTTACAGGAAGCACACTCAGCGCGAAGGACTGTTCATCCTGATATTCTCCGTCCGATACTGTCACTGTGATTTCACCATCCCCAAACCAGTCAGAATCCGGAACAGCAGTGAGGGTGTCAATATTCATGCTGATTTCGATCTCCAGTACATCGCATCCGGCACTGAAGTACAGGTAATCCCAGTCCAGGTCGGTGGCAGATAAAACCAGTTCCAGATGGGTGTCTTCATAAATACTCTGATCCGGAATGAGAGACAACTGCGGCGCATAGTCACAGGTGCCGTTTTCAATGGTTGCCTCCGGATTGTAGTTAGCGGCTTCGGGATCTGTGCATCCGTATATTAGCTGAAACTCAAAGCTTCCCATGTCCGGAGCGCTGTCAAAATAGTCTTCCGGAAGCAGTTCAATCAAGGGCGTTTCTTCCCAAATGAAAAAATCTGTGGCTGAGTTGATACAGGCGGAACCGTCGAGAAGGTGATAATCGCCGTTGTCCAGATTCATAAACTCAGGCGGATCTGAAATATTGCCCTCCAGCCATGCAACAGTTTCATCCAATCCGTAGACTATCCCTGTTTGCCCTTCTGAAATATCACTGAAAGCAATTGAAACCGTGCTGCCGAAATCCAGATAAATCTGTTCTGGAAGATTATACCAGAGAATAGAGTTTACGATGAGAATTTCGGAATTGTCACGGGCGTATACCGCCCCACCGGATTGGCTGGCCGTATTCTGGGCAAATGTACAGTGCAGAACTCTGGGCATTGATCCATAGTAGCAAACCAGTCCACCTCCCTTATAGGAAGCGTGATTTCCGGTTACCACAACATGGTCGAGCGTTGGGTTTGCCCCTGAGCAGTATATCCCTCCGCCATTGGCAGCATTTCCATCTGTCACCGTGACGCCAATCAGTTGGGAATCAGATGTTTCGCCGTTGGCGAACGTAACAACACTGCCGGAGTGATTGGCCGATAAGACTGTTTGTCCAATGTAACTGTCGAAACCTGTCGTCAGATAATAGGATGCGATGACAATCTCTTTGCCTGAATAGGAAATCGAACCATAATACACATCCGGTGCAATGATAAGTGTATCACCATCGGACATTGCATAAATGGCCGGCTGAATGGCCGTAAAATCTTCCGGTATGGTATATGTGTTTCCGAACAGCAGTGTGATGCTTATGACACCTGCGATGAATTTCTTCATTATTTTAATCCGTATTGGATAAGATGGGCAATTGATGAACCTTGAAATTTAGGACAAAAAGGATTCCCGAACAATTCAATCCATAGTCATCCTGGACAAGTGTTTAGAGATTGTTGGAATATTTCATTTTGCAGCTGCAGTGATGTGTGGAATGCAGGGAATAACATGATGTTTGCGGGTCTGTTGTTTGTCCGTTTCTCTGTGCGGAATACATAGTATAAAGAAGAGGAAGATTTCTCGTGGTTTGGTGAAATGGTATAATGGTGTAATGGTAAATTGGTTGAGTCGTTGAGTTGGGCTTCCTTCCAGGGTGCTGTTGATTGGGTTAACATTGGTCATTAGCCAGCCGGAATGCAGTCCCTGATGCCTATTTACCAATTTACCATTTAACAACGATTGCCGTCCGGATTGTGGTTCAGGATGCATAGAATAAATGGAGGGATATTTCTCGTGGTTTAAAATTTTTCCACCGGTAATTGGCTGCTGATGGGTTTGGGATCGCTGTATCCTGAATGCCAGGGCACCCGGCTGTTTCCCCGGAGGAGGGTGGGGGTTTGGGATGGCTGGACGTAGGGAAATTTTTAGTCTGAGGTTCCACAGATCATGTGCAAAATTCATATCCTCCAGCCCTGAAGGGGCTGAGTACTACAGCCCGGGGCATCGCCCAGGGAATCGGATAGAAGTGCGGCAGAACCCTGAAGGGGTGCAACGGATAGAAACAGGTTGAGTTGTTGAGCAAGGTTTCCCAGCTGGGTGCTGTCAAGTAGTGAGATGGTGAAATAGTGTAATAGTATAATAGCTGAATGGGATTTTGCTGGCATGTAACAGCTTGATCGTCAGTGTTCGTTTGTCAGCGTACGAACAGTGGATTATAAGTATTATCGCGCATTCAGTACAATTTCAGTCAGTCTGATCAGAAGAGCAGACTGTCGAGATTGGATGTTTCATGGTGCGAATGAGATGTTGTTGTTCGAGTCCTGTCTGATTTTCGACGGGACGAGTTTATGTTGAAAATTGAAAAAATTTGACTTTTCAATACAAAAATTTGCTCCCAAGAATGGAGGTTAGCATATTATACAGAACTGAAGCTCTAAAAATCAGTGAATTCTAGTGAGTGCTACAATTTTCACTAACGCATTTCATCAAGATGTAAATCACGATACAATTTAAACACCTTGAGTGCCTGGGATGATAAATGCGACTCATCCAATGAAAAATACAATCGAGATGAAATTGAACTGCAGCGCATGTTCTTTTGGTTCTTTTCTTCGAAGAAAAGAACATTCCATTTCAGAGCATTTCAGAACATAACAAATGCGTTTGGGCTTGGCTGAATAGTATTGGTTGAGTGGATGAGTCAGGCTTCACAGACAGGGTGCGGTAAACCGTTGAGTAGGTAAGTCACCTCCCGACTGGGAGCAGAAGGGCCGTCAGTTGTCAATTGTCAGCAAGGAATGCAGTCCCTGATGCCTATTTACCAATTTACCATTTAACAACGACTGCCGTCCGGATTGCGGTTCAGGATGCATAGTATAAATGGAGGGATATTTCTCGTGGTTTAAAATTATTCCACCGGTAATTGGCTGCTGATGGGTTTGGGATTGCTGTATCCTGAATGCCAGGGCACTCGGCTGTTCCCCCGGAGGAGGGTGGGGGTTTGGGATGGCTGGACGTAGGAAAATTTTCAATCTGAGGTTCCACAGATCATGTGCAAAATTCATATCCTCCAGCCCTGAAGGGGCTGAGTACTTCAGCCCGGGGCATCGCCCCGGGAATCGGATTGAATTGCGGCAGAACCCTGAACAGGAAACTCAACCGGCAGCTGGTATTATTTTCATTATTCCCATTTTATCGCGTCCACAGGATTTGTCATTGCAGCACGCAAAGCGTGGGATGCCACGGTCAGAAGCGCAATTGCCATTGCTATCATACCAGCAGCGATAAACAGACCTGCACTCATTGGAGCCTGGTATGCAAAATTTTGAAGCCATGACTTCAGCGCGAAATAGGCGCAAGGAACAGCAAGAACGGAAGACAACAGGACAAGCCTGACGAAATCCCATGATAGGAGGAAGATAATCCCTTGAATGCTGGCACCCATAACTTTTCTTATTCCAATTTCCTTGGTACGCTGTTCAGAAATAAATGCGGCCAGTGCAAACAGCCCCAGACAGGAGATAAAAATAATTATCACCGCAAGGACCATGAATACCGTCCCTAAATGCTTCTCCTCCTGATAGGATTCATCCAGGATGTCAGAAATAAATCGGTAGGAAAACGGCTGAGATGCCCCCATGGATTCCCATTCAGATTTTATAAATGAAATAGTCTCAGGCAGTTGGTCTCCTGCTACACGAATCGACAAATAGTGGTTTGGGAATTCTCCCAGAAGCAGGGCCACCGGAGCTACTGGATTGTGGAGAGAACCATAGTTGAAATCTTTGAGTACACCTACAACCGAGCCGTCACGTGTGGCAGAACCGTCCAGTTCAATACCAAACTGCATCCGTTTCCCCAGCGCATCATTGGCCCAGCCAAAATCAATGGCGGCAGATTCGTTGATAATAAATGCCTCGTTCAAATCCGTCCCGCGCTCTGTATCGTAGTTTCTGCCTGAAATGAACTCCATTCCCATCAGATCAACCCAGTTTTCATCAATAAACACCAGTGATATGGGTTTTTCTATCAAGGTGCCGTTATCCTCAATTCGAAACACAATCTTACCCCATTCCGTCCCGGGAACGCTGTTTGATGTTGCTGATCCTAAGATTTTGGGATTGGATTTCAGTTTCTCCTGAAATCCGGAGAGATTGGCTGCAAAAGCTGAGTCCGGCAGGGACAGAACCATCAGGTTTTCCTTTTCAAAGCCGAGATCTTTGTTCTGGATGTGGTTGATTTGCCGATTTACGGTAAACGTGCCGATAATCATTGTGATAGAGATGGTAAACTGAACCACAACAAGGATTTTCCGAAGGATTCCGCTTTTACCACCGGTTTGGCTGCGGCTGCGAAGGACAAATGCAGGTTGGAACGAGGAAAGATAAAAGGCCGGATATGAACCGGAAAGCAGACCCACAGCGGCCGTAATCAACAGTGAACCGGCAATAATCTGAGGTTGGAGAATATTCAAAAAAGTATAGCTTTTTCCGGCAATATCATTGAAAACCGGTAAAATCAGTACTGCCAGAATCAGGCCGGCGGCCAATGCAAAAACGGTTATCAAAAGAGACTCGCTCAGAAACTGAATAAGCAGATTGGTACGAACAGCCCCCAGTACTTTCCGCAGACCCACTTCTCTGGCGCGGGTAAATGACCGGGATGTGGCGAGATTCATATAATTGATGCAGGCGATGATGAGGATAAATGTGGCCACTATCCCAAAAATGTACACATATACATAGTTGCCCGTTGGAAGATCCCATTCCAGCTGGGAGTACAAATGAATCCGAGTCAGAGGAGATGCTCTCAGCACGAAGGTGGAATTGATCTGATTACCCAACTCCGCCATGTATTTCTCATATACCGGCTGCCAGTTGTCCAAAACATTTGAAATCGGTGCATTCTCGGCCAGAAGAATGTAAGAATACACTGAAATATTCCAGAATGCTCCGGAACTGGTATCATTGAATCTTTCCAACCCGATTTCTTCTGCGATGGTGACAGCGGAAACCAACCCGCTGAATTTTAAATGCGAATTGTCTGGCAGGTCTTCTATGACCCCTTTGACCTGGAAGCTGCGTTCATCAAATTGGATTATTTCTCCAACTGGATTGACATTGCCAAACAGCTTCTGCTGCATGGATTTGGTGATAACAATAGTATTGGGGCGGGTCAGAGCACCTTCGGATTCTCCCAATAAAAAGGGATGGGAAAATATGTCAAATACTGTTGAATCGCACAGGAAGATATCCTCTTCAAAGACTTCTGTGTCTTTATATTTCAGCAGCCCGTTGCCCATGGGCATGAAGCGCACCATCTCAATCACTTCCGGGTATTCCGTTGTCACAACCGTTGCAAGCGGAATGGATGTCACAGCAAACTGATCTTCTTTACCCGCAATTGTAAAAAAGGATTCCAGCCGGTAGATACGGTCATGGTTTTCATGATGGCGGTCATACCCCAGCTCTTCACCCAGATAAATCAATATGAGTATGGCGGCCAGAAGCCCAATGGATAAACCCGCAATATTAATAATTGTATAGAACGCATTCCGACGAAGATTGCGGAAGGCAATTGTGAAATAATTCAGTATCATTACCGTGCTCCCGGGGTGGTGTTTTTCAGTATGCCTGTAGGATTGCCAGACATTCCGATTGAGAGGCAGAATTTCCGAATGCCTGCAGACTCCAGCTGGAATTCTTCTCCCTGCAGCTTCGCGTCAGACATTCCCTGCGGTTCAGACGTGGAATTGCTCTTTGATATTTTCTGTTACGATGTGGCCGTCAAAGAGATGAATGACCCTGTTGCTGTATTCGGCATAGGCCGGAGAGTGGGTGACCTGAATGATTGTTGTTCCGTTCTTGTTCAGGCTGTCAAGCAGATTCATAACCTCATCTCCGTGCGCGGAATCCAGGTTCCCGGTAGGTTCATCTGCCAGAATCAGCTTCGGTTTTGAAACCACTGCGCGAGCCACGGCAACTCTTTGCTGCTGTCCACCGGACAGCTGCTGCGGGAAATGCTTCTGGCGGTGCATAATTCCCATCTGTTCCAGAACGTCATTGACCCGTTTTTTCCGATCTGACCCGGACACCCCCTGATAAAGCAGCGGCAGTTCAACATTCTCATACACGGTGAGTTCATCAATCAGGTTGAAACTCTGGAATACGAATCCGATATTGGATTTCCTCAAATTCGCGCGGTCTCTTTCGGAATATCTAGCGACTTCTTCATCCAGAAAAAAATATTCGCCAGAGGATGGATTGTCCAAGAGCCCCAGAATATTCAGGAGAGTGGACTTTCCGCATCCTGAAGGACCCATGATGGCAACAAATTCACCTTCCTCTATTTTGATATCAACTTCGTTCAATGCAGTGGTTTCCACTTCTTCAGTAAGAAAAATCTTTTTCAGCTTTTTGGTTTGGATCATGAATGCTCCTGTTCTTTTGCAGTATGTCAAAAAATGTCATTCCGGTTTTTTAATCCGTCTGCAGACGGACAGGTGTACCGGATAAAATGTCTTACGACAATCAGAATTGCCCGCTGAAACGTTGCATAGGGAGTTACTTGATATTCAGCAGCAGCCGAATATTATTTTATTGGTACTCGAAACAAGTTCGACTTTCCGGCCTGACGCAATCACAATTTTTGCTCAAACGAAAGGTCCCGGTTCAGGGTCTGGTCTGCTTCAAAATCAGTTTTTCAGCATCACCGTAATTATCATAGGAAGAAGTGATCACCCGCTCACCTGCCTGAAGACCTTCAAGGATTTCAAATACATCCGGATTCTGACGCCCCAGACGAATACTTCTGCGGACTGCAAAGTCACCGGATTCATCGACTACATAAATCCACTGTCCGCCTGTTTTCTGGAAGAAACCGCCTCGAGGAATCAGCAGTGCTTCTGATAAATCTCCAAGCTCAAGTCTGATATGAACAGTTTGACCGCGACGCACTCCTTCAGGCTCATCTTCGGTAAACTTCATATCTACCTGAAACCTTCCATTGGTTACTTCCGGATAAATCTTTGCGACTTCCAGACCGTAATCGGCTCCGGAGTAAGTAAATTCACCCCGCTGTTCAACATTAATTCTGGCCAGAAAATATTCATCAATATTGACCCTGACTTTAAAACCGTTCAGGATATCAATCTGACCCAGTCTTTCACCGCGTACTTTGGTTTCCCCAATTTCCGCATTGAGGGATGTCAGATGACCGGTGACGGGAGCCTTGATGGTGAGGTTCTCAAGATTTTGCTTCACAAATTCCAGATTTTCCTGCATTCGCGTAAGCGATTCTTCCAGCTGGCTGATCTGTATTTCCCTGAACAGAGAATCTTGTCGATTGGATTCCAGGGTAAGATCTTTTTTTAATACCAGGTAGTTGTACTGATCTTCAATGATCTGAAATTCTTGGGATGCAATAAGGTTTTTTAACTTCAGCTGCTGAGCGTTTTCATAATCTCGAAGTTGATTTTGAATCTGAATATTCAGATCCAGCAGCTGGGCTTTGAGTGCCAGTCGATTCTGTTCCATTGCCAGACGGGTATTTCGCAGATTATTGCTCTGCTGAAACAGCTCTGCTTCCCGATACATGATATCCAGCAGAAGATTGGTATTGGTAAGTTTGAGGATTTCGTCGCCCTCGCTGACCATGCTGCCCGCCTCCAGATAACGGGTTTCTACTCTGCCGCCTTCAATGGCATCCAGATAGATGGTTTCGATGGGTATCACGGCCCCTGTCACCGGGATAAATTCCTGAAACTCTCCGCTTCTGACAGTTGAAACAATCAGGCGTTCCTGCTCGACGTTTAATTTAGTGCTGTGGTCGGCCCAGAAAATACTGTAGACAATGAAAACCACCACCAGCAGGGCGCCGGAAATCAGTGCAATTCGTTTTGGGGTCCATTTCTTCTTTTCAATTTTGCGGTCCATCAATGACTCCTGAATGTTTTTCAGATACGGTGTTTTTACTGTGTGAGGAGGATTTTTCTGCGTCCACTGCCGTTAAAAAGTCAAACTTGTTTGACAGATAATCTGTTAACTCCGGACTGTATGTATAATCTTTGAGAGGAGTCACAGATATTGCTCCGTCATTTACTGCCTGCTGGTCAAAGCATTCAGCTTCCGGCTGTATGACACGGAAGCCGCGAATCCGATATTGCTTGTGGCGATTGGCCGAACCAATAGACTGTATTTCTTCCTGATATATCGATTTTCCAATTTGTGTCAGCACCATTCTGGATGTGTTTGCATCAAAGACAGAAGGGTAATTCAAGTTCAGCAGGAATCCGGAAGGGAAATCAAGATCCTTCATCATTTTCAAAAAGTGCATCAAATGAGCAGCGATCATTGGATACTTGGGTGACTGCAGTGTATCCGCGGAAACCGCCAGTGACGGTATTCCCTGAAATGCCCCTTCCACAGCAGCAGCAACTGTACCGGAATACAGAATGTTGCGGCCGGTGTTGAGTCCGGCGTTTATACCGGATATCAGGAAATCCGGTTGTCGCGGCATCAACTCTGACAGTCCGATTTTTACACAGTCAACAGGGGTACCGGTGCAGGTATACTGCCTGATGCGAGTTGAGTGAGCAGTCAGCCGAATGTCCAACGGCTCGGAAATCGTGATAGAATGCGCAGCACCGCTCCTTTCCCTGTGAGGAGCGACAACCCAGCAGTCATACTGTTCATTAAGTACCGAAACCAGTGCCTGAATACCCGGAGCATTCATTCCGTCGTCGTTGGTCAGAAACAGTGTTTGTCTCATATAAAAAGTTCATCCTTGGAGCATATTTGGATTCAAATCAGTGAATCCCCGGAAAGGGTGACATGTGAGAAGGAGGTGATAAGATTGAAAAGTTTAAAAACAATTCATGTTCTGTTGTGAAATTTACTTTGTTAATGGATCAGATTTAAATATAATTATCATACTGACCGCAGAATAATTTGCTGATTTGAATAATACCCGCAGATTCGAACCCCGGAAAATACTTTTGATCGACCGGCCGTTTATTGAAGAAGACGGAAAATACCATTTCCGAAGCTATCAATGGGCAAAGCTGCTTACCGGTATTGCGGAAACCGATTTGGTTATCACCCTGCGTCCTTTTGAAACCAGAGAAGATCTGACACGGTATTGTGATTTCGGGACTATTCATCAGCTTACATTCAGATCAGGACCGTGGTGGAGGTCACCCTCCATTTATTCCTTTCACAGGAACTCCCTTCGGAAGATGAAAGAGATACTGACTGAAGGCCGGTATGATTTGATAGTATTCCGGATGATGAGCCAATATAATCTGGTGCGTGCTGCAGTCAGGCAGACACCTGGAACGATGGTGATAATGGATATTGATCAGTTGTTCTCACGAATTGCTGCGGAACGGTGGTCCGGGAATCCGGTATTTTCTAATCGATTTTATTTATGGGAAGTGATCCGGCTTGGCCGGGCAGAACGCAGACAGTTCAGGATGCCGCTGTTGTTTACGGTATCCGGAATTCAAGATTTACACTATATACAATATCATTATTCCCGCTCCGGTAAAAAACCGGAAGTAGTTCAGGTGCAATCGGAAGAATTGGAATTTTCAATGGGTAAAACCGAGGATGGAACAGGCCGCCGTTCAGACACAGGCAAATGCTGGAAAAAACTGGCAGGACGGGCTGCTGTTCTTGACCGGGACAGAAAGCGGAGCACACCGGACTCCACGGATTCAAAAGGAGAATGATGTCCAAATCGATCATCAGCAATGAGGATTACCGTAATATTGTTGAAAATCTCTACGACGGTCTCTATTATGTAAACAAAGACAGAGTGATTGAATACTGGAATCCAGCTGCGGAGAAAATAACGGGTTTTTCTGCGGAGGATGTGGTAGGGAGATCCTGTCGGGATAACATTCTAAATCATGTGGACAGTGACGGAAAAATCCTCTGCAAGAACGGCTGCCCGCTGCAAGCCTGCCTGAATGACGGAAAACCGACAGAAACGGAAGTGTTTCTCCATCATAAAAAAGGACATCGAATACCAATATCCGTTCGCGTGACACCGTTGAGAAATGAAAACGGTGAAATCATCGGCAGTGTTGAGCTTTTCAGTGATATCAGCAACCAGTATGCGACCAGCCTGAGAATCAAGGAACTTGAGGAACTGGCTTATCTTGACCTGCTGACCCGACTGGCAAATCAGCGCTACACTGAAAAAGAGCTTTCAGATCGTTTTACGGAATTCAAGCGGTATCAGCTGCCGTTTGGAATAATGCTCATTGATATTGATCATTTCAGTCAAATCAACGACAAGTTTGGGTATGATGTGGGGGATCAGGTATTGAAAATGGTGGCCCACACTTTTCTTCATAATGCCAGGCCTTACGATTTATTCGGTCGCTGGGGGGGTGAGGAATTTATCGGAATCATTCGAAACGTCGATCTGGATACACTGGTTAAAATTGCAAAGCGCTACCTGTTCCTGATCTCACAGTCTTTCATCCTTTATGAATACAAACCGGTAAATGTCACCGTGAGTATCGGAGTAACATCCGCCAGACTGGATGATACGGCTGATTCGATATTGGAACGCTCCGCCAAGCTTCTTCTGCAGTGTAAAAATAATGGAAGAAACCAGATTGCCAAAGGCTGAATTCATGGATTCGGAATCATCCATCCTTCATCAATACATCCGACCAATATTTTTCGATTTTTTCCAGCGGATAAAGATATCCTTGACGGAATTCCTGTTGGGAACAGCTGTGATCATTGCGGTCACATTTGTTGCCTGGAGTAAATATACATCCTCGGGTCAGGAAAAAGACAGAGCGGTATTTGAAGCCGGTCTGAAAGATATCACCGCCCAGCTGGCTGTTGAATCTCTGAATATGGAGCAAAGTGGAAAACCGCTGGGAGTTTTCAATCCTTTTCAGTCAGGAGAACTGGCCCAGCTGAATTATGATGGTGCAAGATACTGGGTGAATTCAGAAAACGTATTGGAAGGGACTTGGATCTGGCAAACTCATCCCCGGTATCCAAGGGTATTTTATATTCCGAAACACAGAATTAAAACCGGCTGGTTTCAAGCAGGCCAGTACTGGTATTCACGAGAAGTTATTCCAAGACGGAATCCCGGCGGACGGGTAATATCCATTGCTCTTGGGGATTCTTAGTGAATGGATGAATTTCAGGAAGAATTTCAGCGTCTGAAGGATCTGTACCTGAAAAAAGGTTTGTTTATTATCGATCTCTTCCTGCTGCTGCTGATTGTACTGATATTGATAAACTGGCAGGAATCCTGGAGAATCATCAGCTGGGCAAAAGGTCTGTTTAGTTTTCTGTTCTGAAACGCACCTGTGTTTTGTCGTCTGATTCCGCTTCGAACGATGGCTCCGGTGATATGTCTGGTTCCGTTTCCCGAAGAGGTTCCAGGTTCGGTTTTTCCTGTGGGAGGTCCTTCGGAATGATGTTGGATTCCTCATGGATTTTCGAATCCTGTATTGATTCATCCTGCTGAAGACCGCTGTCAGGTTCCGGAGTGGGCGGATTGTCCTGTATGCGGTGAGGAATGATGACGTTGAATTCCACAGTTCGATTTCGGTCATACCCCAGATCGGTGCCATCGGCCTTGTAGGATGCCCGCTGTCCATGACCGAACGTTTCCATCCGGTTTTTGGCTATTCCGTTTTTAATTAGATACTCCTGTACAACCAGACTTCGTCGAAGCGATAGATTTTTATTATATTCCGGTTCACCCACCAGATCAGCATACCCGTGAATTTCAAGATGATAATCCTCGTTCAGCGAAAGAGTGCCAAGCAGCTCCTGAAGTTTCTCTAACTCGCTGTCAAGCAGTACGGTACTGTCAAAATCAAAATACAGGGTAGGAACGGAAATTGGCACCTGTTCAATGGCCCAGTTTTCGATTACAAGTGTATCCGGAGGCAGAGGGTCTGCCTGTATGGTCTCATAGACAACCACTTCATGGATCAGCGGCTCCTCCGGAGGCGGTGCATCCGCAAGATCTGTATCGGGAGCAGGACGGTGATTCATATAAATAGTCAGAATATCAGGTATTGGCGGATAGCGTAGATAAATATTTTGAACAAATTGGCCGTGTGGATAAATGGGTTCTGCTTTTATGTTTACAATATTGTGATCGAAATACCACAGATCTGTTTTGATGGGGGATGTACCCAAATACTGATCGTTAATGAAAATTTCAGCTTCAGTCGGTACGGTTTTTATGAGGATTCTCCCCTGAACGGCACTATCCGGGACCGGATCGAGATTCTCAACAGGCGTGCAACCGGACTGAAACATCAACAAAGCCGGGAACAGATAAAATGCAAAAAATCCAGCGAAATGCAGCGGGAGATTTTTTAACAGAAATCGCCTTTTTTGGGCAGGTCCGTTCCCGAGCCCTGCTCTCAATTCACCCATGCCGTCTGAATGCCTGTGACTGATTGGCTGGCAGGCAGCACTGTATTCTGGCTTTTTTCGAATAATTGGATTACGGAAACTGGGAACGTACATTGAAATTCCTCAATACATTGAAAAAGTATCACGGATGCTGAATATTTCTGACCGGAACAGACCGTTGCCGTTCCAAGAGACATGCTGTGTGAATCCCGCCGCAAATGAATGTCTCTGATTAAAAAATCTTGGTAAAACTTAAGGAATCTTAAGGAATTATCCCAAATGAGGAATGAGATGTACAGCGGCAAATCCATATTCTTGAAAATTGAAAATAAGAAGCCGGTTAACCAAACCGGTCCTCTCGGGTCAAAGGCGCACAAATTTGGAAAGGAGTTAAACATGAAACCGAATAACAAGCCACAAGGCGGAAAAGAGAATTACCTCAAGCATATTTTGGTGATTGCAGCCGTATGTATCATGACCGCGAATATCGGATATGCCGGTCATCGTCATGTGATTTGGGATTTCCCCAGGATAGTGATAAAAATTGCACCACCGACTCCTGTCATTGAAATTCGCCCGGTCAAACCATGTGTGAAAGCAGTGTGGATTGACGGACACTGGAAATTTCGTTTGGGACGCTATGTGTGGATCAAAGGATACTGGAATACAAAACCAAAAGGGAAACACTGGATACCCGGTCATTGGAAGAAAGGTAGACGTGGGTATATTTGGATTTCAGGACATTGGAATTAAAAAAACGAGCCGAAAGGCTCGTTTTTTTTGTGGATCAAATGCAGTTCATTCACCGCAGACAGTATCAATAATGGCTGCTGTTACAAGATAGGGATCCATATTTGCCGACGGTCGTCTGTCCTCCAGATATCCCTTTCCTTTGGTTGCAACCTGCATTGGAATACGAATGGAAGCGGTTCGATCGCTTATACTCCATTTGAATTCGTTGATATTGCAGGTTTCATGCAGTCCCGTAAGCCGCTCTTCGTTATGTGCTCCGTAGATACTGATGTGTTTCAAATGATTCTGACCGAGTTTTTCACAGGCCCTTTCAATAACTTTTATACCGCCTTCAGCCCGCATCCCTTTGGTACTAAAATTGGTATGTGCGCCGGCACCGTTCCAGTCTCCTTTTACTGGTTTTGGATAAAGCGTAGCACTGATGCCGTGGTCCTCTGCAATTCGGTACAGCAGCCAGCGGGCTACCCACAGCTGATCAGATACTTCCAGCGGGCCAACGGGGCCAATCTGAAATTCCCACTGAGCCGGCATAACCTCAGCATTGATTCCGGATATGGCCAGCTGGGCTCTGAGGCACGCATCCATATGATCTTCCACGATTTTACGGCCGATGACTTCATCTGCACCAATACCGCAGTAATGTCCTCCCTGAAGTGCAGGATACCCTTTGTCCGGCCAGCCTAGAGGCCGCGATCCGTCAAAAAATGTATACTCCTGCTCAATCCCGAAAACGGCTTCTTCATGGCTAAACCTCTCGCTTATCTCCCGCAGCCGGGCTCTGTTATTTGCCAGCTGAACCGAACCGTCGGCATTGAAAACCTCATTCAGCACAATTATATGATTTCCGCCGCGGACAGGATCACTGATATAGAATACGGGCTTAAGCAAGCAGTCACTGCTGGTTCCCTCAGCCTGCATAGTGCTGGAACCATCGAAACTCCATTCAGGTATTTGATCCAGTTCTGATACCGGTCCGTCGATGATTTTTGTTTTTGACCGCAGTTTTGCTGTGGGTTTGTGCCCGTCTATCCACAAATATTCCGCCTTAATCTTAGCCATTTAACATCCTTTCATAATTCACGTTCAGGTAATGGTAATGCCTTGATTCCAATGTAGCTGGATAAAATCAGCTGGGTCTCGGTACGTTCAACTCCAGGCCACATCTGAATTTCACGCAGCAGCGTTTCAAGAGTTTTTGTAGTTTGGGTTCTGACAATCAGAACATGAGAACCGCGACCGGTCGTGGAAAAGCACTGTACCACTTCAGGCGTGGTTTCAGCAGCCTGAATCACTTCATTATAGTGATCCGACGACTCAGATATAACCGTGATGATGGCTCCGACATCCAGGCCGATCGATCGCGGATCCAGATTGGTTTGATATCCGCGTATGATGCCATTATCCTGCAGTTTTCGAATGCGCTCTGTCACCGCGGGCACAGACATGCCAATATGTTCCGCAATGTGACTGGCCGATGCTCGGCCATCCGTTTGCAGAATCCCCAGTATCAGTCGATCCGTTGTATCAAGATTCATTTTCGTATCCTGTGATTTAATGTCGAATATTATAAGTAAAAATTATCTTAAGACAATAATAATTTAAGAAAATAAAAAATTATCCTAATAATTTAATGTATAGTTGGGCAGTGTAAAGTTGTGAGGTTTTCTCAACCATGACCAAGAACACAGGCCTGCATTGTTTGCAGTCATTTTTATTGACAGTGGGTTTGGTCAAAATAGCCCGGATATTTCACAATAATATCGATGCACATAATGCTTGCATTTTCCGCGCGATGATATATCTGGTCGATTCTGTTTCAATTACGTTGGATATTTGTTCTCATTACACTGTCCGGTACAATGTCGATGAATTTCCCCGCTGCAGAACGGACGGGGTATCAGTAATCGATCGGGTCATTATGTATTTCGCCGCCATGTAAATAACGGATTTTCAACAAGCGGCGGGGAATGCACCCAGTACCACTTGTCCGTCAGGAGACGGATTATAAACCCGCCAACTTGCGGATTTAAATCCCTTCGCAACCCTTGCATAATCAACCGGCTCCGCTATCTCATTACGAAGTCTCATGAAATATCCGGGTCAGCATTGTTTTCACGAAGCCAGAGGTTCAAAATCCTTGAAAAATGCTGAGCGGCCTGTGCTTGAAGTGATTCAGCGGGCAGTGCGGGGAGGACCGCAGAAGCAGAAAATTGGGTATATCAATGCAGATTACATGGTTCAACCGGGATGCTGAAGGGTTTGGAACAGCTTTGTCAGTTTCCTGTGATCCAGCCTGCCGTCAGTGCGCACTCCGCTGCATAGATCAATGCCGAAAGGCTGGACCTGTTCAACAGCTTTTCGGATATTCCCGGGATTAATGCCGCCTGCAAGAAAAACTGGCACTGGTGAATCCCGGACAATTCGGCGGCTGATTTCCCAGTTGTGGGTTTCCCCGGTTCCGCCAAGCGTTGGAGTGACCGCGGAAGGTCTGCCGGAATCAAGAAGCAGACCATCCGTCATTTCCGCCCGTGACAGGGCAGCATCATAGCTGTGACCGTCCTCAACGTGAATTACCTGCACCAGTCGAATGCCCGGCAGGCGATCCCTAAGCTCTTTGTAAAGGGTCTCATTCGGAAAAGCGCAAAGCTGGATAGTATCAGTACAGGCTGCACGGTGCTGTTCGATAATGACGTCAGCCTGTGTTTTTGACGTGAGCAGGAAAACATTGACTCCGGCAGGAATGCGTCGTGATATCTGCCGAATTCTGTCAAGCTCAAGAACACCGGGACCGCTGGGCATTTCCGAAACCAGTCCCAGCGCATCGGCACCGGCCATGACAGCCATAGCTGCTTCTGAAGGGCTCATAATGCAGCAGATTTTCACCCGGGTTCTTCCTATTTTTTCGATTGCTTTAATGGTGACACCTCAAAAAACCGGTTCAGCAAATTTTTTTCCGCAGATCCCCACAACTGACTGACCAACATCCCTGCCAGCATCAGGACACACCCGGTGAAATCCCGCAGCGAGAGTTTCTCTGCCAGAAAAAGCCAGCCGCCGATCACTGCAAACACGGCCTCCAGGCTCATGATAATGGCGGCATGAGACGGATGGGCATGCTGTTGGGCGACAATTTGAACGGTGTAAGCAATCCCCACAGATACCAATCCGGCATACAGTATGGCATCTCCGGCCTGCAGAATGCCCTGCAGTTGAATTGATTCAAAAAGAAGTGCTCCTGCACAGCTGAGTAAAGCACAGGTGAAAAACTGGATAACAGCCAGTTTCAGCGGGTGAATGTGATTGGTCAGCCACCCAATTGCCAGGACATGCAGCGCCCAGAAAAAGGCACTTATCAGCACCAGCGCATCGCCAGGATCCAGCAGAAAGCCTTTTTTTATACAGAGCAGCCAGAGTCCCGCCACGGCCAGCACTGCTCCGATCCAGGTCCCTGCAGACGTTACCTGTTTCCAGAACAGGCCAATCATCGGTACCAGTATCACGTACAATCCCGTGACAAAACCGGCTTTTCCGGCAGTTGTGTATACCAGCCCGGTCTGCTGAAAATAGGATCCTGCAAACAACAGAATGCCGGAAGATATACCACCGCCAATCAGGATATTGCGGTTTGAAACGAACAGGAGATCGGACTTCTCTGACCTGGTCTGTCGAAACAGTGGAATGACTGCCAGCAATGCCGTACCGCCAAGAGAGAACCGAACAAAGTTAAATGTAAGAGGACCAAGATATGACATTGCAGACCGCTGTGCGACAAATGCAAAGCCCCAGATGACGGCCGTCAGCAGTAATAAAAGATTGGCTTTTGCATCAGTGTGATTCAAAACGAAATCAGGTAAGATTTTCCCCGTTGGCCGTAATCGTATCTCTGTACCAGAAGGCTGAATCCTTCATTGTCCTGACTTGGGATTCATAATCAACATGAATCAGCCCAAATCTTCGGTTGTATCCAAACGCCCATTCGAAATTGTCAAGGAGCGACCAGATAAAGTATCCATGGATTTTAATGCCGTCCCCGGCTGCGCGTCTCAGTTCTCTCAGATAGCGGATGTGAAAATCAATACGCTGTGGATCGTGAACTTTGCCGTCCAGGTGAACCCAGTCACAGTTGGCCATTCCATTCTCTGTAATAACAATCGGCAGTCCATATCGGTCATAAAAGAATCGGGGTCCCCAGTAAAGCGCTTCCGGAGTGACCGGCCATCCCATGGCCGTACGGGCAAATCCCGGTGGCTGGGAAGGTCCGGCGGATTCCTGATTATCATTTACGGTAGGATTGCCGTGATATATATTCAGACCGCAGAAATCCAATTCCTGTTGAATTACATCAAAATCATCAGGATGTATTGCCGGCATTTCCGATTGAAACCGTTTCAGGCCGTCTTCCGGATAGCGGCCCAGAAATATCGGATCGCTGTACCAGGCGCTGTTCCAGCTGTCTTTTCGGGCAACGCTGAATGACAGCTGCCGCGCATGTTCGGCAGATTCCGCTGAATTGTCATAAGGAATATGGTGAATTCCCACCAGTCCCGTTCCAATTTTTGCCGGTGTCCTGCCGCACTGACGCAGGACCTGAACAGCTCTTCCATGGGCCAGCAGTCCGTGATGCACCACGGTCAGGATTTCACTCAGGCTGTGATGATGGCCCGGGGCATGTTCACCGGTATTGTATCCGAGATGGCTGATCACCTGCGGCTCATTCAGGGTTATCCAGTGCTGTACCCGATCAGAAAACTGTTCTGCAAGGACACGCGTATATTCCGCAAACAAATGCTGGATATCCGGATTCAGCCACCCTCCCCTATGATGCAGGTCAAGCGGCAAATCCCAGTGGTAAATGGTTGCCCAGGGATCGATGCCGTGTTCCAGCAACTGATCAACAAGCCGATCATAGACTGCCAGACCTTCTGCACTGATCTTGCCGGTTCCTCCAGGGATGATGCGGGGCCATGAAAATGAGAAACGGTAGGCTTTCAACCCAATTTGTTTCATCAGCTGAACGTCTTCAGGAATCCGGTTGATATGGTCACAGGCCGGTTCGCCTGTGTATCCGTCCTCCGTTTTGCCATCCTGTTGACTGAATTGATCCCAAATAGACATTCCCTTGCCGGCAGCTTTTGAGTTTCCTTCTATCTGGAAACTGGCTGTGGCAGCGCCCCATGCAAATTTTTGGTCAAATCCCATTGTTAAATTCCTGTATACAATCTGTTAGCCCGGATATTTCATGAGACTTCGTAATGAGATGATGAAAATGTATTGATGC
>CAZGNZ010000023.1:0-62707 GCA_964527215.1 uncultured bacterium | reverse complement strand
GCGCGAGTAAACAGGTCTGTCCGAATCCGAATCCAATATAGCATAATTATAAATAGACTTTCTGAAGCATTATTCAGTCTGCGAACATATTACTTTTCATTCATTCTATTTCAAAAAGCTTTAGCTGATGTCAATTTGTCAAATTATGGCGTAGTTCAACCCAGATTTATAAGCTGGTGAATTAATCAGGTTAGAAATAAATATGAGAAAGATTATCGCAATTTTGCTTTTCTTACCTACATTTAAGACTTGACTCATCAAACTCAAATTTTATAAATAAAGATCTAAAACCAAAACATTCGAACATTCCACACATTTCAGCATCAAGAACATTACAAAACAATACCTTATGGAAACGTTATTTAAACGAAGATCTTTCAATACTGGTAAATCGCAAACATTGGCCTGGTGTGCTACCTTATGGAGGAAGAAGGATGGTTACGGGTGATTCTGGACTGGGCAAATCCGTCTGAGTGCAGGGCATCATCCAGAACGTCAGCCTGAATCCGACGCTGTACCTGCCGCGTCCTGCCTGGTCAGCTTATTTATCAATCCTTTAAATACAAAAAGATGAAAAGGATACACCGCAAACCAGTACATCCTGCCCAATAATCCTTTCGGACGGAAGGTGGCGGTCTGAACCAATGTATTATTCTGAACCAGAAATTCCAGCCATGCTTCACCCGGCAGCTTCATTTCGGCAAACAGGAGCAATCGACCCTCTTCCTTGTCGGCGTACAGCACCCGCCAGAAGTCAAGCGTATCACCCGCCTGTATATGACTGACATTTGTTCTGCCGCGTCTCAAGCCGACACCACCGGCCAATTTATCCAAAAAACCTCTGATTCGCCACAGACAGTTGGCATAGTACCATCCGGTTTCACCGCCGATACTCCAGATATTGCTGATGCATGAGCGGGTATTTTCAACAGGCCGTTCACGAATATACCTGAAACAGCCAAACTGCGGGACCTTGATGTATTCTGATATTTTGTAATCTAAAATTCCGCTGACGGTTGAATCTTTCCAGCTTGATACAATCTCATTATGCTCAATCTTCTTAAATGCCATTTTTATGGAATCACGATAGGACAGCGGTGATATTCCCAGTATTTCATTGATTTCGCTATTGCGGGCAATCACATCCACTTTCATGCTGTCAACCAGCGTTGTGGCCAGCTTATAGGAGGTTGAAGTGACAAAGTACAGCCAATAGGAAGATAATTTGGGCGTCATGACAGGGACAGTCCAGATGATCCTTTTTAATCCGCGGACAGAAGCGAAAGTGAGAAGCATCTCCCGGTATGACATGACCTCATCACCAGCAATATCAAAGCCTTTGTTAAACGTCTGCTGATTATTCAATATTTCCATTAAAATGTGGATAACATCATTAATTCCAATGGGCTGGCATTTCGTTTTCAGCCACCTGGGGGCAATCATCATCGGCAGTTTTTCAACCAGGTCGCGAATGATCTCAAACGAGGCACTTCCGGAACCGATGATAATGCCGGCCCGGACGGTCGTCAGCGCATATTTACCCTTTCCCAGTTCGATTTCAACATTTTTCCGGGATTTAAGATGCTTTGACAGTGTGCTGGAATTGACAATTCCACTTAGGTAAATGACCTGCTTGACATTGGTTTTATTTAAAATTTCCCTGAAGTTTTCAGCAGAACGCTTTTCGAGCTCGTCAAAATTTCTGGAGGTTGACATTGAATGGACAAGATAGTAGGCGACATCAATTTCGCGCGGAATATTTTCCAGTGATTCGAAATCTGTCAGATCATTTTCAATAACATTGATTTTTTCTTTAAGATATTGATCCGGATGGAATTTTCCGGCATCCCTGACGCAGCAGGTTACATTATAACCTCTATCAACCAGAACCGGCAGCAATCGCTTGCCGATGTATCCCGTTGCTCCTGTCAATAAAACTTTCATGGTGCTGGCAGGTAATTTAAAATGGTGACTGATAATTATAAAGTATCAAACGCAATCATCGCAACTCATCCATATCCAAATACCGGATGAACGGCTGTGCGGCAATCAGATAAAAATAACCAGTTAGAGAGTTACTGACCACCAAGCGGTGATCCCAGAATTCCCACTGCCAGTTCCGCCCATATTATTACCAGTGCTGCCAATAACACCGCGGAAAGAAAAATCCGCAGGCCGGATTTTTTTATTTTCCTGATGCCAAATTCAAATGCCAATCCGGTTATCAGAAAAAGCACTGCTGCGAGAAGAAAATCTGACAGGGTCCAGTTTACCTCATTCGTGAACTGCATGGCAGCCAGGGGGATTAACAGCAGAAATGCTGCAATGGCAAATATGATGAAAAGTCTCTTGGTGTGTTTCATAGTGGATGACCGGCTCATTTAACGGATGCTTTCAAAGGTATTAAACTAATTTGATGGAAGCTTGTAATCCAAATTTTGTGTTTCAGTTGTTTCAAAATGTATTATCCTTGATCATGGTTACCAATTTTTCAGTATCGTAACACGCCATTGAGGGCATTAAACCCAATATGACAGGATTGAAACAAACAGATTTGCTGGTTTTTGCGTTTCAACCAAACGGCCTGCTGTGGGGAGAAAGATTCCAGACGGCAGCAGTTTCCTGCTTTGGCACATCCCCATATTTTCAGCATCTGCACATCGTCATTTATGCATGGATGTTCCAGATTTTCGTTGAATCCGCCAATGGGCGGGTTTTTAATCCGTCTCCTGACGGACAAGTGTAACTGGGTGCATTCCCCGCCGCTTGTTGAAAATCCGCCATTTGGCGTGGCGGCGAAATGAAAAATGATTATATCACTAATGATACCCCGTCCCGTCAGCTGACGGGCGGGGAAATTGAAAAAATCATATTATCGCTCTTTGACTTTACAGAGTATCGGCTGGTTCTGTCATGATTTCCTGCAGCGAGTACTGACTGATGTATTTCACGGCATATTCAATCACTTTATCTGTCCCGTTAAATAAGTCTGTCTCAGTGTTGATTATAACACTGTCCGGTATGATTCCGATATCTTCTAATACATTATCATTCCAATCATTGGTTTTTCGCACTGACAAGCGATATTCCCATCCATTTGGGAGTTTCCCGATATGAGTATCCGCAAAAATTCCCGATGTTGTGTCTCCAATGACTTTGACGGCAGGGTTCGTTTTCATCATGAGCGTAAACAATTCAGCCGCGCTTTGAGTATTTCTGTTGACCAGCAGTGCAATCGGCTGGCGCGAATACCTGCTTCCTGTTTTCGGAGTTAACTCCCAATAATCAGGATCCTGGAATTTGTATATACCGTCCGGATTTCTTAATCTTGAAACGGCATAAGTCCTTTTTTCCAGTGAGAAATATTCCGCCAATTCCTTCACCGGCAAAGAATACCCGCCAATGTTGTCTCTGATGTCTATGATGTAACCTTTGGCATTTTGATATTTCTCAAGGAACGATCGGATTGATTCATGCACATCTTTTGTCTTATTACTCATTTCTGTCATGTGCAGATAAGCAACAAAATCTTCCAGCCATCCTGTGGTAAAAACTTTTCTCATACCCATCGGCGGCAGAAAGGATATTATTTGCAGTGATTTTTCTGACTCGATCAAATAGTGATTTTCAACCAGGTTGAGCAGGAAATCGTCAGTCGGAATGCGGAAATCAAAAGAAATCAATTCAGCGTAATTCAGTGGCGGGAGTCCAAACCCGGAAAAATAAATCTCATTGAATCTGTAAACATAACAGTGTCTGTCGTTGAGTTTTTCCAGTACTTGCCGAAAAATGTCAAAAAGTTCAGAATCGGTTGTGGTTTCATCAATGGTCTTGGAATATACAGAATATTCTTTGTCCCAGTCGATTTCCTTCACATCGAACAGCGCATAGTTTTCTTTGAATACTTTGAAAAAAACCTCAAAACTTTCAACGGGATGACCTCTGTCTCTGTTAAGAAAAAACCAGATTCCGGCAAGAATGACCGGGATAATCAAATATGCAAATTGTTTTTTCATTCTCCTTTTGCCATTTGCGCTACAGGTATGCGCCGTTTGGTTTGATGCTCCTGCTGCGAATTCACTGTTCCGTTTGGTCTTTTGATACCAGGCTGCATGGGCGAGAAGGCTGCAATGCGGTGCGGGATTACCGAATTACATCGAATTGCAGTGCTCCCAGATCAGTTAATCAATTACCTCCTGGATAATACTTGGTTTTTAATTTCCATCACATGGAAAGAAATGAATTTACCGTCATAAACACTGCTGCCAGCAACGTCGTGTAGGCAAAAATTTTCTGCAGGTTGCGCGGTGTGGTATTCATAGATATCTTGCCTCCGATCAGCCCCCCGAGCACTGCAACAGTCATTAGCGGAATCGCCCAATGATGATTAAAGTCACCGGCCGCCGTGTGGCCAAAGAATCCCATCAAGGCAGTGACTGCAACCATCGCCGAAGAAGTCCCCACTGCAACACGCATCGGTACACCGCATGCAAGTACCATTAAGGGAATTTTAAAGCTGCCGCCGGATATCCCAACCATTCCGGCAGCCAGCCCGGTTAAAGCAGTGACCGGAATTGCGATCCACAGATTTACAACATAGCTGCTGTCACCAAAACTGCGATGCCAAAATCCAAACCTTTTATTATTTTTCAGAGGTTTTTCTTTCACCTTGTGCAGCATAAAAAAACCGGCCAGCACCAGCAGAAAAGCAAAAACTATTTTTAAGGTGCTGCCGTTAATAAGGTGGGCGTAATATCCGCCCGCAAATGCCATGATATCTGTCGGAGGATCAATTACTAACGCCAGTTTCCAGTCTATTATTTTGTTTTTCTGAAACACCAGAACTGCCGCGACAGCAGTGCAAAACAAAATGAACTGAGCAACCGTTGCGGCCTCATGCATCCCGAGTCCGGCAGCAATCATTACAGGGACGTAAAAATTCCCTCCCCCTCTGCCAGTCATTGCCATGACTGCTGCGATACAAAAGATAACAGCAGAAACAACAATAATGGGATTCATGAATGATTGCTCAGCGTTTTGAGCACATAGCCCGGTTTTATACAATTTGCAATCTCGGACAAATGAGCGCCCAAGATTTTCACATCATTGTATCCTTTTACTCTTAAATACATATACACAATTGCCGCCCTTGCAATCGAAGAACAGAAAATGATTATCTTTTTGTCTTTTGGAATCTCAGTCATTCTGTCCGGAAATTCAGAGACTGGAATATTTACGGAGAAGTCAAACCGTATGTGGCTGACTTCCTCAGGACTCCTGACATCAATGATAAAAGCTTTGCTGCTGTGATATAATTCAAGTGCCTTTTCAACGGTGATCTTGTGATTTCCGTTACCGAAAAATTCAAAGGTCATCTGCTTCATCATGTTATCAATATTTTCCATTTTACTGCCTGTGCTGTTGAATTGTTAAAGAATGAATCCGGAATGATTGGAATCTTCAAATTATGTGCAAAATCAATGGGTCTTCCATTGCTCTGTGTTAAGGACTCGGATGATGTCAACGATAGGGAAACGGGTATTCCGTTAACCCAACCAACCAATCCGGTATATCCTTCTGATGGTCTTGTTCTCAAGACAAACACACTCTGATCGATGCCTTAAATTTATTGTTGTCGGGCGTTTATATAATTGTAAAATCACCAGATTGTCGCTCTTCCTGATTCAGGATGAAGCAATCCGGTTCAGTAGTCATTCTGCAGATTCGATATAACGTATTCTGACAATGGATTGGACCGATTGCCTTGTATCCGATTTGACTTGTAATGGCCAGCTGCGGCTGCATATCCAGACTGCCGGCTTCCCATCCGCATCCGTTTGCGCATTTTCCTGTTGAATCCGTCAGTTGGCCGATAAGTGTAACAGGGTGCATTCCCTGTCGCTTGATGAAAATCCGCCATTTGGCGTGACGTTGAAATAGTTAATGCCCCGATCGTTTACTGAACCCCAGTCCCGTCAGCTGACGGGTGGGGGAATTCATTGCTTGGGAATCGAACGGTGAATCCGGGGGTGTGAAATATTGTTTCCGATGGAATGCCCTGTGTAAATTAACCCCCTTAAATTCAACTCAAATTATAAAAGGATTTTTATATGGCAGATACATCCGATTTTCGTAACGGATTGGTAATCGATCACAAGGGCGCATTGTGGAAAATTGTTGAATTCCTGCATGTAAAACCGGGAAAAGGACCTGCTTTTGTAAGAACCAAACTGAAGAATGTCAAAACTGGACAGGTAGTCGAAGAAACATTCCGTGCCGGTGAAAAGATACAGCCCATTCGGCTGGAAGCAAGGGATTTCAACTACCTTTACAGCGACGGGGATTTTTACTATTTCATGGACAATGAAACATATGAGCAAACATCCCTGAACAAGGAACAGGTATCGGATGTACTGGATTTTCTGATTGAGAACACACCCACCACCATTGCTTTCAACGGTGTTGAACCCATTGAAGTGCGGATTCCGCAGCATATGAATATGAAAGTCGCCAAGACCGATCCCGGTGAACGCGGCAATACCGCCCAGGGCGGGACCAAGCCCGCTGAGCTGGAAACCGGTGTCATCATTCAGGTCCCTCTTTTTATCACGGAAGGAGAAATGATCCGAATCGACACCAAAGAGCGCCGATATATCGAGCGGGTGAAATAACAGGTTGGTCATGATACCCAAAGATCAGATAAAGGAACTGATTGAACTTATCGAAGGAACGGATATCAGTGAGATAGAAGTTTCCATTTCCGATGATAATCAGAAAATCCGAATCTCAAGAAACAGTCAGCCTGTTGAAACCGTCGTTCCTGCAGCCGTGACAGCCCATCCGGCCGCGGTGATAACACCGGCCGCCGAACCGCCGGCTGAACAGGAGACGTCGGGTTTTGCAGTAAAGGCACCGCTGGTAGGAACCTTTTACGCATCACCAAAACCCGGTGATCCGCCTTATGTCAAAGTGGGTGATATTGTGACTGCCGGTCAGATCGTATGTATTATTGAAGCCATGAAAATTTTCAATGAAATCGAGGCGGATATTTCCGGCCGGGTTGTCAGCATCATTGCGGAAGATGAGCAGCCGGTTGAATACGGACAGGCTTTGATCGAGTTGGAACCGGTTTAGTGGATGTTCAAAAAAATACTTATTGCCAACCGTGGTGAAATCGCCCTCAGAATCATCAGGGCCTGCCGGGAACTGGGGCTGCAGACCGTTGCGGTGTATTCAGAAGCAGACCACCTGTCGCTTCATGTGCGATTCGCCGACGAAGCCATTTGTATTGGACCCCCGGACAGCAACCGCAGCTATCTGAACATCCCGTCCATCATTGCTGCCGCGGAACTGACAAATGCCGACGCTATTCATCCCGGCTATGGATTCCTGGCTGAGAACGATAACTTCTCCGCAATATGCCGCGACCAGAAAATTCATTTCATCGGTCCTCCGCCTGAAACCATTTCTGCAATGGGTGACAAGGCTCAGGCCAAAAAAACCATGCACTCCTGCGGTGTAACGGTTATCCCCGGCTCGGAAGGGATTCTGGAATCTCCCCAGCAAGCCCTGGAGCTGGCGGAATCTTACGGTTATCCGGTGCTTCTGAAAGCCACTGCCGGCGGCGGCGGAAGAGGAATGAGACTCGTGGATGAGCCCGGCCAAATGGAACCGGCTTTTCTGATGGCTCAAAATGAATCGCTGTCCGCCTTTCAGAACGGCGGTCTGTATCTTGAAAAATTTGTTGAGAAACCAAGGCATATCGAGGTTCAGATTCTGGCAGACGAGTTTGCACAGGTCGCCACTCTCGGTGAACGGGAATGTTCGGTTCAGCGCAGACACCAGAAACTGCTTGAGGAAACACCGTCCCCGGCTGTTACTCCGGAAATCCGCAGGGAACTGTATGCTGCTGCCGCCAGAGGCGTCAAAGCGGTGGGATACGTTGGAGCAGGTACGGTTGAATTCCTGCTTGATTCCCGCGGTGGATTTTACTTCATGGAAATGAATACCCGAATTCAAGTCGAACATCCCATTACCGAAATGGTCTTTGGAACCGATTTGATCAAGCATCAGATCTGCTGCCATGCCGGACTGAAGATTCCCGAATGGATGCTGGCACCGAAACTGCGCGGACATTCCATCGAGTGCCGGATCAATGCCGAGGATCCGAATCATAATTTCCGGCCGTCTCCCGGAGAAATCACAAGCTTTCACATGCCGGGAGGGAATGGTGTCAGGGTCGATACTCATGCCTATGCCGGTTATGTCATTCCGCCGTTTTACGATTCAATGATTGCCAAACTTGTGGTACACGGTCCTGACCGTGATACCGCCATTGCACGCATGCGCGGGGCACTGGACGAATGTGTGATTGAAGGCATTAAAACCAGTATCCCGTTTCATCGGCAGCTGCTGCTGGATGAAAAATTCGTCTCCGGTGATTATGATACCGGATTGTTGGAAACCTTTGAATATCAACCATATGAGGATGATTAAAATGAATATTCCAAAAGATCTCAAGTACACAAAGGACCATGAATGGGTGGCCGTAAACGACAACATCGCCACCATCGGAATCACGGATTATGCACAAAGTGAGCTGGGTGATATCATCTTTGTTGAATTTCCGGAACCGGGTGACTCTTTTGAATCCGAGGATTCCGTGGGAACTGTGGAAGCGGTTAAAACGGTCGCCGATATCTTTACGCCCCTGAGCGGTGAAATTACCGAAATCAATGCCGAGATTGAGGACAGCCCGGATTTGATCAATACCGATCCGTACGGAAAAGGCTGGCTGATCAAACTTCAGCTGTCTGGGGAAGAAGGTTTGTCCGATCTGCTGTCTGCGGCACAATATAATGAATTGCTGGGCTGATGCGATATTTTTTTTCCACTCCTGAGCAGGAAAGGGAAATGCTGCAGGCCATCGGGGTCGATTCTTTTGAAGAATTGATTCAAATTGTGCCGGACGAACTGCGCGTAAAAGGGGAGTTGGGCCTTGATGCACCGGTATCGGAACTGGAACTGCAGCAGGAAGCGGAAGCACTCAGTAACGCAAACCGGCCTTCCTGTATCAATACCTGTTTTCTGGGCGGCGGCGCATATGATCACTTTATTCCCCAGGTGGTTGATTTCATTACCAGCAGATCTGAATTTTATACTGCCTATACACCCTATCAGGCCGAGGTCAGTCAGGGAACCCTGCAGGCCATGTATGAATTTCAAACCATGATTTGTCAGCTAAGCGGAATGGATGTTGCCAACGCATCCCTGTATGACGGCGGTTCCGCGGTTGCTGAAGCCTGTTCTCTGGCCCTGAGTGCTGCCCGGAAAAAGAAAATCCTGATCAGTGAAACCGTCAATCCGCGGTATCGTGAAATCGCAGCTACCTACCTGCAGAACCGGGAAGCCGAATTGGTCGTCATTCCTCATACTGACGGTATGACGGATCTGAATGCACTTGAAAAGCATCTGCCGGATGCCGCCTGTGCAGTCATTCAGTCGCCCAATTATTTCGGACTGGTGGAAGACTGGTCCGCCGTTCGCGGAATTATTCCCGATAAAGCCAAAACACTGCTTGTGGCGGTTTCTGATCCGACCACCCTCCCGCTCCTTGAATCTCCGGGGAAATCGGGTGCCGATATCTATGTCGGCGAGGGACAGGTTTTGGGGAACACAATGTCCTACGGCGGTCCGTACCTGGGACTGATGGCTGTCAAATCCAAACTGGTGCGCAAAATGCCGGGACGGATCATCGGCCGCACTGAGGACCGGCAGGGCAGACAGGGATTCGTGTTAACCCTTCAGACCAGGGAACAGCACATCAGACGTGAAAATGCCACATCCAATATCTGTACCAATCAGGGGCTTATGGCCCTGCGTGCCACCGTGTACCTGGCATTAATGGGCCGGACCCAGCTTCGAAAACTGGCCGAACTGTGTTTTCACAAAACGCAGTATGCCCTCAGCCGGATCGCTGAATTGGAAAATTATCATCTGCCGTACGGAAACCGATGCCTGAAGGAATTTGTGGTAGAAGTACCCGGATCGGCGAAAAAACTGGTTCAGCAGGCCGAGCGGGAAGGTATCTTTTTCAGCACCGTATCAACGGATGCATCGGATCGACAGATTCTGATTGCTGTGACTGAAAAACGATCAAAAAGCGATATCCATACGCTGACAGATTTTCTGGCCCGCAGCGCATGAACGCCTTTCGAAAACTGGAGTCAATCAGGAAAAACCGGGGAACCGGTGCTCTTGCTCTGATTGATCCGGATTCGAAAAATGACGGAATGCTTGCCGATATCGTGCAGGCAGTAACTTCGGCGGATTTTGACGCCATACTGGTGGGCGGCAGTCTGATCATGGATGGGCATTTTGAGGATCGGCTCGCGCTGATCCGGTCTCACTGTGATCTGCCGCTGATCATCTTTCCCGGTTCATCCCGCCAGCTGTCTCCCCGGGCGGATGCCGTGCTGTTCCTGTCGCTGCTGAGCGGTCGGAATGCACAGTATCTGATCGGTGAACAGGTACAGTCCGCACCGCTCATTTATCATCACGGGCTCGAAACCATTCCTACCGGATACATTCTGCTGGACGGAGGGTCTCCGTCTTCGGTGGAGATTATCAGCCATACCCGTCCGCTGCCGATGTCGAAGCCGGATATCATCCTGGCCCACGCCCTTGCCGGTCAGTACATGGGCATGAAGGTCATTTTTCTGGAAGCCGGAAGCGGCGCCGCCAACCATGCCGGTCCTGAACTGGTGCGGTGGCTGACACCCAAACTGAACATTCCCGTAATCGTGGGCGGAGGGGTACGATCCGCTGAATCCGCTGCCGCCCTGGCAGAATCCGGAGCGGGGTATGTGGTCATTGGCAATCTTCTCGAAGAAAAAGCCAACTGGAGTGAACTCAAAAAAATCACATTCGAACTGCACTGGTCTCGGTCATAATGGAATTATAATGGACCAGGTAAATCCCCATCATCAGGCTGCCAAAGAGTATCTGCTGCATCTTCAGTTTGAGCGGCGTCTGTCATCGAATACTATCGAGGCCTACTGGGTGGATTTGCGGGATTATACCGATTTTCTCTTTTTTGAATGCAAGGTGTCAGATTTTCCGGATATCGATGAAGAGGTTATTCGAAGCTATGTCAGGCATCTGATGGATCCAATCAAGACTGGAGATTCGGTTCGCACACGGAAATCATCCTCCGTCCACCGGGCCTTTTCCGCGCTCAGGGGATTCCACCTGTTTTTAATTGAAACAGGTCGCTGTAAACAGGATCCCTGCGTTTATCTTCAGCCGCCCAGGCAGAATAAATCCCTCCCTGAAGTTTTAACGGTAGATGAAATTGAATCGATACTGGATGTGGTTGACCTGGAACATCCGGGCGGTCTGCGGGACCGAAGCATGATTGCACTGCTGTACTCTTCCGGACTGCGGGTATCCGAACTGCTGGCACTGAAACTGCCCAGCATTCTTCGGGATGATGAACTGTTGAGGGTCATCGGAAAAGGAAACAAGGAACGCCTTATCCCCATCAGCGGAAAAGCACTGCAGTATCTGGATGATTATATCCTCCAATGCCGCAGCCGGCTGGCCCGAAAAGGCAGCAGTCAGGGAGTCGTGTACCTGAATCTCCGCGGGAATCCGCTGAGCCGGATGAGTGTCTGGAATATTTTAAACAATCATGCCAAAAAGGCCGGTATTTCACGAAAAATCAGTCCCCATACCCTGCGGCACAGTTTTGCGACGCACCTGCTGGAAGGCGGTGCTGACCTGCGGCTCGTGCAGGAACTTCTTGGACATGCAGACATCGGCACCACGCAGATTTATACACATTTGGATCGAACCTATCTCAGTGAGATCCATAAACAATTTCATCCAAGAGGTTAAATGCTGTTTCGATTAGATGCTTCCGTGCTTGTACTGCTGCTGCCCAGTCTCCTTTTTGCACTTTGTTTTCATGAATATGCCCATGCCTGGATGGCACATAAACTGGGTGATCAGACCGCCGCGAGCCGGGGACGTCTGACGCTGAATCCCATGGCACACCTTGACCCCATGGGGGCGCTGATGATTCTGTTTGTCGGCTTCGGATGGGCAAAACCTGTTCCCGTCGATCCCCGCTTCTTTCAAAATCCGCGAACCGGAATGATGAAAGTTGCCTTTGCCGGACCGGCCTCAAATCTGTTTCTGGCCTTTATTGGAGGTATTCTGCTGAGGGTGTTCCAGAACATCATTTACCCCGGTGATGTGATCCAAACACTTGCTTTTTATTTTACCTACATTAATATAATGCTGGCGGTTTTTAACATGATACCGCTGCCGCCGCTGGACGGCTCGCAAATATTTTCCGGAATCATGGTGCGGAAAAATCCTGATCTGGTTTACAAACTCCAGCGTATGGGTCCCATGCTTCTTATCGGTCTCGTCATTTTTGGCGAACTGACAAACATGCGTATCCTGTGGTGGATAATGAGTCCTTTTCTCTATTTTTTCATGTATGTATTTGCCGGAGTTCCGCTTTGGTAAAACGGGGACGGAACCGGAAACAGGAAGACTTCAGTTTTACAGAGCTGCGCAGCGGTTATTGGCGCCGCCGCAGTTCGCTGTGGGCGATGCTGAAATATGCCGCCATTCTGGTATTGGTTATTTGGATCATCTATATGCTGAGAGGAATCTATTAAATGAAAATTGTCGAATGTGTCCCAAACTTCAGTGAAGGGCGGAATCTTGCTGCCGTCAAATCTATTACGGATGCCATTGAGAGCGTGTCCGGGATCAGTCTGCTGGATGTAGATCCGGGGGCAGATACCAATCGAACCGTTGTCACGATGGTGGGCGAGCCGGATGATGTGATCGAAGCAGCGTTCAGGGGCATCAGGGAGGCAGCGAAAGTGCTGGATATGCGGCAGCACAGCGGCGCACATGCCCGAATGGGGGCAACGGACGTATGCCCATTTGTCCCGGTTGCCGGCGTCACAATGGAAGAATGCGTGGAATACAGTCATCAGCTGGCCAAGCGGGTGGGGGATGAACTGGGTATTTCAGTGTATATGTATGAACATTCCGCAACCCGGGAGGACCGGCAGAATCTGGCCACCGTCCGCGCAGGTGAATATGAAGCCATGGCGGAAAAGCTGAAAGATCCGTACTGGAAACCGGATTATGGTCCGTCTGAACTGAACGTGACTGCCGGTGTGACAGCCATTGGGGCACGTCAGTTCCTGATCGCATACAATGTCAACCTGAACAGCAAGGATCAGAAGATCGCTACGGATATCGCTTTGGATGTCCGTGAAGCCGGCCGAAACAAGCGGGATCCGAAAACAAGGAAGTTTGTCCGTGATGAAAACGGTGTTCCCGTCAAGCAGCCGGGGTCACTGAAGGCTGTGAAGGCTGTCGGCTGGTATATCGAGGAATACGGAGTGGCACAGCTGTCCATGAATCTGGTGAATATTGAACAGACTCCGGTGCATGTGGCATTTGAAGAGGTTCGGGCTCAGGCTCGCAAACGCGGAACCCGTGTATCGGGAAGTGAACTGGTGGGACTGATTCCGCTGCAGGCCATGCTGGATGCCGGAAAATTCTATTTAAAGCAGCAGAAACGATCCACCGGCATTCCGGAAAAAGATATTATCCTGATTGCCGTGAAATCCATGGGTCTAGATGATCTGGGACCCTTTGATCCAAAAGAGAAAATTATTGAATACCGGATTCGGGAACAGTTTGGACCGCTGGTAAACATGCGCATAGATGCGTTTGCCGACGAGTTGTCATCTGATTCCCCAGCCCCTGGAGGCGGCAGTGTGGCCGCTGTGGCGGGTTCGCTTGGTGCCGGACTGGCTGCCATGGTAGCCAATCTTACATTTGGAAAACGGAAATGGGAGCCCCTCTATGAACGGATGTGCACCCTGGCAGACGACGGTCAGAAATTGAAAACCCGGCTGCTTCAGCTGGTTGATGAAGACACAGATTCCTTCAATCGCGTGATGGATGCATTTCGACTTCCGAAAAAAACTTCCGAGCAGTCTGCTGTCCGGGATGCTGCCATTGAGGAAGCCACAAAACACGCTACCAATATCCCAATGGAAGTGCTGAAAGCCTGCCGCAGTGTGATGGACCTGGCATTAACAGCCGCTCAAGACGGGAATCCCAATTCGGTATCCGATGCCGGTGTTGCTGCTGAAATGGCGTCTGCCGGTGCCCGCGGGGCCGCTTTGAATGTGCGTATTAATCTGGGTGGCATTTCTGATGATGAATTTTGCAGTAAAATGAAATCCGACACTCAAAAACTCCTTGCGGAAATAGATGATCTGCTCGCTCAGATTCGTAAAACAGTGGATGAAAAACTGTCCTGACAATGTCAAAGATTAGATTACTGCCATCCGCTCTGATCAATCAGATTGCCGCCGGTGAAGTAATCGAACGGCCGGCATCTGTTGTGAAAGAACTGGTTGAAAATGCCGTAGATGCCGGAGCTGGCCGAATTGAGGTAATAATTCAGGATGGCGGCAAACAGCTGATTCAGGTTGGAGATGACGGTGAAGGTATGGGGCCGGAGGATCTGAAAACGTGTTTTCAGAGACACTGCACCAGCAAGATTACAGAAAAATCCGACCTGAACCAGGTTCAGACCCTGGGATTTCGAGGAGAAGCTCTGCCCAGTATTGCTTCGGTGGCACAGGTGAGAGCGCGCTCTGCCGTTGATGATTTAAACAGTCATGAAATTGTGATCAGCAGCGGAAATCAGGAAAGTTTCCAGGCCTGTGCCGGACCGAAGGGGACTCAGGTTCAGGTCAGGAATTTGTTTTTCAATGTGCCTGCCCGACGGAAATTTCTGAAGAAGAAAGAATACGAATACCGCATCATTACCAATGTCATCCGGCAGTTCATGCTGGCATTGCCCAATCTTGCCTTTCGATTTGAAAGCGACGGTCGTGAAGTGTACAATCTCCAGTCCGCAGACCTGAAACAGCGGATTCGGGATCTCTACGGCCGGAAATTTATGGACTCGCTGCTTCCAGTGCACTATGAGAAGCATCACTATTCTGTGTCCGGATTCGTTGGGAATCTGGATCTGACCAAAAAGAGACAGGGGGAACAGTACCTGTTTCTTAACGGACGGGCCATTCAGTCACGGATGATGAATTCGGCTGTTTACACCAGCTACCGGTCACTGCTGCAGCGCGGAGAGTTTCCGTTCTTTGCCCTTAAGCTGAATGTCCCGCCGGAGCAGGTGGATGTCAATGTGCATCCCGCGAAACTGGAAGTCCGTTTTCAGGATGAATGGCGTATCTACTACGTTGTGAAAACGGCGGTAACCCAGGCACTGGAAGATCTGCTCTCCGTCATCCCCGGATTTTTCCCTTCCTCCGATTCGCACATGATTCCGGCCCCCGCCAATCAGTGGTCCCAGCAGAAACAGGGACAGATGACGTTTCCCGTGGAAACTGCGCCACGCGGCGGAAGCTCGGAATTTTCAACAGGTGACGATCATTCTGAAATGTCGCCGGTGCGCATTCAGAAAGCCCGTCAGCGGATTGAAGCCATGATGACACCGCCACCGGGCATTCCGGCAGCGGACAGTTCCGGTATCTGGCAGGTCCATAACAAATACCTCATTACGGAAGTGAAAAGCGGTATCATCATCATCGATCAGCATGTGGCGCATGAACGGATTCTGTTTGAAGCAGCCCAGAAGGCTCTGGAATCCGGCGGCCTGCCGTCACAGACAGTGCTGTTCCCGCAAACTGTGAAATTTCAGCCGGATGAATTTTCCAAACTGACGGAAATAGTTCCCTATCTGGAAAAAATTGGATTTCAGCTTCGGGAATTTGGTGAAAACACAATCATTATTGAAGGCGTACCGCCTGATGTTTATCTGGGCAGCGAAGGGAAAATTGTCAGGGAGATTCTGGATCGCTATCTGGAACATCACGAGTTGGGCTCCGGGTTTATGGATCATATCGCTGCCACCTATGCCTGCAAGGCGGCGATTAAGGCGGGAGATAAATTGGAGCCGGAAGAAATTAAAACCCTTGTGGACAGACTCTTTGCCACCCGGCATCCGTATTTCTGTCCGCATGGACGACCCATTGTAGTAAATCTGAGTGTCGAGGAACTTGATCAAAGATTTGAACGCATCTGAATGTGAATCGCTTTTGCTGCAGCACAATGAGACCGATATGATGAAAAATCTGAAATTCACTTTTATTAAACGGCACCAAGTAAACCGTCAAAACTGAAAGAGAATTTAGCACCATGTCTTGGAAAGAATATGCCAACATCATTATTCCTGCACTAAAAGGCCGAACCCCCCTGGTGATCGGTGCAACTGCCGCCGGAAAAACAAGTTTTTCGCTGGAACTGGCCAGCGCGCTTGATGCTGAAATTATTTCTGTGGATTCCAGACAGATCTACAGAGGATTCCGTATTGGAACCGCCCAGCCGTCCGGGAAAGAACTCGCACGGGTCAAACATCATTTGATTGATACAATGGATCCGGAGGAAATCGTGTCTGCCGGATACTATGTGGAAAAAGTGGAGGAGCTGCTGAAGCAGTTCGCTGAGAGCGGCAAAAAGGCGGTTATCTGCGGGGGATCCCTGCTGTACATCAGAGCCCTTATCAGCGGCATCATCCATGAGGAAGATACGTTTGAGTCTATCCGTGACCTGGTGCGCAAACAGATTGAAAAGGAAGGCCTGGAAGAAATCCACGAAAGACTTCGTCTGATAGACCCGGAATATGCCGGGATCATTCATTTGAACGACCACAAACGTATTACACGGGCCTGGGAAATTTATACCCTGACCGGGATGGCTCCATCAAAAGTTTTTGAAATGCAGAAGAACGCCGATAAGGGAAAACGGAAGGGTTTTTTTCTGATCGGTATTTTTCACGACCGGAGAAAACTTTACCATCGAATTGAGGAGCGGGTGGACCAAATGTTTGAAAACGGCTGGATGGAAGAAGTATCCGACCTGCTCAGCGCAGGGGTGAAACCCGACTGCCACGCTATGCAGGGTGTGGGTTACAAACAGATTCTGGATGTCCTGAAAGGGGAACTGATTGTATCCCAGGCAAAAGAAATCATCAAGCAGAAGTCGCGGCAGTTTGCCCGTCGGCAGTTAACGTGGCTGAATAAAATGGATTTTGACTTCAAGATTGACTTTCGAACAGAGCTTGAATTTGTGGACGAACTGGACAGACGATAAATGCTTTTCCGCTGTCTGCCTGACGTCTGTTGGGATAACAAGAATTCAATGAACGGGTTTGGAATTATTTTGACAGAAATGAGACGAACAACCGCATGAACAAATTAAAACAAAATATTCTGGCAGGTGTTTTTGCCATATTACCAGTGTCCCTGACAGTAGTCATCATCAACTGGCTGTTCCAGTTTTTTGCAAAACCCGGTGCAAAACTCATTGAATCATTTCTTGATATTGAGAAAATACCCCGTTTCCTGCCGGAACTGATCGGTTTTGCCGCCACCATAATTATTATCTATGTACTCGGTCTGTTTGTACGGAATTATCTTGGCAGACGAATCCTGCAATGGGTTGAAGGCCTGTTCACCATAATTCCCATTGTCAATTCTATTTACCGTGTCATCAAACAAATTACCACCACCCTTACCGCACCCCGCACCCAGGCATTTCAGAAAGTGGTGTTCATAGAGTACCCTCGAAGAGAACTCTGGACCATCGCCATGGTCACGGGGCAGTCCCAAGACGCTGACGGACGGAACTATTATCACTTATTCGTACCCACCACACCCAATCCAACCTCAGGATATATGATTATTATCCCGCAGGAGGATGCCATTGAAACAGAAATGTCTACTGAAGACGGCTTGAAAATGGTAATATCCGGCGGACTGGTGGCTCCCGAGAAAAATGATATCCGGTCAATCACTCAGAATGCGCAGACTTAGTCTCATCCTTGCCGTTGTTCTGATTGTCGGCTGTCACCGCAGTCAGCGGCGCGGATTTGATGATCTGTCTGACGCTTTTTTTCAATGGTATTTTAAAAATCATCCCGTAGCCGCCACGATGAACGGCCGGCACATGTGGGATGATCGTTTCGGCGATTTTAATCTGCAGTCGGAACGTGAGCTGATGGCTGACCTGAAACGGTTTGACCTTGAACTGACACAGATTGATCCGCGTGCACTGCGCCCCGAAGAGCAGATTGACTATCAAATCCTGTCCAATGCTGTCGCAAAAATCCTGTTTGAACTTTCCGTTGTGAATGAACCCTCCTGGAACACGGCTCTGTTCCCGGAGCAGGTCTGGCTGGGACTGCATCAAGTCATTATCGATCCGAGTCTGCAGATGACCCATAAAATCCAGGCTGTTGAAGGTCGTCTGGAATCCGTCGGACGCCTGAAAGACCAGCTGCAGAATCGTTTGAGAATCTCTCCGGAAGGCTATCTGACAGAGGCAAAAAATATGCTGAACCGGATTTTGCTGCTGCTGGACCAAATACCGCTGATGCTGAATGCCGATAATGCAGCATTGGACCGCATCGATGCATTGATTCATGATGCCAGAGTAAGTGTCTCTGAGTATGATGCCTGGCTGGATGACTTCCATGAGAAACATGCCAAACGCAAAGAGCCGCTTGCTCCGGCTGACTATGGTCAGTACGTGGAGCTCCTGACGCATGAAAATATCCATATTCGGGAAGTGGCGGACCTGGCTGCAGCAGAAATCCGCCGACTCCAGAACCGAATGCTGAAGGCCGCCTTGCCCATCTATCTGAGAGAAAACGATGAGCCGGTGTGGGTTCAGCGCTCTGATACCTTGCAGGTTATCCAATGGGCTTTGAACGCGGTCCATGAAAATCAATTGAAACCTGAAAAATATGCAGAGAATTTTCAACAGTTTGCCAACAGAACGCGGCAGCTGCTGGAAACCACACAGCTGAATAAATACCAGCCGCAGACGGAAGTACGTTTTCAGCCATTTCCTGAATATTATCAGCCGTCACCCGCTCTGATCCGGGTATCCAGCGGTCCGCTGTCCTCTGAATGGTGGAGCCTGGGCTGGGTGCAGGAAAACCCAAACCGCATTCAGACTGAATACAATTGCGGGTACATACAGCCTATGCCGAAGTCTGTATTGCAGTTATGGTTCTGGCAGAACCTTTACCCCGGTCGAATACTTCAGGAACGCTTTCAAAGAAGCCATGAAGGAGATATACGAAAGGTGTTCCGCAGTCCGGTAACTGAACACGGCTGGCAGTTTTATTCTGCCTGGCTGATGACCGAGAAAGACCCTGCCGCTATTCCGAACGGTCTGACCCTTGAACTCCTGTATCAGGCTTTGAAATATGCAGTCCTGGCTCGGTCGGATGTGCTGGTACATCTGGGAGAAATGACCATCCCCGAAGCTCAGGACGAAATCCTGAAACAGGGATTCTGTTCAGAATCTGCTGCAGTCGAAATGCTGAACAGCACACGGACTCGGCTTGGCGAATCCGTTACCCGGTTTCTGGGTTACAGCCGTATTCAGGAACTTCGTTCAGATGCAGTACTCCGGCAGGCTGATCGCTTTGATGAAGAACTGTTTCATTTGAAAATCCTGAGTGCCGGCTCAATCCCCTTTCACCTGCTTAAATCCAAATTCCAGTCCTGATTTCAAAGATATGAACCGGCATCTGCCGTTCGGTTTCGTTTATTAATCCGCCCACAATTCCTGAAGCAGCCAAATCCGCACTCCTGTCTCACATTGCAGCATGCCCTTATAAATCCGATTTCAGGGTCCGTTATTAAACCTGCGGCAGTCTGCGTGGATTTCTGACGCCGGCGGAAATGGCGGTCATGATTATTCTAAAGTTCCACCGCGTCACAGCCGTGACTGTCGGTAATTCCAGAAAAATCCGATATATCTACGTCGTTTTGAAACAATCATGATATCCTTGGAAAGTCCGCCTATCCGCAAATTGCACATTCGATATACATATTTGGTTTTCAATATTATAAATAGATAAAGGAGTCGTAATTTATTGGGTAAAAACCAGAAGTATTTTTTCAACACTAATAGAGGATGTTTTAATGAAATCAATGACCGATCTGAAAAAAGATTTTCCCTTCTGGCAGATAGCTGCCGATCAAATCGATCAATGTATTGATATCATGTTGAATGTCAGCCAGAGCGGACATCCGGGCGGATCCCGTTCAAAGGTGCATTTAACGGTTGCAACACTGTTGTCGGGTGCGATGAACTGGGATATCCGCAATCCCGGAAAACGGTTTGGTGATCGATTCATTCTGAGTGCCGGTCATGCCAATCCCGTTGTATATGCAACGCTGGCCGTGTTTAATGAAGCACTTCGAAAAAAATACCAGAAGACGGGAGATTCTAAATATCTGAATCCCATGGGTACAGAATACACGCTGACATGGGAAGACCTGCTGACTCTTCGCCGTCGCGGCGGATTGCCGGGCCATGCTGAAATGGAAGGCAAAACTTTGTTTTTCAAAACCAACACCGGTCCGAGCGGGCATGGATTTCCAATTGCTGCCGGACAGGCGTTTGCACTGAAATATGCCGGATTTGACCAGGTGAAAGTTTTTGCAGTAGAGGGTGAAGGCGGTCTGACTCCCGGTGTCATTCATGAAACCAAAAATTCGGCATATGGATTGGGACTGGGAAATTTCATCACGCTGCTTGACTGGAATGACTGGGGGATTGATGCCCGTACTTTCAGTTCCGTGATGGCGGGTACGCCCAAAGACTGGTTTGAACCTTACGGCTGGAAAGTAACCGGTGCTGAAAACGGGGAAGACTGGGAAGAAATCATGACAGCGTACAATGAACTTCTTGAAGATCCCGATTCCGACCAGCCAAAATTGTTATGGCTGAAGATGCGGAAAGGCCGTGGTTATTATAAGTACGATGCTCCCAGCCACGGTGCACCGCATAAAAGAAACAGCGAAGAATTCTGGAGAACCAAAAAAGATTTTGCCGCCGCTTATAATTTGGATATCCCGTTTATGGACACGCCATTCACGGCCAGCTATGATGAAAGCAAGGCTCAGATGGCAGAAGTGCTTGAAACGGTGATGTCACTGTTTGATAAAGAAGACGGCTATCTCGATTTTCTCGCCGACCGACTGGTAAAACTGGGCGAGGGTGTTCCGGAAACGCTTAATGGTGCGGATCTCTATGATAAGAATCCGATGGATGATCCGGCAATTTTTGATTTCCACAGTTATCCTGAGTCATTGTTCAAAAAACCGGGAGAAAAGGCACCCAACCGGGCCGGCTTTGGCGATTATGGCTCCTGGCTGAATACATTTTCCAACGAAAAATACGGTCGTCCGCTGTTTTTGGTGAACTCTGCCGACCTGGCCGGTTCCACCAATATTGCTGGATTTTCTAAAGGCTGGAACGGTGGGGAAGACCTCGGTATGTACAGCCGCACGGAAAATCCCAAAGGCTGTCTGATGCCGCAGGGAATCACGGAATTTGCGAATGCCGGCATTAATGTGGGCGTGTCTACCGTGAATTTCAATGAAGATACATTTAATGGAACCTACAACGGATTTCTTACTGCCTGTTCAACATATGGTTCATTTTCCTATTTGAAATACGGTCCCATGCGCCTGTTCAGCCAGGTTGCACAGGATACGCAGTTCGTCGTGGGGAAAACCATCTGGGTGGCCGGTCACAGCGGTCCCGAAACCGCCGAAGACAGCCGAACGCATTTTGGCATTTTCTCTCCGGGAGTTACCCAGTTGTTCCCCGAAGGCCATATTCTGAATCTTCATCCGTATGAATACAATGAAGTTCCGGTGATGCTGGCTGCTGCGCTGAGCACAGAGGTGCCCATTATTGCTCTGCACCTGACCCGTCCGGCAGTGGAAATTCCGGACAGAGAAGCTCTGGGAATGGCCAGCTATTATGACGCCGCTAAAGGCGCCTACCTCATCAAAGACTACGATCCCGGCCGACCCAAGGAAGGGGTTGTGATCATTCGGGGAACCAAGGCCATTGACGAACTGCTCTCCATGTGGCCGAAAATACAGGAAGGTCCCAATGTAAAAATTGTGGCCGCACTCTCCTACGGTCTGTTCCAGAGACAAACCGCTGAATACCAAGAGTCGGTCATCTCGGAAAAAGAATGGCTGGATGCCATGATCATTACCAATACCGGCATTAATCTTATGGGCAGCTGGATGCGCCATCCCATCGTCAAAGAGTATTCTATCTCATCCGACTGGGACAACAGATGGCGGTCCGGCGGTACCCTCGACGATGTGATAGAAGAAGCCCACCTCTCTGCAGACTGGCAGTGGAAGGGCATTCAGAAATTTGCTGCAGACCGTTCTGTCCGGATGGATGCAATACGAAACGCTATCCCGGAATAGGGTCAGGCTGATTAAACTGAAAGGAATGTAAATGTATAATACTAGATTAGCGAATTTAGGCACTGAAACCGCCTTTGCAGTATCCGGAGATGCTGCGGCTTTTGCTGCGAAAGGCAATCATGTGTACCCGTTTCATCTGGGAGATATGGATATTATCACACCGCCCAATATTATTGAAGCGGCACACAAAGCCATGCTGGATAAGAAGACAGGCTACAATCCCGCGGCAGGAGTCCCGCTGCTTCGGGAAAAACTGGCTGAACATATTGGCGAAACGCGGGGCGTTGAGTACACGTTTGAAAACGTGGCGATACAGCCCGGCGGTAAACCCGTAATCGGGAAATTCCTGAATGCGGTATTGAATTTCGGCGAAGGGGTTCTGTATCCCAATCCGGGATACCCCATTTACGAATCACAGATCAACTTCCTGGGCGGCAACGCCCTGCCGTATGGATATGTGATGACGGATCAGGGATTTCGCATTAACCGTGAACAGGTGGAATCCCAGATTACTGACAGCACTCGGATTTTTATCTACAATAATTTTCAGAATCCAATTGGCGCTGAATCTGATGATGAAGAAATGCAGTGGGTGGCCGATCTGGCACTGAAGCATAACCTGTGGGTGCTCGCCGATGAAGCCTATTTCAATATCCGCTACTCAGGTGAAAGCAAAAGTATCGTGGCTCTGCCGGGAATGAAGGAACGGACCGTCATTCTCCATACATTCTCGAAAACGTATGCCATGACCGGCTGGCGCCTGGGGGCAGCCATTGGTCCGGCAAGTGTGATCAACGTCATAGGCAAACTGAATGTTAATGATGAATCCTGTACAAATCATTTTATTCAGTACGCCGGGATTGAAGCACTTACAGGCGATCAGAGCGGTCCGAAAGAAATCGTCGGAATCCTCAAATCCCGTCGTGATGTGCTGGTAGATGAGCTGAATAAGATAGATGGTGTGATTTGTGATAAACCTGAGACAACCTTTTATATGTTCCCCAATGTCACAAAAGTCTATGAGCGTCTGGGTGTCAGTTCCCTGGAAGAGTTCCGAATGAATACCCTGGAAGCGACCGGAGTCTCTTTCTGTACCCGTGAACATTTCGGAACACCGCTGCCCGGAGAAACCGAGAAGTTTGTCCGCTTTGCCTATTCCGGTATATCTGTTGAACAGATTCTGGAAGGGATACCGAAGCTGAAGCAGTTCTGGGAAGCGAAATAATTATAATCAATATTGAAAACCAGGGTTCGCCCTGGTTTTCTTTTTACAGGAGATCATCAATGTTTAAATCCATTTTTGGTAAAACGATCATATTGAGCTGCATTTTGCTTTCAATATTTCCCATTCTTGCGCAGCTCCCCACCCTGGGATTTCAGGTGGGAATCGGCGTGTCCGGCGGATCTGCCCAAAACGATTTTGCGGACCAGCTGGACAATACAATCTGGTCGCTGAATGTTAACGGGATGTATCATATTCCGCTGCTGCCGCTGGGAGTGGGTGCCAACATCATGTATGGACAGTATGGTCAGACTAATCGGAAAGTCCCATTCAATTCCTATGTCAGTACAGTGTATGTGCGGGAGGAAACCACCAACAATATTTTCCAGGGACATCTTATCGGAAGATTTCGGCCGGTGCCGGGTCCGGTGCAGCCCTATTTGGATGGAATGATCGGCTTTGTGAATCTGACCACTTCCACCAAAATTACGGATGAGGATGACTGGGATGATGAAGGGGATATTGCCAGTTCTCAGAATGCCAGCAGCAGCGGCTTCAGCAAAGGATGGGGGGCCGGTATTCAAATTCAGCTTTGGAAAGGATTGGCGCTTGGAGATCGAAAAGGACCGGGTCAGCTTCTGTTGGATATCGGATACCAACAGTACTACAATCCGAAACTGAAATACATGACGGAAGATTCCATTGTTTATGAAGATCTGAATGATGACGGTATTGCTGAAACTGCCTCTATAACCAAATTTAAAACGCGGACGGATTTTTCCAACATCCGTATTGGAATCGTGCTGCAGTTCTGAGAAAGAATGATCATGGCCCGGATATATCATGAGGCTTGGAAATGAAATGGTAGAGCTGATTGATTATGCAGGGCTTGCGAAACGCTTTTAACAACATTGGTGTGGACAGTACAATGAGAATAAATATCGAGCGTAAATGAAACAGAATCGACCAGATGCATGATCGTCTGGAAAATGCAAAGCATTTTACGTTTAGATATTCTCGTGAAATATGCAGGTTAGGACTCGAACGCCCCCTTGAAGTCCAATGACAGAATCAATTCCACAATTGTGAAACACATACTGAAAATATTAACCGTATCCCTGCTGCTGTTACTTGCGGGGAATCTTTCTGCCGGTGATGATGTGCATGTTTTTGAAGGCAGTCTGGGATTTCAGACACCTCAGGCTGAATACGACAAATATACCAATCCGGGATTATCCGGAAGGCTGGTCTGGGGACGCAGACCATGGGAATTACCGTTCCTGCAATGGGACCTGGAACTGCAGTACATGATGTTCAAGCATAATTCCTGGTGGGAGGAAATGTACTACGTTAATGGATATTACGGCGAAGATGTTCGGGTAGTAAACGTGGAAGAAAGCTGGAGTCTGACCTTTGGACCCCGACTCACCAGTCCAACCATCAGAGGAGCCGTTCGGCCGTATATCGGACTGAAGGGCGGTATATTCTGGTTCTATGAGAAAATCAAATGGGACTGGGGAAATGACTTTGGTTTCTGGGAATGGGTTTTTGGGATTGAGTGTGAGGATGACTGCGAAGACGATTCATTCACGAAAATCATTGATGGTGAACTGCATCCGGGATTGATTTTCGAGCTGGGAAGCAGTATCTATCCGAATCGCAAAATGGGCATTGATTTCGGCATTCAGTACACTGTCATTCCAGGCATCAAAAGACCAATGACCTGGATTAATGAAGAAGACCGTGAGATCGGGTATGTCAGCCGAAAGCTGAACGCAGATTATGTGAGCATTTATATTGGTCTTTCAACCACAATTCCCTCTTTTGGACGGTAAAATCAAATTTTGCAGGAAATCCATATTTTTTTTGAGGAATTCAATTCTGGCTGTTGTATTCAATAAACGTCGTTATCGATTTTTGATTCCGCTGCTCCGGTAGATTCCGGGCAGATTTCGCACCGACACTTACACGATTTTTACGGTATAATGAAGCCCGTCATTGACGGGCTTCATCATCATTATTCTCCGGACTGTCTTCAGCCTCTGATAAGCGGAGCAACGAACTTGCTACTTGATCAGCATGACCTTTGAATATCCGACATATCCTTCTGCCGTCATGCGAATCAGGTACACACCGCTGGCCAATTGTCCGGCATTCCAGGATACTTCATGAATACCTGCGTTTTGGGTGCCCTCAATAAGCGTAGCAGCCAAACGCCCATTAAGATCAAAAACCTCCAGTTTGACCGCAGCGGTTTTCGGCAGCTGATAATGGATCGTGGTTACCGGATTAAAGGGATTTGGACTGGCACCCGCCAGCATAAAGGTCTCGGGCAGAATGGAAATTACCGGCTGGACCAGAGACTGATGCCAGTCAGCGATGCAGGTCTCGGTGATCTCAAAATCACCGCTGTAGCTGAATTCATAATCAGCGGATGAATTACCGGAGGGGTTCATGGTATATGCCAGAATGGTGGCATCGCTGTGAACAATCTCCCAACCTTCCGGCAGTACCGCAGACGTGATCTGAAAATCACCCGTAACCTCCAACTGGAAACCAGCCGCTGAACCGTCTGCAGTCAGAGTGAACTGCCCGTTTCCATATGATATCCGGCAGTTGGAAACAGTGTCTCCTCTGACCAGGTCCGGTCCAAGAATAATTTCAACCTGGATGACAATATCCAGCACGTTGTGCGCACCGTCAAAGTTGAGATCGCCGGCCCAGGCCATATATTCAGAATCATTCCCGTACAGTATCAATTCCGCCAGAATAACCACATCCAGCACGTTTATGGAAAAATCTGAATTTAAGTCACCAAGAATACCAGCCTGAATCGAAGACGGAGCTGAAAAGTCACTTTCATTCAAACTGAAGTCGGCAGCCGTGACGGTGTAAGCCACTTCTTCCCCGAACGGAGCAGTATGATCAGCAAACGTCACGTCTGAAGTGAATCCCAGCATCTCTCCATCCCGATATACCGTATAATAGTTGAAATCCTCATCCGGATTCTCACTCCATTCAAGTGAGACAGACCCGTCGTAAAATGATGTCAGAAGCCCTGCAGGCACTGCCGGTGCCAGATCATCGGTGGACGTGCCGGACATGATGTTGCCGGGAAAATTGATCCACGGCGTTTCAGTATGGGCATATACTTTGAAAAAGGCCTCGGAACCATTGAACAGGGTTGGAGCAACAAAGGAATATGTAAGATTCTGAACGGCCGTAACTGTACCAACCTGAGACCAGATTGATTCAGGTCCGGCAAGATCCTCGCGCCAAACACTGTACTGTTCCACGGGAATGGGATTATTGGGATCGTCGTTGTCAAAGGCACAGGCATTCCAGATCAGGAGCAGCTGATATCCCTGGTCCGGATTCACATCCGAAATGGAAATGAGTTCAGGAAGCTGTTCCGGATCCAGATAAACGCAGCTCTGATCATCCACCAGCGCATCTGGGTTATAGTTGATTGCAGCAGGATCGGTGCAGCCGTATCCTTCGGCGGTTTCTGCGATGACGGAAACTTCAAAGTCAAGCGTGGTGACCGCTGTACCGTCGTCTGCCATAATGGAAATCACTGCCGTACCATGCCATCCGGATACCGGTGTGATGGTAATGAGCGGTGGATCAGCAGCAAGATCCAGTGCAGTTTCAACATTCTGCTGATCAGATTCAGAACTGACCGAAAGTTCATCACCGTCCACATCATCTACCTGGAATTCCAGAATCAGCGGGATATCCACAAATGTTATCTGATGAGGAATACTCGGGATAACCGGTGCATCATTCACCGCATTCACCTGCAGATTAAATACCCTCATACCGACTGCGCGATCCTGAAGATCATCGGCCGTCACTGTGATCAGGGCCGATCCGTTCCAGTTCTCATGAGGCAGGATGGTTATGAAATATTCTTCAAACTCGAAGTCAATGGTGCCCGTATCGCTGTCCGCGTTCAGCAGAAGACTGCTGTTATCCACATCTTCAGGGACAATTTCGATCACCAGCATCCCATCCTCGTCCATCACCTGATCATTAATGTTTTCAATGACCGGAGTGTCGTTAAGAGGATAAATCAGTACACCGAATGTCTCGGAGTCCAAGAGTTCGCCGTCAGAAGCATAGGCAGTGATATCAAAATATCCGCAGACATCCGGGAATGGATTCAGGGTAATAACGTTTTCTGAAATGGAAGCTCCCAGCTCGGCATACGTTGTCGTCATCGAAAAAGCAACATCATCGCCATCGGGATCGGAAGCACTCAGTATAACTTCATAGGGACCGCTGTCTTCATCAAAAGACTGCAGACCGATAGGGGCCAGTTCCGGCGGCAGGTTGGGCGGGGTGACATTAATCGAGATTACGGCGGGCAGTGAGGTGCCGTTGGCGTCGCTGACCGTGAAACTGAAATCATCGGTTCCCAGCCATTCTGTTGAAGGCATATATGTCAGAGCAGGTTCAGTACCCGAAAGTTCGCCGTTCTCAGGATATTCCGTCAGGGCGAATGCAAGTTCTTCTCCAATATATGAAATACCCGTCAGATTGATCTGCACCGGGGTGTTGATTACGGTGTGAATTGTCTGATCATATGCCTGCGGGAGCATCTCATCGGCGTTGCCGAAATTGAAATAGAATGGTGTTTCCGCCGGCAGGCTTGCGACTCCGAAGGAATCGATTGAGAACACACGCCAGTAGTAGGACAGCCCCTGAATCAACGCATCAAACCCGTCCAGGCTGTACAGTACCGCATAAAGGGCATCTTCACGCGTGACCGAATCCAGCGGAATGAAGGTATCAATGACCGGTGCCGGGAAATCCGCATCCGTGTCTATCTGAATCTGATAGGCAGTTACCGCATCTCCTTCATCGGGATCAACCGCCACACTCCATGTCAGCAGATCGTCCCCAAGTATTGTGCTGCCGCTCAATGGTGAAAGCAGATCGGGTGTGGTTGGCTCATTGCTGAAAACAAATGACCATGTATCTATGCTGCTGGTGGAAAGAATTTCATCCTGTGCCCGAACTCTCCACCAGTACTGGACTCCGCCTTCCAGATCGGTGTCGATTGTCACGCTGGTCTCTGAAACGGGTTCGAAAAGATAGGCGTCCGACCAGTCTTCATCATCCGTCAGCATCAGTCTGTATGTGACGGGTTCGCCCTCCGGATCGGAGGTTGAAGCCCAGCTGAATGTGGGTCGGACCTCGGTGGTCACGGTTCCGTCAACCGGAGAAATCAGGCTGAATGCATATGGCGGCATGTTGCCGTACAGGGACTGTTCGGCGGAAGGGCTGGTGAAAACAACCCCCAGAGAAGAATCCCAGTAATAATCGTAAATATATTCTTCACTGTCTTCATATGACCAGAAGTTATGGGTTGCATCAATGTTGTTCACGGTGTTGTTGTACACGTTGTAGCCGCCGTTGCCGAAAATGTCGTTGGTTGTTCCCGGGCTGCCGCCGATAAGGGGGTTGGATGAGCCGGACAGATAAATCCCATAGGAAGCGTTGCTTGTAATCTGCGAAACACTGAAGACAGGCGAGGAATTGGTTAGTGAAACACCGTATTCGGCAGAAGAGGTTATAACGCAGTGGTCCACAGTCAGACCGCTGGTGTTGTTCCCGTAAATATTGTACGATGCACCGAATTCTACTGTGCAGTATGACATTGTTGATGAGCAGCCGTAATCGCTGTGATCATGGAAATAAATACCGTTCCATCCGCCTGGAGTCTCGTTTTGGGATGTAAAGCTGATGGGTTGTTCTGCAGATCCTATTGCGTAAAGTTCTCCTGCATGATTGTCGTAACTGTAGTAGTTTTCAGCAATTTGAAGGGTTGAGCCTTCTGAAAATCTGGCAGTCACGCCGGGTTCCACAGTCAGCCGGGGAACCGTATCCGTCCCGCGAACGAGTATGCTGCCGTTAATCAGGTAGTCAGGTCCCAGATCGGCCCAGCTGCGGTTGATGGTCTGTGTACCGCCGCTGATAAGGATATCGGCACTCATATCGGCAGAAGACGAGAAAAATGTCGGGAACTGATTGGGACCGTCAGCTGAGATATGGTAACCGCTGTGATCTGTGAGAACGGCATTGGTAAAGGTGGGCTGCGCGCCGCTTACAGACTGCAGACCGGAACCGTTTCCATAAATTTCCACATTGTTCAGAGTAATGTCGGCGTTATTGAAAATCAGCCCGTCTCCGGCAGCATGGCGGATTATGCAGTTTTCCACTTCAGGAGAGGTTGTGGCATAGAAATTCAGGTTGTAGGCGTCTCCTTTTTCGAACACGCAGTAGTTCAGGACGGAAGATGTGCTGTAATCAGCATGATCATAGAAATATACCCCTGCCCATCCGCCAACAGAGTCATTCAATGCAGTGAATGTGATTAGGCTGTCGGGAGTCCCTGCAGCTGTGAGAGCACCGGGATGATTATCATAACTGTAATAGTATTCAGCAATCTGCAGTCCCGCACCAAAGGCAAATTTTATTGTATTGCCCGGATCAATGGTCAGTCTGGGAGCGGTATCCTGTCCGCGGACTGTGATGTTTCCGTTGATGATGTATGGGATGCCGAGTGTGACCCAGGTTCGATCAATGGATTGTGTGCCTCCGTCAATAAGGATGGGTGCATCTGAATTGGCTGTGCAATTCAGGAAGGTGGGGAATGAATTGGGTTCTTCAGCATAAATCTCAGCTGTCACATTGCTGTTCAGTGTGATATCACTGAAAACCGCCTGCGATCCGTTCCGGGTCTGAATCCCGACATCGTTGCCGGTGATTTCTACTGCAGAGGCGGTGATGTCGGCATTATCCAGATATAAACCCTTACCGGATCCGTCCCGGATAATGGTATTGGTTATGGATGGCAGATTGGTATAATATGACCACACACCGTAATCACCGGCATGCTCCACAATGCAGTGATTCAGCACTGATGCAGCCCCGTAGGCATCGGAATGATCATGGTACAACAGCCCTCCCCAGACAGCACTGGTATCCGACAGATGCGTAAATACAATGAGAGAGTCCGGGGTACCGTTTGCGATGAGTTCTCCGGGATGATCATCGTAGCTGTAATAATTTTCAGCAATCTGGATGCCGGCATCCGGTGCAAAACGAATGGTATTGCCCGGTTCGATAGTCAAACTTGCAAGCGCATCATCATTCCGAATGACGATATCTCCGGAAACAATATAATCGGTAGGCAGACTGGCCCATGTCCGGTTGATGGTCTGGGTGCCGCTGTCAACGACGACAGGAGCATCGGCAGCCATGGAGCAGTTCAGCAGAGAGGGCATACTGTTGGGCTGAACCGCCCAGATTTCCCGATCGATATTATATTCAAAACTGCAGTCAGAAAATACGGGCTGACTCCCGTTTTCGGATTTAACGCCATACAGATTGTTGTCGATTGTGGATTCTGAAATAAGCAGATCGGAATCATCCAGAGAGATGCCGCTGCCGGCTGAATTCCGGATTAGACAGTGATTTACAGCAGGGCGAGTGGTTTTGTACGCATAAATATTTCTGTTCAAACCATTTTCTACAATACACCAGGTCAATTCCGTCTGAGCATTGTAGGCGTCAGAATGATCGTGGAAATATATACCGTCCCACCCGCCTGACTCGCCGTTCAGTGAAGTAAAGGTAATCGGGTTTTCCTCATCTCCAACAGCGACAAGTGCACCCGGATGATCATCATAACTGTAGTAGTATGAAGCAATCTGCATTTGAACGCCTTCACCGAAATAAACGGTGTTCCCGGCTTCAATGGTCAGCGTGACAAGGGCGTCGTTTCCCATCACCGTCAAATTCCCCAGCACGGCATATCCATATTCGGAATACGGCCAGGTTTGATCGGTGGAAATGGTTCCGCCGGGTACGGCCACGCCTGCCAGGATGTTGCTGAATGTCAGGTTTTCCGGAATATTAACAAAGGATGTATTTGGTGTGGGATAGTAAAAGGCAAAATCACAATCCGTAATGGTGCAGTCATAAAAGGCAGGTTCCGATACCGTATCATTCATGTAGTACCCTGCATTTCCGCAGTTAATGATGTCCACAAACACCAGTGAGGGATTCGAACCGGATATTAAAATCCCGTTTCCAATACAGTTCTGTATATCCACATTCTCCAGGCTGATGGGCGCGTTAGAGAGGGACAGTCCGTTGCCGTTGATATTTTGAATCACGGAATTCTGTACATGGGGCTCACTGGAGTTGTATGCTGACAGACCGAACCCAGCGGTGTTTTCAATGGTTATGAAGTTCATGAAACTGGTGGATGTGCTGTAATCGCTGCCGTCGTCGAACGTAATCCCGTTCCATGTCCCGGATTCGCCGGAAAGAGAGGTGAAAATGATTGGAATTTCTTCAGTGCCGTCTGCAAGGATTTCACCGCCATGACTGGAACCGCTTCCGATGTTCAAGCCTGTGCCGTCCGCAAACTTCAGTGTCACCCCTGCGTCCAGAGTGAGTGTGGGGGTCCCGCCGGACTGATAAACGGAGACATTCCCCAGGATAGCATATCCGCCCGGGTACAGTGCCCAGTGCTGATCAGATGAAATGGTGCCGCCGCCGATGGCCAGGGTGGATCCGTTGTTTTCAAGCAGGAGCTGGGTTTCTTCCAAAGGTGCAAAAGAATTATTAGGCGTCGGTGTAAAAATGCCATATAGATTCCCGGAGATAACGGTGCCGGAAAAGCTTGGGAATACATTTGAATCAGCGTAATACATCCCGGAATTTCCATTGCTGCTGATAGCTGTATTAGACAATGATACCGTGGTAGATGCAGAGGCATGGATGCCGTTACTGCTGTTGTCAGCAATCAGGGATTCTGCTATTGATATACTGGAGGCTTCCAGCCGGATTCCATCGCCGTCGGCATTTCTGAATGTACAATGGTGAATCTCTGGTTCCGAAGTGCCGCTGCAGTATAGATCCGCATTGTAGAGATGACCGGCATTCTCTACTATGACATATTCCATCACGGACTCAACGCCGTTGCTTTCGGATGTAAAATGGACCCCGGACCACAGGCCGGCGATATCATTATACGATGTGAGGAGAATGGGGTTTTCCGCTGTCCCGTTGAAATAGACATTGGCTGCCCCGATAGTCAATCCCGTTTCCGGAGAAAACATGATGATTGAACCCGGCTCAAAATTGTGAATCCCGTCCGTCATCTGAATATTCTCGGTGGCCCAGTAAGGGCTGTCCTCCGCCGTGAACTCGCTGATGTGGTTGATATTACCCGTGAGCTGTGTGCCCACGATATTAAGGGTTGCTTCAGAAAACTGAACGGTTGAGTTCATTGTGCCATACATATTAATCATGTACTGCGCATATCGTGCAGACAGTCCGATGACGGCGGGGTTTGTTTCACCGGCGCTGGTCCAGGGAGTCCATATCGCATCTTCTCCGGCGGTCCGGACAAGAAACTCATACCCCGCTGAACCCTCCGAAGCAATCTGGTAGGAAATATCGATGAGGTCCATTTCGCTGCCCAGCTGAAGGAAGGGATGGGATACAAAGCTGGCGGCATCAATAAACTGGTCTGTCATCGTCATCGTGCTGAAACGCGTAAAATTCAGGGCATTGCCGGCCAGATGACGGCCGCCGGCATACACCAGTTCACCATCAGCGATGAAGGCTGCACCGTCGATGCGTCGATCCAGGAGTTCGTGTGTTTCAACCCAGTTGAAGTCGGGAGCGTCAGAAAGGGAAGCAAAATAGACTTTTTTGCTGTACAGCTCTTCCAGCGAGCCGTCTCCGGCAATTACGGTTATAAGTCCGTTTTGACAGGTGGTCGCGTGGGAGAAAATCGCTTCAGGCAGGTCTGCCGCAGGCAGCCACTCAGAAATTGTTCCGTCAGCCTCAGGGACACCCCAGCAGGTAGAACTGATTCGGGCTCCGGATTCATCATATCCGCCCAATATGAACATTGTCTCGTTGTATACACCAATCGTATGCTGATTTCGGGCGTGTGACAGCGGGGAAGTGGCAGTGAATTCAGCGATTGAACCATCCGGTTGAACCGGAGCGAAATAAACATCTGAGGAGGCACTGATGATCTCCCCGCTTTCCGTTGAACCGCCGATTATGTAAATGTATCCGTCAACGGCGGCGGCGGTCTGTCCCCAGACAGGTGACGGCAGTGAAGTACTGCTGATTTCCCAGCCGCTGATTCCGCCGTCAGGATCAAGCGGGGCAGTCATGACTGCATCGGTGGGCTGACCGTCATCCAGCAGTCCGCCCAAAACCACCAGCATGCCGTCAGCAATCACTGCGTCGTGATCCCGTACCGCAACCGGCAGTGACGCAAGGCTGGTCCACGACCCAATACCTTCGCCGCTCAGGGGAGCCCGGTAAACGGCTGCAGTGTTGGAAGATCCGGTAAACCCTCCGAGGAGGTAGGCAAAATTCTGCCACGTCACTATTTTATGACCATACAGTGCCTGCGGCAAATCTGTTGTTGATGCCCAGTTTGAGAATCCGGCAGCCTTCATCGGCAGTGAAACGGCCCCATCCTCGATAATGACCTCAGTGGGTGTACCCAGCAGAAAGTCTTCAGTGCTGGTCTGGGTAAACGAGACGGTTGCAAAAAGGCAGCAACTCATCAGTATTCCTGATAACAGGATGGTTGAAAATATTCTGCACATAATTTTCTCCTGCGATTTTGGTGACATCCAAAAAAGATGTGATTGTACAATGTGATTATAAACAGCACTTATGTAATTCCAATCTTAGTATATGCTGGAAATACAAGCTGTCTTACCATATTTCAAGAATCGGCATTAAATAGACAAGAATATTTACCTGCATTGGGTAATATGCAGATATGACTTGGTCCGGAACTGCTGTCCCGGAATTGAGCATTCAGGATTTACTGTTATCTGATGCGAATTATGAAGAATGAATAAAGCAGTAAACAGATGTGAATATACAGATTACAGCGTTTCCGGTTAGTTTCTCCTCAGTGTGGGACCGGAAAATGAATTTCCAGCCGCGCAAAAATGTAAATCTAAGTTCTGCAGAATGCAAAGCGGAATTTGCAGCGGCCCGGACCTGCACTGAACAATTACGGGTGAATGTCCTTCGGAAAACCCTCCAGATTGCATCTTGCGCGGTTAGACAGGGATTATGGCAAAAACGCCTGCAAATTTAGACCCGCGGGTCAGCTGCCGGGTATTGAACTGGCAAAATCTGGAGGGATTGAGATCAATTGCGGATCAGCCATTTCAGGATGTTTTTCATCTTTGGCGGGGTACCCTGCATCAGAATCGCGATTCTGAAGATCCGGCCGCCGGCCCAGATATTAAACACGGTGAGCAGAATCACACCCGCCAGACCGACAATGGGCTGCCAGAGCGGTACTCCTTCCGGCGTTGCCTGGCGAAGAAGCATCAGCATCGGTGTAAAGGGAGGTATGAGTGAAACAACGGTTGCAAAATGGCTCAAAGGTTCTTTTGCAACGGGAAAATACACAAACATCGGTATCATGATCGGCAGCATCACCGGCAGACTCAGGTTTTGGGCATCCTTTGCCTCACTGCAGACTGATCCCATGGCCGCAGAGAAAGTCCCGAACATAATGACGGCAAAAAACAGATAGGCGATGAACCAGGGCATAACATCAAAGGGCACGAAGTGATCATATTCGAGATACCGCAGGCTGAACGCTCCGCCAATGAGGTATACCGCAGATATAGTTGCAGAGACAGCGATGCCGCCGATGACCTTTCCGGCCATGAATTCAAATGGACGAATAGATCCCAGCAGGACCTCTGCAATTTTCTGAGTTTTTTCCTCCATGACTGAATGCAGCATTCCCGGCACGCTCATCATGACCATCAGGAACATCAGCATCATCATGGCAATGGGTACCAGCAGAGCCTGAATCTCGCTGGATTTCACGGCTTCATTGATTTGCCCGGTTTCCTTGTCCACGGAAACAAGCCCGAGTGCATCAATATTCATCCAGTGAAACAAATCCGGAATATCTGATTCATTGATTCCCGCATCGCTGAGCCTGATTTTCCGAAGGTGGTTGTTGATCGGCCAGGAAAGCCAGCCGCGCAAATCATCCATGGCTGCGTTTTTGGCATAATATGATATTGTAATTCCACCTTCTGACCCTGCAGGATGGAGCACATTTTCACCGATTTCCAGAAATCCATGCAGGTCTCCGTTTCGAACACGATCCGAAAGCTCAAGCAGATACTTCTTATCATTATTCAATCCTGATGTATCCAGTGAAAAGATGTAAGCGGGCCGAACTTTTTTGCCTGTTTCCGGATCATTAGTTTCCGCTGTATTGCGTTCCTCTGCCAGGCGAATCAATTCCGGGCCGATCATCCGGGTGTGATCCATGATGAGCACATGCTTGTCTGAAGTATCCACCCGGTCTTTCAGAAGAAAGATCGCGATAACGCTTCCGCTCATGAATAACGGAGCAATGATAAGGCCGATAATGAATCCTTTTGATTTTACGGATGTCAGATATTCCCGCTTTGCAAGACTGAAAATTTTACGCATTCAGAACCTCCCTGTCCGCCGGTTTTGCAATCCGGATAAAGATATCATGCAAAGAAGGTTTGACAACATCAAACCGTGTGACCGTGGCCCGATTCATGATTTCAGCCAGTATTTCCTGGTGATTGCATTCCGATTTCATCCGCAGCTCTTGTATCCTGCCAAAATCGTTCACCTTTTCGATTCCTGCAATGCGATCAAAAAGCCCGTCCGGCTGATTTTCCGTTTTGATTCGAATGGTATCGCTGCCGTACTGATCCTGTATTTTTGTCAGTGTATCATCCAGCACCTTTCTCCCTTTGTAGATCATGAGGATGTAATCGCACATTTTTTCGGCGACGTTCATATCATGTGTACTGAATATGACGGTGGTTCCCTGCTTCTGCAGTTCAAGAATGGTGTCCCGTATCACTTCGGAATTCACCGGATCAAGACCGGAAAAGGGTTCGTCCAGAATAATCAGTTCCGGTCTGGCAATTACGGTTGTAATAAACTGTACTTTTTGAGCCATGCCTTTGCTTAATGCTTCCAGTTTCTTATTGGCCCAATCCGCCAGGTCGAGTTTTTCCAGCCACTGCATCAGTTCCTGCTTTTGGAGCGGATAGCCTTTCAACTCAGCATAAAATTTCAGGATGTCTTTGACTTTCATCCGAGTGTACAGACCCCGTTCTTCCGGCATATAGCCCACACGATCCGTAATAGAATTGGTTAGACGGCCGCCCAGAATTCGAATGTCCCCGCTGTCCGGCGGAAGAATATTCATAATCATCCTCAGGGTAGTGGTTTTACCGGAGCCATTGGGACCGATAAATCCATACACACATCCTTTCGGGACTGTGAGTGACAGATCCTCAACAGCGGTTTTCTGACCGAAGGTTTTGGTTACATTGGTTATTTCAATGGAATGCAAGGGGTACCCCTTTTATTTATTTTTTTGAATCGCGGATGTGACACGGATATCATCAATTGGTTGCTCTGAATTTTTAAATTCAAAACAACATGGAATGGCGGATGTCCTTTCCGGCAATATGGCTGCAACGGAAAATGAACGGATTTACCAGCGATCTTCAATATCGAAGTAGGTTTGATATTTATCATTCTCTAAAACTGATATCAGCTCCTGATGGATGAAACCGTTGGTGGCAAGCACTCGCGATCCGGAAAAGGGCATGGGAGCATCGTTCCAGTCCGTGACTCGGCCACCCGCTTCGCTAAGGATCAGGGCACCCGCACAAATATCCCAGGGTTTCAGTCGAAATTCATAATAACCGTCCAGTCTGCCGTCAGCAACAAAACAAAAATCCAATGCGGCGGCACCAAGGCGTCGAATGCCCTGTACGCGATGGTGAATATCATGGAGCAGTTCAAAGCTCTGATGCCATGCATTATCGTGCTGATAGGGAAATCCTGTTGCCAGTATTGATTCGATCAGCTCGGTTGTGGCACTGACCGAAAGCGGGCGGTTGTTCAGCATGGCTCCTGAACCCAGTGACGCTGAAAACATTTCTTCCGTAACCGGATTATACACCACACCAAGAATGGTTTTCTGTTTCCAGACCAATCCAATCGAAACGGCGAATAGCGGCAGACCGTGCACGTAGTTTGTCGTACCGTCGAGGGGATCAATCACCCATTGAAACGGTCGGCTGCTGTCATGCAGGTTGCTTTCTTCTGCAAGAACGGTGTGGGTCGGATAGTGCTGGGATATCTTGTTTGTGAGATAATGCTCCGACTGCAGATCGGCCAGCGTGACCAGATCTGTCTGATTGGATTTTCGATGGACCTGGTCCAATGACCGGAAATGCTGTATCAGGATTGACCCGGCTCCCAAGGCAATTTCTTTAGCAAATTCCAGATATTCCGTAAGATTCAGTTCATTCGCCGAAACCGGATCAGTCTTGGTTTGATCAGTCATGATAATGTTTTCTGATATTGGGTGAATGTGAGATCGAAAAATACTCTTTAACCATTTTTTTCAAAGGCTTGACCAGAAGGATAACTGCCAGCAGGTTCGGGAATGTCATAAATCCGAGTGCGGCATCTCCAAATGCCCATACGGCTTCCAGTTCAGCAATTGCTCCGATAAAAATGAACAGGACATAAATCCATTTATAAGGAAGAATGGCTTTGCTGCCGAACAGGTAATCAGCAGAACGGTCTCCGTAAAATGACCAGCTTATTGCCGTTGATACTGCAAACAGCAGTACCGATACCGTTACTATTTTGTCCCCGAATGAAAAGAGCCAGTTCAGTCCTTCCCGAAATGCAAACGATGTCAGAAGGCTGCTGTTCAGCAGTTCACCTGAGAATTCCGGGTTGATCCGGCTGACGTAAAACTGGGTGTGATGCCAGGCATCGGTAACCAGAATAACCAATCCGGTCATCGTACATATGATGAGTGTATCGATGAAGGGTCCCAGCATTGCCACCGATCCTTCCCGGACCGGGAAACGGGTTTTGGCAGTTGAGTGGGCAATGGCCGCACTGCCCTGGCCGGCTTCGTTGGAGTACAGTCCCCGTTTAATGCCCCACATAAGGGTGTTCAGGAATACCAGAAACGCGCCGCCGCCCACACCGGCAATCTCAGCCGGCGGATTAAAGGCCATGCGGAAAATCATGCCAAATGATTCAGATAATTTTGGAATATGCGTCAGCAGAATCAAAAGGGCTGCAGTCACATAAATCAATGCCATGAAAGGTGCCAAAACTCCGGTCACTTTTCCGATACGCCGAATACCTCCGATGATCACCAGTCCAACAAGGCTGGACAGGACAAGACCATTGATTACTTGCAGAGCTGACACTTCAAAGCCGGTCCAGACAACATGCTTCATTGTAAGAAAATGTCCGTGACCAATTATTCGGCTGACTTCGGAGTACAGCTGATCCGAGGCGGTAAAGGACTGAACGGCATTTCCCATCGCGAACGAACAGATGACGGCGAATGCTGCAAATGCCACAGCCAGCCAGCGCCAATTCGGTCCCAATCCGTTTTCAATGGTGTACATCGGACCGCCGGCAGTATGGCCGTCCGGTTGAATGACCCGATATTTCAGGGACAAGGTACATTCAGCAAATTTCAGGGTGGTGCCGAAAAAGGCTGTCACCCACATCCAGAAGAGTGCGCCCGGTCCGCCGTAGTAAACGGCAGTTGCGACTCCGGCGATGTTTCCGATGCCCACCGTTGCGGACAGGGCGGTGGTAAGGGCGCGGAAATGACTCAGGTCACCGTCATCCTCCGGATTGTCGAATTTTCCCATTGTCACCAGAATACCGTGCCTGACGTACCGCAGCTGCGGCCATCCCAGACGCACCGTGATGTAAATCCCGGTGCCGACCAGGACAATGATCAGAAGGGGGATAGAGGCCAGTGGAATGTTTTCGGAAGGAAATGATTTGAAAAATTCAAAATTCCCGGGAAAGGTCCAGACGGCATCAAAAAAGGAGATACCGCCAATTGCAAGGACCAGGAAAATCAGAATATATGCCAGAATTCCGGCACTGCTTTTACTCATCGCCGACTGCCTTCAATAGCTGAAAGTTAAGATTATACGACCATCTTGATGCCATTATGCCGTCCAAAATCCTGATATATCCGGGTTCGTTCTTCATCGCTGTTAACAGTTAATTCGATTTTTGCGCTGATGTACTTGCCACCGGCTGTTTGATTGGATTTTTGAATGCTGTACATTATGCCATCCAGTACCTCTGCAGCCGCGCTTTCCAATTCAGAATATGTTCGGCCAATTATGCGGTATTCCCAGGTGCAGGGATACTCAATCTCAGGCCGATAAAAGCATGACTTTTCGGTCATCATCACTCCTTCGTGCAGATATGTTCTGCGAGAAATGGTTAGGAAATGAAATTAAATCAAAACAGAAGCTGAATGCTTTCAACAATATAATCAATATCGATAAGACCGACACGCTGAAGTATGATGATGAAAACAGCCACCGGTGCGATAAACTTCAGGAAAACCAGCCATATTTTGTAGAACCAGTTTCGAGTCCACCTGGTACCGGATGTGAATTCCGACTGCCGCAGACTTGGATCCATCACCCAGCCGACATAAACGGAAATAAACAATCCGCCCAGCGGCAGCATCCAGTTGCTGGCAAGATAGTCGAAAGTGTCGAAAAAGTTTTTGCCGTACATTGCCTGCCACTCCGGAAACAAAACCCCGGAACCAGCCAGAGCGCTGGGGATGCCGAAGAAAAAAGTGATAATCCCTGTGGTAAGTGTGGCTTTCTTCCGCGACCATCCCTGTTCATCAATAAAATAGCTGGTTACCACTTCCAGCAGCGATACCGCTGAAGACAGAGCGGCAAACACCAGTAGCATGAAAAATACGAATGAGATAAACATCCCGAACGGACCAATTTGTGAGAAAATGATTGGGAGGGTTTGAAAAACCAGTCCGGGGCCGGCTTCGGGGGAATGACCGTACGAGAAGATGATCGGAAACATCACCATGCATGCAATGAGAGCCACTCCGGTATCCAGAACACTGATCATCAGGGATGCTTTTGGAATATCGCTGGTTTTTTCAAGGTAGCTGCCGTAAGTGAGCATTGCGCCCATACCCAGACTCAGGGTAAAGAATGCATGGCCCAGTGCTTCCAGAACCCCGCTTGCTTTCAGACGATCAGCATGCGGGTAGAATACAAATTCAACGGCCTCTTTCCAGCCCGGTAAAAATATGGAGGCGATGGCCATAATGATGAAAATCAGGATCAGAATCGGCATCAGAATTCGGTTCCATCTCTCAATACCGCCTTTTACTCCGGAAAGCACCACCGCAATACACAATCCCATGAAAATGGCATGCCAGAACAGGTTCAGGTCAACACTTTGATACAGTAATCCAAAAAGGCTGCCGATTTCATCAGGGGATTTGCCGTCGAAGAAGTTGGTGAGTGACATGAATGTGTAGTTAAGTGTCCAGCCCGCAACGACGGAATAGTAGGACAGAATGATGAATCCGGATACCAGTCCCATCCAGCCGATAATTTTCCAGCTGCTGTCTTTGCCGGCAAGGGCGGCAAACGCGCCTACGGGAGATTTCTGGGAGGAACGGCCGATGATGATCTCAGCCATCATTATCGGAATACCCACAACTGCTATACAAAACAGATAAATCAGGACAAACAGACCACCGCCGTTTTCGCCGGTGATGTAAGGAAATTTCCAGATATTTCCCAGTCCGACAGCGGATCCCGCTGCAGCCAATACAAAGCCCAACCGGGACCCCCAGTGCTCACGATTTCCAGCCATACAGAATAATACTCCTAATTTGAAAATGAAAAATAAATTGGATTGGCAGACCCGGATTATGTTTTAAAAATATAGATCCCGGCATCAAAAAAAACTGATCATCAATCTGACTGACAATATAATGTATTATCAGATTCAGATGTTGGAAAACCATAAAATGTGCATCACCGATATCGCCAGCCAGAGAAGAAGCGGCATTTGTTCTGGTGCAGTCATTCCGCTGCTGGCCTTATTGCCTTGGGCGCATAAATCAAAGTCAGGACGGATAATTGATAATTGTGCCCGGTTTATTTCCCCACTGTCTGACGCAGAATCCTGAATTCGGGTCTGGATTCGGGTTCAGCCCATATGAAAAAACGTTTCTCGAGGTTGGCGGACCCCAGCGGTGAAGCCAGTTCAATAGCTGCGAAACCAGGCGTTATTGGTGATTCCATGCATCGACCGGCAAATTAAACTGCTGAAAAAGATAAATTCCGACTGACATCACGATGATCCCAAAATCGTTTTTCATTTCATATTGAATATGCTGTAAATTCAATAAGAAATAGAAGTATATCAATGAAGCAACATCCCCGAAAATATAATTCTCAACAGTTAAAGGCCATTGAACACCCACCCGGGCCGGTATTGATTCTTGCCGGAGCGGGAACCGGTAAGACCACCACAATTGTGGGCAGAATGGCCCATCTGATCAGGCATTATGAAGCTCTGCCGGAAACCATTCTGGTGCTGACATTTACGGTGAAGGCGGCCGAACAGCTGAAATCCAGGCTGGTTGAAGAAATCGGTCCGCCAGGCGGAGAAATAACTGCAGTTAATTTTCATTCATTTGCTCAGTCCCTGCTGTTTGATTTTTTAAAAGAACTGGGATATCCCCGTAAACCGTCAATTCTTTTGGATTCTGATATTCATTTTTTGTTAAAGGAGAAATTTGATGAATTACCGGTCCTGAAGAGTGAGCGTTTCAAGAGGGAACCCGTTTTTGCGATACAAACATTGAAAAGCCTGTTTGACCGGTTCCGTGATGAGCTGCTGAATCTGGATGATCTTGCAGCAAAAAGACACCACCTGCTTGAGGAATCTGACAGGGAAGTCAATGAGAATCAGCGGGAAAGGCTCCTTCAGTTATCAGATGCTGCGGCAGTATTTCCGCTGTATCAGGAATGGAAGAAACAGCGCGGGGCTATTGATTTTGGTGATATGATTACGGATTTGTGGCAGCTGGTCCAACCTCAATCTCCACACTGCAGCGTGCTCCAGAACCAATATCGTCACATATTTGTTGATGAGTTCCAGGATAACAACTATGCATTAAGCCGAATCGTGGAACAGCTTGCCAAACCGAACGACAGTATTACTGTGGTTGGAGATGATGACCAGTGTATTTATTCTTTTCGGGGTGCCAACAATACCAATATCCATCAGTTTGAGAACGTTTTCGGACAGCACTCCAGGTATTTAAAAACCGAGCTGATGACCAATTTCCGTTCCACGCAGGCAATTCTGGACCAGGCCAACCGCATTATCGAAGAAAACAAGGAGCGCATGCCCAAGGGAAGGCTGGTTTCAAATGACGGCATGGGAGACCGTCCATCCCTCATTGTCGGACCCAAAGAAAGGCAGCTGGATTGGATATGTGACACCATTGCTGACCGGATTAAGACAATTGAACATTCGCCGGTTGCGGTTCTGACAAGAACTCAGCGACAGGCCGAGACGGTAATTTCGCATCTTCAGCAGCGGCTGATACCAGTATGCAGAGGACCCGTCAGGTTGTTTGACCAGCCCGTGGCGAAGGACATTATAAGTTTGCTGCAGGTTATTCTCAAACTTCCTCTGAAGAATATTGCCCTGATCCGCCTCTTGAAAATCCGTTTTCCCAATGCTGTTGTCCAAAAAAGTCTGGCAGCTGCTGGCGGTGCAGGTCCAAACAGGGATTTGCTGAGCATGCTCCTCAACGGTGTGGATGATGAGAATCGAAAACTGGTCGATTACTGCAGACAGTTGAACAGGTTGAGGAGAGACTGTCCCGGCAATGCTGCGGATTTACTCAGGGAATTGGTGATATTCGGGAAATTTTACCAGAATGCAGATAAGAAGGTTTCCCTCCGCAACCGGCTGATCAAGGATTCTCTGAACCGGCTTTTCGAAATCAGTTCAGACTACATTTCCAGATATGATTCCCATGATCTGCAGCAGTATGGCCGCTTCCTGGAAACCCTGTTCAATATCAACGACCAGTATCTGGCCGTACGCGACACATGGGATAAAAACAAGGCTGTTTCTGTGATGACCGTCCACCAGTCAAAAGGGATGGAGTTTCATACCGTCATACTGCCTTTCCTGTCATCCGCCAGTTTTCCTTCCAATTACAGACCGGACAATCTCTCAACCAGCCTGCCTTTGGAATGGCGCCAATGGCAGAGAACAGGGCTGACTGAAAAGGAAAAACATGTTGCCGAGGAACGGCGGATCATGTACGTGGCGGTCACACGAGCGGAAAAACAGCTGATTCTGATGACCACCCCAAAGCGGCAGTCTCTTTTTTTAAAACCGCTGGACAAATCCAGGTTAAATGAGGAAATACTGAAAATGGAACCGGCCCAGTCAACCCAGGATCCGGGAATAATCTCGCGTTTGAAAAACCAGTTGGTCGCCGAAGCGGCCGCGGGAAATTTTGCCGCTGCCCGGGATATTCTTAAACTGCTGGAAGTGACAGACCAATTCTACCGCGGCGAACCGGTTGTATGGCCGGAAACTGAATTGTCCAAGATGGTCCAGAACAGCTTGCCTGAAACGGACCCGGATGTAACGGTCTCTGAAAATCTGATATTATCAGCCACGCAGATAGAAAAATACACAACCTGTCCGTTAAAATACCGCTACAGTGAGGTTGAGCGAATTCCGGAGAAACCGGTGAAACCGTACTTCAGCCTGGGCAGGGTGATACACAAGGTGCTTGAAATTTACTGTCTCCAGGAAGATCAGAGCCAGATTGCACTGCTCGATTTGCTGAAAAGTCACTGGGATTCGGAAGGGTATGCATTTGAGCAGGAAGAAGAACAGTATATCGCTGATGCTGAAAAGATGCTGATAAACTTTTACAGATACATTCAGAGTCGGCGGATGGAGGTGTTTGAAACGGAACACCGGTTTAACATGCCGTTAGATAATTGTTTGATAAAGGGTGTCTGTGACAGGATCGATGTGGATGGGGACGGCGAAATTACCATTATTGATTATAAAACCTCGCGTCGAAAACCGTCACAGCGGGAATTTGAAAAGAACATCCAGCTGGGAATTTATGCCATGTATGTGGCGCAGTCAGATTTTGAAAGGGATGGCCGGAGATTGGGCAGATTGCCGAAAAGTCTGACAATGCTGTATCTGCGGCATGAAGAACCTGAACTGGAAACAGCCGTAGTCCCAGAGCGGTTGGCTGAAACCCGGTTGTTTATCGAAGAAACAGCCCAAAAAATCAAACAGAAGGAATTTCCTGCCAAACCGGGTTTCCATTGCAGGTATTGTGACTATCGTGACTTGATCTGCCGCGAATACAATGGTTTAAAACAATAATAATTCTAACTTACTTCAGTCGTTTCCTGTCAGGGAATGCAAAACGTTTTGATATATGTCATAGTCTGATTTACCAAAACAAACTGCAAGTATCCTTACAACAGAGCTGTCAGTCATGAGATGTTCCTGCATCGCATGTAAAGCAATCTCAGCAGCTTTCCGGATGGGGTATCCGTAGATGCCGGTACTGATAGCCGGAAAAGCGATGGAACTGAGTTTGCATTCCGCTGCGATTGATAGGGACTTTTCGTAACAGCTGCGCAATATTTCTGCTTCACCATTTTGACCACCTTTCCAGATCGGCCCAACAGTGTGAATCACGTATTTAGCCGGCAATTGATACCCGGCTGTCAATTTTGCGTCACCGGGCAAACAGCCATTCAAAAGTCGGCATTCAGCCAAAAGCCCGGGTCCTGCGGCTCTGTGGATGGCTCCGTCAACCCCTCCACCGCCAAGTAAACTTGAATTGGCGGCATTGACAACAGCATCGGCTTCAACCTTTGTTATATCTCCCAATCTGATGATTATCCCCATATCAGTCTCAAGTGTAAATCCATAAAATTAATCACATAAAGTAGTACGAAATAAGTTTTGATCCGCGGTAAATTTTAGCCGTTTCTGTCTTTATAATCGCCGTCATACGTTAAAAAATACAAGCAAAGGTTCATTAATGGCAAAGTGGAATAAGGATACATTCATTGAATCCCTGAAAGACAACTGCCAGCCGCACGTCATCAATGTTATAATGGATTTTATCAAGTTCACAGAGATGGAATCGGACACCGTCGCCTGGGGGCGGGGTGAAGGCCATGGCACCATGACCTTCAAGGTAAAATCAGATGACTGGGGCATCGTGCCGGTTTTCCATGTGACTACAGATGGAAAAATCAAGTTTCTTCTAAATCACATGCGAAGCAAAGTTCGGAAAAAAGAAATCTTGAGGGATTATACGCTCAAGCTGGAAAGCAATTTCATGCTGGATTTTGAAGAAGATGTTTATCCATCGGATATCTATTTTCCCATAGAGGAGTTATTTCATACGCATTCGGAGCTTGAAAAATTCAAGCAGACAGTCCGCGGTATTTCAGCCCGGCTCCATCAGTAACCCACCACAACCACTTTTTAATCTCAGCCCCGGATTACTCCGGGGCTTTTCATTTTTGGGACAAACAAAAATCATTTTGACGCTGACTGGTTGCCGTCGACTGGTTGATTGGTTAAGTCGGGCTTCCCGGCAGGATGCTGTTGAGCAGTGAAATGGTGAAATGGTGAAATGGTTTTTTGGTTGAGTGGCGTTTCCCAGGCAGGGGTGAGTTGACTGGTTTGTTTATTCGCGCATTCAGTACAATTTCAGTCAGTCTGAGCGAAGAGCAGACTGTCAAGATTGGATGTTTCATGATGCGGATGAGATGTTATTGTCTGAGTCCCGTCTGATTTTCGACGGGACGAGTTAATCTCATCCAATGAAAAATACAATCGAGATGAAATTGGTCTGCAGCGCATGTTCTTTTGGTTCTTTTCTTCAAAGAAAAGAACATTCAATGTCAGAGAATTTCATTGTACACCAAATGCGTTTGGGCTTGGCGAAATGGTATTGGTTGAGTAGCGGAGTAGAGGAATGGTATAATAGTGAAATGATTGATTAGTCAGTGGTCAGTCGCAAGCGGTGAATGCAATCCCAGATGACCAGTTACCAATATAAAATAAAACAATTGCCAATGATTCCTGTCCGGATCGCGGCTCAGGATGCATAGTAGTAATACAGGTACGTGCTCGATAATAATAATTTTCTCCGGTAAAAACCATTGTCGGACTTGGGATTGCTGCATCCTGAACTCCCCGTAAGTGCCATTCCCCTGAGGAGGGTGGGGGTTTGGGATGGGTGATCTCGAGAGAAATTTTCAATCTGTGAATCCACGATCGCAAGTTGAAATCAGATCTTCCAGCCCTGAAGGGGCTGAAGTACGTCAGCCCGGGGCATAGCCCCGGGAACCGGATAGAATCGCGGAAGAACCCTGAAGGGGTGCAGGTAAAAACATGAAGGAACGGGTGTTGTCGATTGGTCGAGTGGGTGAGTGGGTCCGGGAACGCCGTCAGTTTTCAACAGTCAGTTGAAAAACGGAACCATCTGGTATTTGTCGAATGCTTTGGAATATTCGGCGAACCTCCAGGAAAGGAAGTAACAGAAAAACAACCGAACCCGTATGAGGTATTCAGCCTGTTTGTTAAAATCTCATCAACGCTCCATTCCCCCGCCAGTGCGTTTTTATATCGGATGAAGGGTATCAATCATCCCACAAATTGTAACAAAAAATCTTCATCGTCATGCGGCGATTATCCCTAAATTTTTACATGACTTTACTGATGAAAAAAACCACCCAACTTCATATTTATCTTGGACTGATTTTCCTCATATCACAGTCTTTCAGCCAATTGACCGATCCTCCGGATGGTCCGCTGAGACCTGTGGCTGAATTTGAACGTTCACAGGGTGTAATGGTCGCCTATCCATATGGCTTTGGTATCCCCGCTTCATTCATTGCCGATATGTCCCAGGACGTGACCGTTTATGTGTTGGTTGAAAGCTATCTGCAAACCAACGCAGAACAGGAACTGCAGGCAGCCGGTGCGAATATGGAACATGTTGAGGTTGTAACCGGTGCTCTGGACAGCATTTGGATACAGGATTACGGCCCCTATTTTGTGGTAGACGGCAATCATGAAATGGTGGTTGTGGATTTTGAATATAACCGGCCACGACCATTTGACAATCAGGTCCCCGCCAGAATGTGTGACTTTCTTGATGTGGCGTACTTTGATTCTGACATTGTACACAATGGCGGCAATTTGATGTTTGACGGATATTTTACAGCTGCGGCCTCCACCATTGTCTATACGGAAAATCCAACAATAGATGTGGATCAGCGAATGGCTGATTATTACGGTGCCACTTTTCATATGACACAGCCTGATCCAACAGGGAATTATCACGAACACATCAACTGCTGGGCAAAATTTCTTTCTCCTGAAAAAATTATCGTGCGGGAAGTCCCTCCAAGCCATTTCTATTATAACCAGATTGAGGCAGTGGCAGCATATTATGCCGAAACGCTGAACTGCTTCGGTGAACCGTACAAAGTGTATCGGGTCTATACCCCCAACGATGAACCATATGCAAATTCGTTTATCCTGAATGATAAAGTGTATATCCCGGTGAGCGGCGGTCAATGGGATGATGAAGCAATCGCATCCTTCAGTGCAGCACTGCCGGGATATGATGTAATCGGCATTAACTACTGGGACTGGCTGCCTACCGATGCTCTTCACTGCAGGGTTCAGGCTCTCCCGGATCTGGAAATGCTGCAGATGTTTCACAATCCCATCAACAATCAGGAATTCCCTCTGGATGAATACGAATTTACACTTACGCTGGATGATCTAAGCGAAACCGGCATCATAAGCGACAGTATCCGGGTTTTCTGGAAAAATCATCTGATGGATGATTATGATGCAGTTCAACTAACCCAGACAGATGAATACGGTGAGTATCTGGGGGCGATTCCGCCTCAGCCCATTGACACGGAGGTCTGGTATTATCTCACCGCTGCTGACAGCTCCGGGCGGTCTGAACGACTCCCGATTGCGGGGTATTATGCATTTGAAACCCCTGGCGGCACCCCTGCCATGCCGGGTGATATCAATCAGGACGGCAGTCTGAATGTGATGGATATCGTGATGATTGTCAATCACATCGTCAATATAGAGTATCTCACCGGATACGCGCTGTATCTGGCGGATCTTGATGACAACGATATTGTGAATATCCTTGATATTATCATCATACTGAATTTAATAGTGGCCGGATAGTTAAGCCGGCATGAGGTTTGCCCGGCAGGCGGGCTGATTTTGATAAAACATATGAAAATTGAGGCGCTGATATGAGAAAGATTTTATGGTTTCTGTTGCTGACGGGACTGTGTTTTGCTGAACAGACAACCAAACAGGAACTGCCGATCGGCTTCACCGACTGGGAATGGGAAAACCGTCATCTGATCTATGAAATGAACGACCGCCAGACCGATCCGCCGAATGCACCCGTTCGTGCCATCGCCGAATTCGAGAGAATGCAGGGTGTTCTGATCCGCTATCCGTTTGGAGTTTCAACCAGTGTAATCTCAGAAATGGCGGAAGATGCAATCGTATACTGCCTCGTATCGGCCAGCCAGCAGAGTTCGGCCCAGAACACTATGGAAAACGGCGGCGTCAATATGGACAATGTGGAATTTGTAACCGGAGCTACCGACAGTTACTGGACCCGCGATTATGGTCCATGGTGGGCAGTGGACGGCAATGGAGAGGTCGTGGTTGTTGATCATACTTACAACCGGCCCAGACCCAACGACAATGCTGTGCCGGAACGCGTTTCTAATCACCTCGGAACCTCGTATTTTGACTCCGACATTGTTTCAGCCGGCGGCAATTTCATGACTGACGGTCTGGGAATCGGAGCGTCATCAGAGCTGATTTATGAAGAAAATCCGGGCCTTTCAGAAAATGAAGTTCACGAGATTATGGATAATTATTACGGGCTGCATACATATCACGGCATCCCGGATCCCAATAACACGTATATTGACCATATCGACTGCTGGGGCAAATTTCTGTCGCCGACAAAAGTGTTGATTCGCTCTGTCCCCGAGTCCCATTCTCAGTATGATGAACTTGAAGCCACTGCGCAGTATTTTGCAGAGAATATGACTGCATGGAATGAGCCCTGGGAAGTATTTCGAGTGTACACGCCGAATAATCAGCCTTATACCAATTCGCTTATCCTGAATGAGAAGGTATTGGTCCCGATTATGAACGGCAGCTATGATGATGATGCCTTGGCCGTTTACCAGGAAGCCCTTCCCGGATATGAGGTACTGGGATTCAGTGGTTCCTGGGAATCTACGGATGCGCTTCACTGCCGCACTAAAGGGATCCCTGATCTTGATATGCTTCAGATTTTCCATAATCCAATCAACAATCAGGATCTTCCTCTTGATGAATACCCGGTTATCGCTGTTATTGCCCCATTGAGTACTATGGACCTGGTGGAATCTGAATTGTTTGTTGCCTGGAAGAACAGTCTGATGGACGATTATGAATTTATCCCAATGACGCCGACTGGAAATGAAAATGAATATTCTTGCGCTATTCCCAGTCAGCCCGTCGATACGGATGTCTGGTATTTCATTCATGCCGGGGATGAAGCAGGTAATTCCGATACACTTCCCATAGCAGGTTATTTTGATTTTGTTGCCGTGGGCGGTGTTCCCGCACAGCCGGGAGATGTAAATCTGGATGATGATCTCAACGTCCTTGATATTGTCAGTATTGTTGGACACATTTTGGGAACTGCGCCGCTGGAAGGTTATCCGGCTATGCTTGCAGATGTGAACGGTGACGGCAACGTCAACGTACTGGATGTGATTTCACTGATCAATGTGATCGTTGGGGGATAAGATGAAATTCCGTCTGGTTCTGGCTGTTCTGCTTTGTCTGTCATTTATGTCAGGCGGGTTTAAACAAATTCAAGTGTTGAATACCAATCCGGAAACAGTTGATCGGTTCTGGCAGCTTGGAGTGGATCCAGAGTCGCTTCACCTACGGCCTGGTGCGTATATTGATGTAATCCTCGAGGATGAAGAATTTCAGGTCTTTCTTGGCTGGAATCTGCCATACGAAATAATCCATGACAATCTGGAATCCTTTTACGCGTCCCGACTGACCACCCCTTACAGCCGCGAATTCGGCTTGGGATCCATGGGGGGGTATTATACTTTTGATGAGATGATTCAGCATCTGAATGAACTCCACGAGGAATACCCGAATCTGGTGAGTGCGGTTCAGGAAATCGGAACATCCTATGAAGGGCGGACCATTTACGCTGCTGCCATCAGTGACAATCCTGAATTGGATGAAGGTGAACCGGAAATACTGTACACCGGTCTGCATCATGCGCGTGAAGGGGCCAGCGGAATGGCTGTAATGTATTATATGTATCATCTGGTGGAGAATTATGGTCTTGATCCTGAGATCACCGCGTTGGTAAATCACAGAAAAATGTGGTTTATTCCCGTTGTAAACCCGGACGGATATGAATACAATTACGAGATTGCACCAAACGGAGGCGGAATGCAGCGTAAAAACCGCCATCCTGAATGTGCCACCAGCAGTTTGACCGGTGTGGACCTCAACCGGAATTACGGATTCAATTGGGGCTATGACAATTCAGGTTCCAGTAATAATTCCTGTAGCTCAACGTATCGCGGAACGTCGGCTTTTTCCGAACCGGAAACCCAAGTGATACGCGATTTTGTTCTGGACCACGATTTTAAGATGATTCTGAATTATCATACATACGGAAACTACCTGATATATCCCTCCGGACCCACACCGTATCTTCCGCCGCCGGATGAAGATTACGATATCATTCAGGAATATGCCATTGAAATGACCCGCTATAACGGATATGCTCATGGTACTGCAATGGAAACGGTTAATTATTCTGCCAACGGAGACTCTGATTCCTATTTTTACAATGAACTTGGTATCTATGCCTATACGCCTGAACTGGGCGGCAGCGGTGACGGATATTGGGCGGATTCTGATCGAATCGTGGAAATAGCAGAAGATCATATTCATCCAAATAAATTTGCTGCCTGGGTCGCCGGTGCGAAGTATGAAGGCAGCCTCTCGTTCGATACGGATCAGTTTCTTCCAGGCCATTCTTATTATATGAATTTGAATTTCATGAATCAGGGACGTTCAGCCGGCGAGAGCCCTGTGTATCTGAACATTTCAGCGGAAGGATTGGATAACTTTGAATTTGAGCCCATTGAATTTGCCGCACTTGACAGTCGGGAAATCGTTGATTTGGGTGATTTCTGGGAAGTCACGATCCCTGAAGACTTGGACAACGGAGCCACGGTCACTTTCACGGTCAGCCTGACAGATGATCAGAATTATGACTTCTCGCAGGAGGTTGAAATCATCACCGGGACACCCATGCTGCTGTTCTCAGACGATGCCGAATCAGGCTTGAACCATTGGAATACCAACAGTTGGGGAGTTTCCGGCAATGCATGGGAAGGGGACTACGGTTTTACGGACAGCCCCGCAGGAGACTATCCCAATTTGTACGTTGCATATCTGACGCTGAACGATCCAGTTGATCTCACAAATATGATTGCGCCGTATCTTCAATACCAGATTTCGTGGGGTATTGAGGAGGACTGGGATTTTGCCCAGGTATTTGCCTCGTCCGACGGCAGCACATGGCAGAATCTTCAGGGGATTCATATGAGTCCCGGCAGCGGAGACGGTGTTCAGAATGAACTTGAATTTGGGTATGACGGATCTTCCAGCTGGGTTTCTGAATTCATCTCTCTTGACGGGTATGCCGGTGTGTCTGAACTGCGTCTGAAGTTTCAGATGAGCTCAGACAATTATGTGACCGACTGGGGAGTGGCTGTAGATGACATCCGCCTTTATGGATTTCAGATGGATATACCTGAAGGCGATATTAATGACGATGGGCAGGTGAACGTTCTGGATGCCGTATATCTGGTAGGCTTAATACTCGGCTCTCTGCCGGAACCCACACCTTTCGAGCTGGAACAGGGTGATCTGAATGATGACGGTGAGTTAAACGTTTTGGATATTGTTGCTTTGGTCGGCATCATAATAGAGGAATAAACCTCCGAATCTGAACCGACTGTGAGCGCAGACATAGCTGCAGCCTCGATGATTCGCACGGCTGGCAAAAAACAATACACCCGTAAAATTGCCTGACTATGAAATGAGGTACGAAGTCGATCATTGCCCGGTTTCTCAATTAATCTAAAGGAGGAAATCATGAGAACTTCAAGTCAAAAAATGTTTACTATCCTGATTATCATTCCTCTTGTATTTTTTCTGACCAGCTGCGATGATACTTCCGATGATGATGTTGACACATTCCCTGTTGAGTTTTCTGAAATACCGGCCGGACCTTTTACTTATGGTGAATATGCCACTGAGATGACCATTGACTACAGCTATGATATCATGATCCATGAAGTAACCAACAATCAGTACAAGGAATTTCTTCAGGAGCTTGTTGATCAGGGCAGCATATATTTTCAAACGGTTGAGAATGAGCAGTATGTTTATGGATATTTCAATGGGTACGGAGTGGAAGGGGATGTTCCATACCTGAGGATATCCGGGGAAAACTGTCTGATCAACTGGAACGGTCAGCAGTTTTTTGTGAATCGGAATTTCGTCAACCACCCTGCAAATTATGTAACTTGGTACGGTGCGCAGGCATTTGCCGAGTATTACGGCTGGCGGCTTCCTACAGAGATGGAGTGGGAAAAAGCCGCCCGCGGGAATACCGGACGTGCCTATCCATGGGGTGATGAAGCTCCGGACTGTGACATGGCCAATTTCATCGGATGCAATGGAAGTGCAATTCGGGTTGGTGAAACCCTGGGTGCCAGTATTTATGACGTTTATGACCTTTCCGGGAATGTTTGGGAGTGGTGCGAGGATGAGTACTTGTTCGATATTTATTCATCCCGAGTACTAAAAGGCGGTGGCTGGAACTCTATTATTGAATATCTGAAGACCTGGCAGTTTGATTATCGTTTTCGGACAGATGCTGAAAATGATATCGGATTTCGCTGCGTCCGTACAGAGTAGTTCCGTGAACACAGGATTATATGTCGAGTACTTTTCATCATTCTGACAGATGAAGCCTATCCTCTTCAGTCCGGATATTTCATGAGACTTCGTGATGAGATGATGAAAATGTATTGATGCGGAAAAAGCAAAAATTCAACACAATTTAGTGCTGACTGTCAATGACGCTTTTTCCGTTAAAGAACCCATGGGTTCTCAATCACCAAGGCATATGAAGAAAAATGAGTGAAATCGTACTGGACAGTACGTTGAGAACATTTTTCGATTAGAATTGAAAATCCGTCTCCTGACGAACGCTGTAGAATGGAGCAGATCCGTCATCGTCCGGAAAATGCGAAGCCTTTTACGCATAGATATTCACATGAAATATTCGTGTTAGATGAGAACAGTGTGAAACCAACGCATAATCAACAGAGCAGCAGTCACGCTGAAGAGTCCTGTTTCAGAATTATCAACGGAAGTGTGACCGTTCCGGCCGGCAAAAAAGCCGTTTGGGAAACCTGGACAACAGAGGATGGGATTCGCAGTTTTTTTGCACCGGACTGCAAAATTGATCCGAAACCGGGCGGCAGTTTTGAAATTTACTTTCTTCCGAATGCCGAACCGGGATTGCGAGGGGCAGACGATATGGTGTTCCTCGCGCTGCAGCCGTATGATATGATCAGTTTCACCTGGAATGCTCCGCCCAGCCTGCCCAATGTCCGCGGACACCGGACTTCAGTTGTGGTTTGGTTTCGAGAAGCTGGGGACAGCAGAACAATCGTGACTCTTTATCATTCCGGCTGGGGAACCGGGTTGGAATGGGATGATGCATATCAATATTTTAAAAAGGCCTGGAATGACATTGTTCTCCCTCGATTGAAATGGCGCTTTATCAATGGTCCCGTGAACTGGCAAAATCCTCCTGTCCTCGATGAATGAGTATCCTGACATCTTCTGCCCACTTTCTGCACTGCTCATCGCTGAAGCATTAAAGTGCTTGAGCGGTTAGCGTTTTTCGTGTAATTTTTACCTGCCTTTACTGGACAAAATCCTTTATCCGGAATTAATAGTAAAAATCTAATCGGTCTGCTGCCTGCCTGTACGACAGACAGGACGGATAGGTGTGTCCGGTTGAACTCCCCGAAGGGTAACACGGAATTGTGTATCCGGAACCTGCCTTAGAGTTCATATCATCTGATCTATTTCAGCAGATATATATACTGCTTGGTTGGGTGCATCGTGTTTAATTGGAATCAAACCGGTCGTGCTGAATAGAGTGTTTCAACATAAAATCATTGAAGGAGTCATCAAATGAACTGCAAGACAATAATTCATTTTTTATTGATTTTTACAGCAGCCGCGTTTTTTACCGGTTGTCTTTCCGTGGGGGAGAAGGAATATCATTTTAATATCAATGCTGACGGCAGCGGTTCGGGTAAAATTCTGTACTTGAATATTGTATCTGAAGAAGATGAGGAAGTGGATAAATCCTTTGACGATTTTGGAGAACTGATTTCGGATTATGTTGACGGAAATCAGTTTGAGGAAGAAAATCCGCATCTTACGGTGACAGGAAAAACGCTTTATGTAGAAGACGGTAAATTGAACGGGCGAGTCGAATTTACCTTTGAAAATGCAGACAGCGTCGGTTTTTTTATCAACCGTTCCTGCGACTGCAGCCCAGCCATGTACTACGTTGGTTCGCTATCTGAAACCCTCATCGAAACAAACGGTCGGTACCTGGGCGAATCCGGCAATGATATGCCCATCATTATCTGGGACAGCAATTCCGGTGAGTATTTCCTGAAAACGGTTGTCAAAGAAGACATGAGTGATGCTCACGAACTGCTTCCATTGTATAATATATGGAAGGAAAGCAGATAGGAATGTGCAAATGACCTTGCGGTATTTTTCCGCATAGGGCAAATGATTGTTCCGCTGTCAGACACTGCCGGTGGTCGAGTAATCAATTTTATTCCGCCGGCAGGCAGATATGTGCGTATGGGTGAATTCACAACCGCCTGCGGCGAAACAATGATGATTGTGCCTTTAAGAAGATGCCCCGCTTTTTACGGCGGGGCGTTACATTTGAGTCTTATTTTCGATTGGAAATATACTTCCGGCGCTTCCGCTACATTAATACCAGCACCGCGGGCAGCAGCAGAAGCAGCATGTTGCCGGACAGACTCATTCCCCAGAAAGGAATAAAAAACACCGTTGCCAGAAACGAACCCATGCAGCCGCCGATCAGATCAGCTGCATACAGTCTCATCCCCGTACCGTTCGAAAGCATTTGATGGATTTCTGTTGCTGCAGAAAACACCACAGACACAAAAGACCCGCAGAAAAACATTCCTGAGAATCCGACTATATGGCCAAACAGTCCTGATGGAAGTCCTGACCACGCAATGAGCATCACAAATCCCGCAAACAACAGACAGACGCCATATTTACAAAAGGAAAAGTATCCCCGCAGCGCTGCACTGCCTGTGAGCAACCTGTGTGAAATCCCGGCACCCACAACCATCCCCAGCATGAAACACATCAGCAGCACACCGATATTCTGGTACAGAATCCCGCAGTATGCCTGATACGTGAGAAAAACGATCGATTCAAACACCATCGCAATAAATCCGGCCGCCATCGCCAGTGCTATCGCCCGGATTTGAATTCTCGCCCTGTAAAAGATTCCAAAAAGAATTAACCCGGCCAGAACAACCAGGAAACCGGCAGGCAGGGTTCTGGCATATCCCGGATTCCGAGGTATATCGATGTCCAGACCGGGGGACATCATCACCAGCCAGGACCAAATTGTAAATATATAGCAGTTTGGGCGATCGTCACTATTGGCGGGAGTAATCATGCCGTCATAATCCGCGGTCAACTGACCTCCGCGTTCATTTGTGTACAGATATTCAATGTAGGGAGCTGACATCAGGCGCGTTTCAAGACGACGATCTGTAAATCGTTTCATCAATATGTCAGTATTCCGGGTCAGCAGATAGGAGGAAGCGAGGATGAGCTGATTTGTGCCGGGCAGAATCAGTATGTCCGAAAACACCGTCTCAACTGCATGAATGATGCTGGCATTGCGGTGAAGTATAGTTTCCAGACGGTTGGACTCCGTACTGGTCAGCTGGAAAGCCAGGATTCCGTCCGGCTCCAGATGTTCAGTGACATCTCTGTAAAACTCAGTCGTGAAGAGACGGTTGGATCCGCCGGAAGTCGGGTGGGTCAGGCCGATGATTATCAAATCATAATAACCGGCTGACCGAATAAACTGTCTTGGATCTGCAATGTGGATGGCTGTGTTTCCGTGATTGTTTGAGCTTTTCTCAAACGGCAGAATGTTTGCGAGAATCTCAATTATTGCTCCGTTTTTTTCAACATAATCAATACTGATCGGCCGATATTTCTGAATTTCCTCCAGAATCCCCTTATATCCGCCGCCAAGAATCAGTACTTTAAGATCATGATCACGCTGAATTGCGGCTGCGTGCACCAGCTCTTCGGCCGTTGTCGCGTCAGACTCAAAGGTCAAAGTGTTGTTTTCAAATACATTTATCTGATGATCTTGCTGAGTGACAGTGATTCGGGAATAGGGAGTATCCCGTACTGCGGCAACATTCGGGTGGATCAGTCTGGTGGTGGCAAGATCAATTTGGGAAGCTGAAACAACAGCAAGCACAGACAGCAATGCAGCTGAAAACACGGACTTTCGAAAGATATTTCCCGTGCTCCTGAATCCAACAAACAGCAGCAGACAGGTACTGACGGTAAAAATGCCCATCAGATTGGAAAAACCCATATGGATAAACAGGGCGGAAACGATTCCGGCAGCCACACCGCCGGTGCACTCCAGTGCATAACTCTGGGGCAGTGATCCGTTCTTTCGCATCAGACTGTGGGCCGCCCAGCGAAAAAGAACACCTGTCAGAGTTGCCACAGGAAGCAGATAGAGTACCAGTAAAATCAATTGTTCTCTCAGCGGGAGATAGGTACCCGGGACAGCTGACCAATATCGGACCAATGTTCTGATCAGGAGAACCGTACCCGGAAAAACAACTGAAAGAAGTGCGAGTCCGGGAAGTATAAGTCTTTCAGATGTATTCTTTTGAAACGGGATCAGTACGCCAATGGTATTCCAGAGCATCCATATTCCCAGTGCAAGAATATATATGAGTTCAATTCCGTAGAACGCTGCCTGCAGTTCCCTGAGAATTGCCACTTGGGAATACAGCGCCATGAAACCAATAACAATCAGGTTCAGTCTCATTGTCTTCTGGTTAGCCCGAATATTTCACGAGAAATCTATTCCGATGATGGATCTGCTCAATTCGACAGCGTTATACTCGAAAAATGTTCTCAACGTACTGTCCAGTACGATTTCACTCATTTTTCTTCATATGCCTTGTAGAATCAATCATTTTCATCATCTCATTACGAAGTCTCATGAAATATCCGGGTTAGGATTTTTACGGAGTTGGTATTTGTGGTCGGGGAAAAACGGTTTTGCTTCATAAACGGAATATTCACCGTTTTAAATCTGATTCGGAAAAAACCACCGCTTGAAATGTAAACAGCCGTGCCTGTTCATCAAGCCAGGCATCACGCGGCAGCCCTGCCTTGCGGCAGAGATGCTCCAGAGTTTCAAATCTGTTCCAGCCCTGTTCCGGGGCCACCTGCGGAAGGTACACTGCGGAGCGTCCGCCGTGTCTTATCACGATCCCGTCCCGACCGGTCTGAAACCGATCGGGTGTGGGAATTTCAGTGAAAGGCGTCAAGACCGAAATTTCTATCTCGATATCAGGCCATTCATCCAGAGAAACCGGTGAAAACCGACGATCATTAAAAGCTGCCTGCAGTGACATTGAAGCAACCACCTGTGCAAGCGGCAGATCTTCAGCCATATGTCCGATGCAGCCGCGCAGCTGATGATTGATTTTTAATGTTACAAATGCACCCTGCCTGCGTGACAAAGACGGCCTGTAATGCCGGATCAGCGGAGTGACGCCGGTGGTGAGATAGGTTTCTATGGTTTCCCGTGCGATCTCCAGAAGGTCTCTTTTCTCGATGTCGGTGAGACTGTCAGAAACCGTCTCGGTAAATGCTGGGGGCATGTCGTGCGGAGGGAGTTTGGAAAACAGGATACTGCCGTATCCTACAACCCGGCTTTGATCACCAATCAGGCAGTCGCCGGAGTTAGCATAACTCAGGGGATGACCGCGCAGATTCAGCATCTTTGAAAGGATCATTGCCGTCATGACAGGACCGGCTCCGCAGGCACATGTGGAAAGCGCAGGGTCGTCCAGATCAGGGACTTCGGTAACATGCTGGAAAAACGATTTCACTGACTGTCCCGTGATTTGCCGGATGGTGAGTGAGTCCACCCTGCAGGCAGTCTGATAATCCGGATAATGGGATAAGTCGGAACTGGCAATCACGAGATAGTCCAGGTGATTCAGATGTTTATGGAGGCTGTTGGCAAGATGTCGGCAGAGAACGGAATCCGGTTTGCCGACGATTGCTGAAACAATGGGTGTCTTCGGAAAAAGAACCTGAATAAATGGGATTTGAACCTCAACCGAATGCTCCTTCCGATGCATTTCAGGCCGGTAAGTAAACAGCGGACTCGATTCTATCAGCTGTTGGGTGATGTCTTGATTTATTGGTGCAATGCCAAGGGGGGTTTCATACCCGGCGCCCGTGAAAAAAGATACCTGATCCGCACCTGCGGTGGTATGATTTGTACCCAGTATGACCACGAGTTCAGGAGTGCTGCGGCGAATCTGGCTGAATGCATCCGCGGTTATCTGGCCGGAATAAATGTACCCTGCATGCGGTACAATAATTATCTGCGGATCACAGCCCAGATCAGGAATGGCCTGATCCAGATAATAATTCAGAGCGGAACGCAGCTTTTCAGGATTATCAGAATAAAACTGGCCTGCAACAGCCGGTGGACGGATTTTCGCAGACGCATTCGTCTGTCCGGATTGGCATTGGATTACGGAAACTGCTGCTGCCGTCAGCCACAAGACCTGAGTCAGTTTCCATCCGGAAATTTGACTGGAAACGAAGCGGAAAAACATTCCAGCCATATTTACTCCCAAACCCCGCTGATTTCGGTTTGACAATATTTGCAGCGGCCCTGTGTCATATTATTTTCCAGAACGAAAAAACCTTTGCGACGGATAACAATTTTACCGCAGGAATGGCAATAAGTGCTGTTTCCCGAATGACCGGGAACATTTCCGACGTATGGATAGCGAATTCCGGCAATCCGCGCAATCTCGTATGCTTTTTCAAGGGATGTGACCGGAGTGGGCGGAAGATTCTGCATCTGGTAATTGGGGTGAAAACGGGTGAAATGTACTGGCACATCCGGACCAGCCTCGTCCACGATCCAGCGGCAGAGATCCTGAAGCATTTTTTCAGAATCGTTCAGAGTCGGCACTACCAGATTCACTATTTCGAGATGAATATTCGATTGGGCAGCGTTCCGGATAGATGTCAGAACAGGCTTCAGCTCCGCAGCGCAGACCTTTTTGTAAAAATCCGGACTGAATCCTTTCAGATCGATTTTCAACCCATCCAGTACGCGGCAAATTTCCCCGAGCGGTTCAGGGTTCATATATCCGCAGCTGATCATGACACTGCGAATTCCAAACTCTCTTGCAAGCTGGGCGATATCCATGAGATACTCAAAGAAAACGGTCGGCTCATTATAAGTAAACGCCAGTATCGGTGTGGATTGGTTCAAAGCCGAGTTAACCATTGCATCGGGAGGAGTCACGGAGGTTCTGAAGTCTTCGGGAGCCGCCTGGGAGATTTCCCAGTTTTGACAAAATCTGCATTTCAGCGGACAGCCGGTGGTTGCCATTGACATGGCCTGACTGCCGGGCAGAAAATGAAAAAAGGGTTTCTTTTCTATAGGATCGATATGAACAGATACGGGATGGCCGTACACCAGAGTTTTCAACTCGCCGTCAACATTGATCCTGGCACGGCATATACCGCGTTCACCTTCTTTTATCATGCAGTTCATGGCGCATAACCGGCACTGAACCTGCGATTCTGAATGATTGTAGGGTGATGGGGTATTTTCCAACTCATGACAGGAAGAACAGCTGGATGGATCATCGCTGCTGACCCAGAAACGGGCTGGATGGGCATTCCGTATTAGAAATTCAAGGTTGCTGTCGCGACTGAGATCGGATGCCTGAAGGAGACGGCTGACGGGGAAAAATGAGATGCCGAAACCAGTCAGGCCCAGTTTTGTAATTCGGCGGAGAAATTCTCTTCTGGTTTGGGATTCACTCAAATATGTGATGGGATGTGAAATCGATTCCATTACGTTAACTGATTTGCATTTTACCCGGCGATCTGAAGCTTAAATAAAATTACGGTCAGCATAGGATGGTTCTGCAATGTAACATGCCGTCAGATTGATCAATTGAAAATCTGATTTGTAAATTCAATAGAATCAACATAGAGTTTTGGAAGTGCAGATTCCGGGATTCGGCTTCCCGAGATTGATTGATTTAGCAGATCCCAGTCGGCAGTTTCAAATGCGATTACAATCCTCAGAATTGCCAGCATCGCATTTTCTTCTCCCTGAAGGGCTTGCTTGATATCCTCCTCAAGCGGCAGGTCTGACACCAGATCTTCTATTGGGGCATCCATCAACGAATCCATCAATGAAAACAGCCCCAAGAGATAAAGATCCTCAGACCGGTTTTTCAACCCTGCATAAGGAGCCAGAAGTTCGCAGAAACGGGCACGGCAGATGGAATTGGTAATCAGCTCATTTGGTTTGTCATCACCAATTTCACTCATCAAAATCAATGAACCCCATTTCTTTATCTCTACTTCGCCCAATAAAACCAGTGCCTGTTTTATACTTACCACCTTATGGCGCAGTCCGAAATAGGCGGAGTTGATGACTTTCAGAAGTTTGTGGGCGATTGAAACATCTCTTGTAACGATTTTTTCGAGATGAATGAAATCCAGTTCAGGGAACAGCATTTCCCGCATCAGGTTCAAGTATGTGGTTTTGTATACGGGAATATCCTTGGTGTGCAGAACTTCCGGTTTCTGAAAAAAGAATCCCTGAAAATATTCAAAACCCATCTTTTTGGCCTTTCGGAATTCCTGCTTGGTCTCCACCTTCTCTGCGACAAATTTTATGCCTTTTGGAAGGTATTTTTTAAGAAGCGGCCTGCACTTATCCAATGGTGTTTCAATGATGTCCACTTTTATGAAATCGACAATATCCATCAGGATATCATACTTTGGATCGTAAACAAAATCATCCAGTGCAAGAATGTATCCTTTCTTTTTCAGCTGAAGACACTGCTGGATAATAATTTCGTCAGGCTCAATGTTTTCAAGAATTTCAAGGACTACCCGCTGTTTGGGCAGCAGAGTGGCAAAGTTATTGGTGAAAAATTTCCGGGTAAAATTTATAAAGGCTTTTTTCTCGCCAACGATGGATTGGATACTGAATACGATGAAACTCCCTGCAACAACTTTGGTTGTGGCAGTGTCCCCGTCAACTGAACAAAATGCATTTATCGTCCCGTCACGATACAGAAGTTCGTATGCGAATATGTCCTGATTTACGTCCAATATGGGTTGCCTGGCGACAAAAATGTCCATTTAAGCTCCATAACTCTGAGTTGAATCCGCCAGTGGGCGGACGAGTGTAACTGGGTGCATTCCCCGCCGCTTGTTGGAAATCCGCCATTTGGCGCGGCGGCGAAATAAAAAATGATAATATCACTAATGATACCCCGTCCGCTCAGCGGCGGGGAAATTCATTTGGGTGTAGTGGATGTGTTCGATTGCAGCGGTGCAGGTATTTTTCAAGCACCTGATTCGATGCTTTCAAAATCTATTTAAAATTAAACTATCTGAACGGAATATAAAATGGAATAAAGACCTTTTAAGTGGCCACCCCCCGTTTTATTTAGCAAAAAAGAGTCATCTGATTTGGATTTCC
>CAZGNZ010000022.1:0-64230 GCA_964527215.1 uncultured bacterium | reverse complement strand
CTGGTCACCGCGTCCTTCAGCGGCACGGAACTGACCCTGGATTATGCCGACGATCAGAACGGCACTGCCAACATTACGGTTCGCGGAACTTCCAATGGCCTGACGGTGGACGATACATTCGTGGTCACCGTGAATGCCGTGGATGACGCTCCGGTGGTCGCGGTAGAGATCAGCGATGTCACGGTGGATGAGGATGCAGCCGACACGGTTACCGATCTGGACGGCACCTTCACCGATATCGACAATGACAATGCTGCCATCGCCTACTCCGTATTCAGCAATGACAATGAAACACTGGTCACCGCGTCCTTCAGCGGCACGGAACTGACCCTGGATTATGCCGACGATCAGAACGGAACCGCCAACATTACGGTCCGCGGAACCTCCAACGGTCTGACGGTGGATGACAGCTTTGTGGTCACCGTGAATGCCGTGGATGACACTCCGGTAGTGGCCGTGGAGATCAGCGATGTCACGGTGGATGAGGATGCGTCCGATACGGTTACCGATCTGGACGGCACCTTCACCGATATCGACAATGACGATGCTGCCATCGCCTACTCCGTGTTCAGTAACGACAATGAAACCCTTGTCACCGCGTCCTTCAGCAGCACGGAACTGACCCTGGATTATGCCGATGATCAGAACGGCACCGCCAACATCACGGTTCGCGGAACTTCCAACGGTCTGACGGTGGACGACACATTCGTGGTCACCGTGAATGCCGTGGATGACGCTCCGGTGGTCGTGGTAGAGATCAGCGATGTCACGGTGGATGAGGATGCGGCCGATTCGGTTACCGATCTGGACGGCACCTTCACCGATATCGACAATGACGATGCCGCTATCGCCTACTCCGTGTTCAGCAATGACAATGAAACCCTGGTCACCGCGTCCTTCAGCGGCACGGAACTGACCCTGGATTATGCCGACGATCAAAACGGAACCGCCAACATTACGGTTCGCGGAACTTCCAACGGTCTTACGGTGGACGATACATTCGTGGTCACCGTGAATGCCGTGGATGACGCTCCGGTGGTGGCGGTAGAGATCAGCGATGTCACGGTGGACGAGGATGCAGTCGACACGGTTACCGATCTGGACGGCACCTTCACCGATATTGATAATGACGATGCCGCTATCGCCTACTCCGTATTCAGCAATGACAATGAAACCCTGGTCACCGCGTCCTTCAGCGGCACGGAACTGACCCTGGATTATGCCGACGATCAGAACGGCATTGCCAACATTACGGTTCGCGGAACCTCCAATGGCCTGACGGTGGACGACACATTCGTGGTCACCGTGAATGCAATCAATGATGATCCCATTCTGCTCTATGGTCCAGTGAATGAAGATTCTGAAGTTGGCGAAGCAGGCATGGATCTTGGAGTTCTCACCGATGAAGATACCGGATATTTGTTTGATGGAATGTTCCGAATTTCAGACGCTGATCTGGATGCGGACTCCAATGATCAAATATCACTTTCTGCAACCGTCAATCACGGCATACTCACATTTGATGATACTCAGCGGTATATTTATAACAATAACTCATCCGATGTTTTCATCAGTGATCACATAAGCGCTGTCAATGCCTATCTGAACAGCATCTTGTACACCCCTGATGAGAACTACAATGGACCTGAAATTCTGGGAATCACCATTAATGACGGCGGTGCTTCGGGAAGCGGCGGTGGAGCAGATATTCATCGGGAAGTGTTGTTTGAGGTGCAGTCTGTCAACGACGCACCAGCTGATATTGAAATCTCAAACCTGTCGGTGGATGAGAACTCCGCAGGCGCTGTGATCGGTGATGTGACAGTCACAGATTCAGATGCTGGAGACACGCATTCATTTGCCCTTTCGGACAATCGCTTTGAAGTGGTCAGCGGACAGTTAAAACTGACTGATGATTCAAGTCTTGATCGGGAATCGGAACCTGCTGTTGATCTGGATATCTCTGCTGAAGATACGGGAGGTCTGTCAATTACGGAATCATTCACCATTACCGTGAATAACATTGATGAACATCCCGAAGTATCTGAACCAGTCGCAGATGTTACTGCCAACGAGGATGATGCCGATACAATAATCAATCTGACGGATGTATTCACTGATATTGACAGTGACGATGCTGAAATCACAATATCGCTGCTGTTCAATAGCAATCCTGCGCTGGTTGTTGTCACCGTTGATGGATTCAGCCTGACACTGGACTATCAGGAAGATCAAAATGGAACGGCAACGGTTATTTTGCAGGCTGACTCGGAGGGATTGAGTGTTACCGATGAATTTAATGTGGAAGTCCTCGCCGTTTCAGACGGTCCAATTGCCATTGCTGATGAGTTCGAGATCATAGAGGATATTCCGGCTGATCTGGATGTTCTGATCAATGACATACCGGTGGATGACGGTCTCGATGTAACCAGTGTGACGATTGAAGAAGAACCGCTGAAGGGAGTGGTTGAATCTGATCCGGTGACTGGAATCCTTACCTATACACCGTATTCGAATGAGTTTGGTTTGGACGAATTTACCTACTCAGTAGCCAACGATGCCGGTGCTGTTTCCAATATCGTGTTGGTGGAATTAGAGATCCTTCCGGTGGACGATGCTCCCATTGTTGGGGACATTCCGGGCGAAATTATTGAAGGATGTGCCGAGTTTACTCCATTTGATCTGGATTATTACTTAACCGAGGTTGATGGTGATCAAATCACCTGGCACATTAGCGGAAATGATGATCTGATTCTTGATATTGACGCTGACAATGTTGTGACAATCACACAGCCTGTTCACTGGACTGGATCGGAGACGATTACATTTATCGCACGTGATGTAACGGATTCAAGCCTCGAAGCGCAGGATATTGGTGTATTCACCGTGGGTGCCATTCCCCTGGCATATTATGATGCAGACGGTGACGGTTTTGGTGCCGGCGCAGGTCAGGAGTTGTGTATCTCAGTGGAACCGGATTGGGTATTGAATAACCTGGATCCGGAACCATTGTGCTTCAATACAGATCCAGACATCCTGGTTGCAGACGAATGCGGAATTTGCCCCGACAATAATAACGTTCCGGACAATACAGAATACAGTTATGGTGACGGCCCAGATTGCGCTGGAGTATGTTTCGGTTCGGCTGTTGAGGATGAGTGCGGTGTCTGCGGAGGTGACAATTCCAGCTGCAACCAGCCGACAGCTGCCAATCAGTCTGAAACAGTGACAGAGGATACTCCGACATTGATCACTCTGAATGCCCAGGATCCAAACAACGATGAGTTGGAAGTCGTCATCAGTGATTCCCCGGGTTTCGGTACAATTGACTATCCCGGAACCGGTGTTGAACTGACTTACAACCCATTTGACGGGTATAACGGACTGGATCAGTTCACGTATTATGTGACGGACGGTGTCTGGGATTCAGAACCGGCACAGGTGAATATCACTGTCGTATTTGCAAATGACTCACCAGTGGCGTTTGATATCACATCAACAACACCGGAAGATCAGCCTGTGAATATTGACCTTTACGGATCAGATGAAGATACTGGTGATGCATTGCTGTCTATTATCCTGCTGGACGGATTCGGTCCATTTAATGGATCTCTTGAAAATCTTGACCGCATAACCGCCAGTTACATCTACACTCCGAATGCTGATTTCAATGGTTTTGATTCTGCAAAGTATCTGCTGTATGATGGGAACACCTATTCGGATACAGCTACGCTCACCATCACCATTACGCCTGTAAACGACGCACCGGTGATCACGGGTCAGAGTACGATCTCCACACCGGAGGAAACACCGATAACGATATCTGTCGATGATCTTGTGATTTCTGATGTTGATAATTCTGACCCGGCAGACTTCAGTCTGAATATTCAATCCGGAAACAACTACTCAGTGGCTGGAACGGAAATCACACCGGCTACGGATTTCACCGGCAGTCTGACAGTACCCATTCTGGTGAATGACGGCCAAGCCAACAGCAATGTGTTCCATCTGACAGTGGATGTTACTCCGGTAAACGATCTGCCGATTGCCGTTCCTGATGAATATTCAGTGAATGAAGACGAAATCCTGACCCAAAATGCAGTCGGCGGTTTGCTGTCAAATGACAGTGACCCGGAAGGCAGTTTGTTGTTTGCCTCTCTGGTTGCACAACCGGATCACGGCACAGTTCAGGTGAACGTCAATGGCGCATTCAGTTATCAGCCCAATCCGGAAGATGCTGACTGGAATGGGTCGCTTTCATTTACATATGAAATCGCTGATCAGCAGAACGGTACCGCTCAAGGTCAGGTGACCATTCATGTGATTCCGGTAAATGATGCGCCGGTGATTCCAGGTACTGTTGAGGTAAATGATGCTGCAGACGGCACTCAGTTTGAACTCACAGCCGATGACCCGGATGGAACCACACCTGTCATTGTCATTGAAAACAATGGAAATACTTTTGCCGGCGGAACCATCACAGATTTAGGCGGAGGCATATTCCAGTATAACAATCCTGTTTTTGCGGGCGTTGATATTGCGCGCTACCATGCTTCCGATGGACTTGATGATTCCAACAGCGGATATATTTACTTTAACGGACCGGAAGTACTTCTGGTTAACCGCGATGGTCTGTCAGCCTTGAATCTGAATGTGAATATGTCTGAAGATAATGTCCGCACCATCACGCTGGTTGGATTTGATCTTGAGAATGAACTCACAGACGTATCAGTTTCTATTGTGTCCGGACCTGATCATGGTGAGCTGAGTATTCCGGTATTCGATGACGATCTGAGCAATACGGATGTTGTCAATTGGGATGTAAACTATCAGCCTGATAATAACTTTGCCGGCGTGGATGAATTCACCTATGAAATAACAGACAACACGCTGTCCCAAACTGCCATTGGCGTAGTATCAATTACTATTGCAAATGTAAACGATGCTCCCGCAATTGCGGCCATCGACGATCAGGTTATTCCGGAGGGAGTTGAGTATATCTATCAGGTTATCGCATCGGATGTGGATATTGCGGACGATCTGACATACAGTCTGGATGTATCTCCGGTCAGTATGGGTATTGATCCCGTCAGCGGTCTGATTTCCGGGTGGGTACCTGCCGATGAAGATCAGGGAGAACACCTGGTGACCGTTCGAGTAGCGGACAATGGATCGAATCCTCAACCGCTCAGCAGTCTTGAAAGCTTCTATCTGACTGTGGAAAACCAGAATGATGCGCCAATTGTGTATGGTCAGAACTCAATTTCCATCAGTGAGGAATCCGAGTATGAAGTTCAGCTGCTTGACATTTTCGTAACAGATCCGGACAATACATATCCAGATGATTTCACACTCGCAGTGAATACCGGATCAAACTACAGTGTACAGGGGAATCTTATCACTCCTGATCTTGATTTCGTAGGTGAGTTGACGGTTCCGGTAACTGTAAATGACGGACTGACCGACAGTGCTCCGTATGATTTGATAATCACGGTAGAAAATGTGAATGATCAGCCTGTTTTCTCGCTTGAAGCACCCGATGCGGTTGATGAAGATGGTGAGAATCTGATGATTTCAGTCGTACCTGTGGATGTTGATGCCGGTGCCGTTCTGACCGTATCAGTACTGAATGATAATGCCGGTCTCTTCCCCTCTGGGTCGATCAGTGTTGATCCCGTGACAGCAGGTTCAGGGGTTGAACGGCTGATCACCCTGAATCCGGCTGACAATCAGTCTGGCAGTGCGGTCGTAATCGTCAATGTTTCAGACGGTTTGTCAAACCTGGCTCTGCAGACAGAAGTCATGGTGAACCCGGTAAATGATTCTCCGGTTCTTTCTGCAATTGGTCCGCAGACACTGGCTGAAGACAGCAGTCTGGAATTGAATCTGGATGCATTTGATCCGGACCATGATCCCGACGACCTGGTATTTGCGGTATCCGAAGGAATCAGTATTACCGCCGCTGTTGAAGGGTCGGTACTGACATTCCTGCCAGATGAAAACTTCAATGGTTCTGAGCAGTTCACTGTATCTGTTTCTGACGGGATTGATATGGATACTGAAGAATTCACTGTAACAGTCACTCCTGAAAACGATGTCCCAGTCATAGTATCAGTGGCCGGTGCGTTTGTCACGATATCAGAAACGTACATCTATCAGGTTGAAGTTGAGGATCCGGATGATACTGAATTCATCTATCAGCTGAACAATGAACCGGCAGGTATGGAAATTTCGGCGAGCGGATATCTCACCTGGGGACCAGAGCCCGGCACACTGACCTCTGGAGCAGTGACCCTGACAGTGACCGACGCTTCGGGTGCATTTGATCAGGAATTGTTTACGGTGACGGTAAATCAGGTGGACTGCGCCGGAGTTCTTGAAGGTGAAGCAGAGTATGACGAATGCGGAGTCTGTTCAGGCGGCACAACCGGTCATGAAGCCAATAGTGATATGGATGACTGCGGTGTCTGTTTTGGTGAAAACGCCGATATGGACTGTGCAGGTGTCTGCTTTGGTGATGCCTATGAATCGGACTGCGGCTGTGTGGGCGGAACGACCGGGTTGGCTGAAGACTTCTGCTACGGCTGTACCAATGAAATTGCATTCAACTATGATGAGGATGCATCGATTGACGACGGCAGCTGCATTCTGCCTGGAGATTTTAATGGAGATGGATCGACTGATGTTATTGATATCATTGAGCTTCTGGAGGTATATCTGTATGATGTTGAGCCTACGGAAGATCAGCTGTACAGATGTGATGTCAATAATGACGGCGAATTGAATGTACTGGATATTGTCATCATCATTGATATTATCCTGAATCGATACGCCGCTCGTATGGAACCTGTCGAGTCTCCTGCGCTTGAAATCCACAATCAAACGGTTACAGTCACGTTAAGCGGCGATTTGGCAGCACTTGAACTTGAAATCAGCAAACCGGCGGAAATCACGGAGCAATACCTGCCGGATGGCTGGGAACTCCATAAATCCGATTCAAAGATTTTGCTGCTGAACATGTCTGGCGGGGAATCCCTATATGGTCCGGTATTCCGATTCAGCAATGATTTGTCAGTTACAGATGCCTTGTTTGTTGATTGGAACGGGAACGGGTTCAGTGGTGATCTGGTGATATTGCCCGACAGCTTCTCGCTGGGCAATGCCTATCCAAATCCATTTAATCCGCGGACTGTCCTGCCGTTTGCCGTCCCTGAGGAATGCCAGGTTCAGATCATTGTGTTTGACCTTCTTGGACGTCCGGTGTTTGAACTGGTAGATGACTGGTATCAGCCGGGAAATTATGAAGCTGTCTGGAATGCAGAAGGGTTCGCGTCAGGAATGTATATTATTCAGATGACTTCAGGGGATTTCCAAAAATCCCAGAAGATCATTCTTCAAAAATAGAAACATGCATGCCTGAACCGAAATGATCTATGCAGATTGTTCCGGTTCTGAAACACTACTGAAAAAGCCCTGTTAATTCAGGGCTTTCTTTTTTCTTCAAAAACAAAAATCCTATCATGAGATGAATTTCCCCGCCAATAGCTGACGGGACGGGGTATCAGTAATCGGTCGGGTCATAAACTGTTTCGCCGCCACGCCAAATGGCGGATTCACTAACTCAGAAGGGGAACAAGAGAATATTCTGCAACGTGGCGTACCTAAAAAAACCAGGATTTTGTGAGGTTACTTCCTTGTCGTTTAATGACCTGCCGTGTGATGGGCTAACTGCTGCTCCCATCGATTTTCCCTGTGCCGCAGTTGTAACTGAAAATCACATAATAATCCCATTCGATCGACCCGCAGAAATCGCTCTGCAGCAGCGGTGTCAGGCAGTCAATAAATTCCTTGGAATCATACCCACCCTTCATACGGTTTCGTGGATGATTGATCATCTGAATGAAATCTGCGATGATGGTGATTCCGGTTTCCTCGATATAATCCTGAAGAGTATTTGAAATGATGTATGGATATACAGAATTATTCACCAATCCATCAAGATTCACCACCTGTCCATCAGTGAAATAACCCAGAATGCCGCTGTTCCATCCTCCAACTCGCTGACCTGGAAATGTCTTTTTCACATATTCACCGGCTTCTTTGATTTTCTTATGATGCGGGTACGGTGCAGGAGTATTAAAAATTCCGATGATATTAAAAGCAACCACGGCAAGGATCAGAATTTGGACTGTAAAGCGAATCAGTCTGCTCGAGAAGCTGAGAAAAACAAACTTGACAACCAACCCCAAAATCAAAATGCATGGAATTAGGAAGTGAACCGAATACCAGGGCTGAATGTTGGCATTTCTGAGATAAAGCATGAAGTATAAACCGACTGTAATAAATGCGCTGCATGAAACAAACAAGTGACGAGAATCGAAACTGGTGAGTTTCCAGTTTTTCTGGCTGCAACAGTACAGGAGAAATCCGGCAATCAATATAAGCAACGCAGCAAATCCGGTATTCCCCAAAAACGCATCCAATCCAAGTGTCTGAATCAGAAGATAACTCATATGAGAAATGGGTATGGGGTGAAATTCGGCCAAGTGGGACTTCACCATCACGCTGGATTGCTGAACAGTTCCAGTCAATAAAAAATTATGCAGAAACATCAGAACAAGTCCGGTGCATGCTCCGATAAATCCTGCCAGAGATAGTTTAACAAAGTCACTTTTTTTAGTAACAAGGGTAATCAACACCGCGGAAACCAGCAGGGCAAACGGCATCAAACCGAAGTCACTTCTTGACAAATTGCCGAGGAATCCAATTAAAAATGCCGCAAGGACTGAAAATACGGTATCGTCAGGTTTCTGGATTAGCAAGCGCCAATACATAAGCGAAATCAGTAGAGTGAGAGCCCATTCCATTCCGCCGAGAACATTTATTAAAAAGTGAAATCCTGAAAAAGCAAGGCAGGCAATCAGCATAAACCCGGGCTGACGTATTTTAATTCCGATTCTATATATCAGGATAAAAACAGCAGCGGTCAACATCAGATTGATTATCTGCAATATATAGATAAACGTGATTAGATCAGGAGAGAACATCTTGTAAACCCCTGCAAGGATATAGGCAAATAACAGGTGAAATCCGGTAGTGTGACTGATTCCCCGGTCGAATGACCATTGGTATCCGTCAGCAAAATTTTTCGCGAGTTCCATATAATAGAATGCATCATCGGACATGTATTGGATCAATGTGTCTGTCCCGCGAGTCATTTGTAAAACGCTGCCGAATATGATCGCGCCAGCCGTAACTGCAAACAATATATGTTCCAAAGCAGTAAAAGAAATGGTCTTTGTAATTTTATTCATCGCCAACCGGCTTTCCTTATTAAAAATTCATGAGGGATTGCCCTGAATCGTTTCAGATTCATTTATCAATTTGAATGAGAAATATAAAATTCGAGCTGAGCAGAAAATAAACAATATGAATATTAGGTACAGAAACTCTCATCCTTTATTTTTCCATGGGGGTTTTATTCGGTCAATATACAGCTGCATCAATTGTTTCAGGGATTCCTGTACAGCCTGACCAGTTGATTTCTGACTGGGATTGCTGTAATGAATAGGGACTTCTGAAATGGAATACTTATGACAATAATATTTAATTTCAGTTTGAAAAAAAGTATCATGTGATTTGATGATATTTTCAGATACGATTTTATTCATCACTGGCAGAGTAAATAATTCGAATCCGGATGTCATATCTGTCAATCTGGTTCCAAGGAGGAGATTAACAAAAACGGATCCCCATTTACTCAAAACATACCTTGACAGAGGTGCGTTTTTATAAGACCCGCCGGGGGCAAAACGGGAGCCAAAAACACAATCATATCCTTTCGCCATTTCTTTAAAAAAACCGGAAATATCTTTTGGAAGATGAGAATATCCTGCATCAATCTCCAGAATCCAATCACATTTCTTTTCAACCAGTCGGCGATATCCGCAGAAATAAGCATCTACCACACAGGTGTTTTGCGGTTCAAAAATGACATCCAGTGCCGGTTCTCGTTCTGACAGGTTTTTCATCCTTTGGTAGGTGCCGTCGGTGCAAGTGTTATCAAAAACAAGGCAATAGCGAATGGACTGAAATCGGTGCTCCCTGCAGACGCTCAATACATCCAGAACAAATTTTTCAGCGGTATCAATTTCATTTGCCATGGGAGTGGTGATACCCAAAGATACATCAGAAAACACGGTACTCATTGAACTTTCTCTGAAAACATGCTGCAGTAAATGTCATAGGCGACCAGGGCTTTTGAAGGCAATATTTTTCGGTAGTCTCCTCTGATAAGATTTAATGTATTGTTATAGCCAATCAATTCATTTTCAAGATTTTTTACTAAATCCTGCGGATTTCTGTCCTGATAAACCGTCGGTTTATTATACACTGTAAATGGCATTTCTGAGCTCAATCTCTGCTGCAAAATATATGCACCCCAAATGTCGTCCATTCGTCCAACATGCGGTAAAACCATATAATACGGGATGACCGATCGTGAGAGAAAAGTGTTCTGGCTGTTAAACGGTGCAATCTTGTCCGATGTGTATGGTTCGATCCCATTGAATTTCACCACTGGACTTCTGGATATCCTAACAACTGCATCAATATCAGGATCACCATCCCATAAATCTGCCTGAATCAGACAGTTAATGATTTTTTTTCCAGCATATTCAGACTCTCTCCCTGCCACCAGCTGCAAAGGAAATCCCCTGTGCCATAATTCGGAATGTTCAGTTGCAAAAAGAGGGTCAAAAACTTCCTGAGAAGTGGAATACATGCACACTTCCGGCGATTCGTTAACAAATATTTCAGAGCCCCAATTACTGTATGGAATGTTGTCGTCATCTATCGTGGCAACAACATCTGCACCCATTCGATATGCCTGAATCAGTGCAAAATTGCGTCTTTGAATACACTTCCAGCCAATTGCATCGCTGAGTTCTTTTGATATTTTTTCCTGATCCTCAGGACTGAGATAGGTTATATTTTGAAGTTTTGTGTACTCTTTGTGTGGAGTTTTCAAATCTCCTGCTACAACCACATGCCACTCGGTCATTTGTGAAAATTTCAGCAATGCTTCAGTGGGGGGATTAATCGTAGTTGTTATGATAATTTTGTTCACAGCACCTCTTTTCAATTTAAAGGATGGTCATGCATGACAATATACTGCAGCAGCTTTTGTAATGAATAATGATTAATCAAAAATTCCGTTAGCCAAAGAGCCACCATAAATAAATCAGAATTGGAATTAAACTCAGGCAGCAAGTATGAGAAACTTGCAGTCAGCAACTTACAGCAAAAATTCAGCCTGATTCAACCTGCTTGCCCTCTGGCTCAGATATGCGATAATCAATCAGCCAACAAACCGATCTACCGGATAATTCACTGTCGCTTCAATGGTCCCTAGCCGTGATCGAAAAATCCATTCAAACAGATTTTTCCTGCTGTAACAGACGGCAATAATCCAATATTCCTGAATCATTGCAGCGTCAATATTTGATACTATGCAATTGTTATTTGTCCGAAAAAGTAAATGGCCAATGTTTTCATAATACATTGAAACAACATGATTGACTATTTCGATTTATGGATTCTTTTTTAATTGTACCATTTCCGGACAATAATTGTGTGGATTTGTAACATCAGAAATCCCTTCAGATACTTAAAATCAATAAAATGCGTTACTACTCTATTGGCATAATTCTTGAAGTTCACCCTCAAGAATTTTTATTTTCGGTTTAGTATTTTGGGGTTAAAACATAATGAACAGTCAAAACGGATTCACTCTTGTTGAGCTGATAGTTGTATTTACACTTATGGCTATAATCTCAGCAATTGTGTATCCAAGATTTCACCAATTGCGTAATAAAGCGGTGGAAGCACAGGAAGATGCAGTTGTTGCTGCAATCAAACAAAGGCTGGTGATATATGCTGGTGAGCAGTTTTTAAATAATCATTCGAAATCTTATCCTGCTGGAACAGATGTTGCCGCCGATCCAACCATTCTTCTGACAAAGGTTCCGAAAAAATGGACTGTTGAAGCCACCGGATCAGATGCTGTTTTCATTTTTAATGAAGGCGAATTTGACTATACTTACAGCTGCGATGGTGGTTCTACCTACTCTCTCACCCGATCCAGCTGAACCCAGCAGATTACCCACTGACAATTCTGTACACGTTGCATTCCTCATCGGAGTAAACGCATTGAAACAACTCCGGATTATTTCGAATTTCAAATAAAAACGGAGACCCAACCCACAATATATCTGTCCATATATATTGTGTATTAAATTCTTTCAGGAGCATGGAAGCAATTTCAGCACCTCTGATTCTGTCTTCGAATTCAACTGACTTGGAAACCAGCCTGCGATACAAAAAATATTTATTATCATCCCTCAAATACATGAACAATGGGTCCATTCCATTTATGTAATGATTCCAGTCATTATGGAAAAACAAACGGGCAAAGTGTACCCAGGAAGGATGAAAAACAACGGTACCTTCTGCAGTATTTTCCCTCAGCCACAACGCGGACTCCCGATAACCAGACACCGGATTTGATTCAGAATAACACTTTTGAACATTGAGCACTGCCTGACCGATCAGGATGGTAAGGCACAATAAACCTAGAATCCTAAACACCGGTTTTTCCAATTGCATTTTCACCTGATGTAAGTATTTACCCAGCATACTGGGAGAGTACAGTGTGTGCAGTAATGGAAAATGATGTACGGCGTAGGCCAGATATATCAGGGTAACAGGCGCGAAGTATTCCATAAATTTTTTGGATTGCAGGGTCCAGCCAAAGTAAAAGGTCGACAGCAGCATAAAACTCAGCAGGTTTATTCTGATTTGCCGTGGAATTTTTCTCACAGTTAGAAATACCGTGACCAGTACGGATAAAATATATCCGATAATTATCAATAAATTATCCATGATAAACAGTGCATCTGCTGGATCCAGTTCAGTCCCGAAATCAATCCTCGTACCTTGCAGATTATGCCAGAGAAGTGATACAATCTGCTGGTAATTCAAAACCAGGATGTTTGGAAAATCAGGCCGTATAATGAGTCCGCAGATCACTCCCAGAAACGCATAGATCAATGGTTTAAACTTAAAGGATCGAACCAATATAAGATTCCAAAACAGGTATACGGATTGTATTATGAACAACTGTACCCAACCAGTGTATAAAATAGAATATGCAAAACCCGTCAGCAGCAATCCCCAGCGGACTTCACCCAATGTGAATCGAATGGCGAGAATCGTAAGTAAAATTGAAGTAATGAAAGGTCGGATCAGATGAAATCGGTAATAAAGAAAACTGGAACCAAAAAAGAATAATATACACCAAATATATTTGTGACGGACACCAAGATATCTCAGAAGTTCCCAAACGGCGGCCAATATCCCCGTCAGAATTAATACTGCAAAAATTTTTACTGCCATAACCGGACTCAGAAACATCATCAGTCCTGCAAACAGGATATGAACTCCAAAAGATAGATCTGCCGGGGTTTCTGACCAGGTTGAACAGGTAAACCAGGCCATATCGTTGACCACCTCCAACCCATGTTTCCCAATTAATTGTGAAATCTTAATATGATAAAAGATGTCATTTCCCAAAAGCTTGTCTGTTATAAGAAACTGAAAAGCGATGACTCCCGGGATCAGAAGTATAACCCAATTATATCGTATCAATTTTTGTGGTAGGATTTTCACAATGAATTTCTTTCTTCCCAAAATCTTTAGGTGATGTTCTCCTGCAGGAAAATTCAACAGTCAATTGGTACGAATCCCAGGGCACCCTCCGAACTCAGGAATTCGGTTCTATCCACGGGGGATTGAACCGGGACCAGTTATCCGATCTGTCTGCCGACAAATGCGCCTTTGGTGTACAGGCAGGCAGTTGAAAGACTGGATAATGATCAATTAATGTTAATTGAATTAAAGCCCCGCCAGCGCATTTTGTATTCCATTAATACGGTCACTAATGTTCACATTCTTCATCGGGATGAATGACTGTCCAATATTCGGTTTCAAACAGATACAATAAAATAAATCAGATGCCGCAGTACAATGCAAAAGGATTGACCATTCAATTTATTTATCCTGACGCAGACTGATTATTGGATATTCAGACTCAGCTGAGTGATCACTGTGTTCACCCCATTTTAAACAAAGGGTAAAGATTTGATTTCATGCCTTCAAAGAGCGGTTACTTTTTTGATTTTGATCCGTATTTTTTTGCATTATATTGTTACAAATATGAACACATGCTGTTTTTAATTTTAACACAAAGCGGATCTGTTTTTCTATTTCTTTTTGATATTATTATACTTAATGTTTTGGCATACAGTTTGTATAATATGGGCCGAGTTTGTTCACCAAAACAATTTTAAAATAACAGAAACAGGAGAATCAAATGAACAATAAAGGTTTCACACTTATCGAGCTGATCATTGTGATTGCCATTCTTGGTATTCTTTCAGCAGTTGCGGTACCTAAATTCTTTTCACTGACTGACCGCGCACACAACGCCAATGCCGAAGCCATTGCCGGTGCAGTAAAATCCGGTCTGGCACTCTATCGTGCCAATGATCTGGCAAGCGGCGGCACGGGTGTCTATCCTGCCGGCGGAACCATTGCTAGTGACGCTACCACAATTCTGGATGATGTACCTAAAGGTTGGACCTGCAGCGCTGGCGGTACCGGTGAAGCTGTCTTTTCCTATACAGCTAAAGCTTGGGACTTTACTTACACCAGTTCAGGCGCAACTTCTTACTCTCTTGCCACTGGCGGTACAAACAATCCTCTGACAGACATCTAATTACAGTTCCTGATTGTAAATCGATGCATCATCAAAGAGCCCACTTTCGAGTGGGCTTTTTTATGTTTTCAAAATCCTGACTGAAAACCATTCTAATCAACGGGCCCACTTCCGAGCTGCTTTTTTTCTATTTAGCAATGATCTGAAGAAATAACCGATTGCGATCATCAGAGTCCCCAAACCATACTTCAAACTCCGTTGGAAATTAATGCTGCTGGCCTCCTCAAAGTATCTCACCGGAACCGGAATCTCACCCATTCGAAATCCCTTTTCTACAATCTGAAATAAAACCTGAGAATCAAATACAAAATCATTCGAGTTGTTTTCAAAATCAATGGATTCCAGTACCTCTCTGCTGTAGGATCTCATCCCGGTATGCCACTCCGATAAATTCTGACCGCTTAGTATATTCTCTGCAATGGATAAGAACCGATTTGAAAGATATTTATACAGCGGCATACCCTGGTCGAGGGCTTCGCGCCGGGACCGAATCCGTGAACCAAGAACAACATCAAAATAATTATCCTTGATGTAACCCACCATATACCCGATTACCCTGGCATCATACTGATAATCAGGATGCAGCATAACCACAATGTCCGCTCCTGCATCGAGGGCAAGTTTGTAGCAGGATTTCTGGTTTGCACCATACCCCATGTTAAACAGATGCTGATGCACCGTCAGATTGTATTTTTCCGCCAATTCTACCGTCTGGTCGTTACTGGCATCATCAACCAGAATCACCTCATTTGCAATACCTTTCGGAATATCATCCAATGTCCTTTTCAGTGTTTCAGCCGCATTGTAGGCCGGCAGGACGACCACTACTTTTGCTTTGGGTTTCTTTTCCATGGAATATATCGGTTCCTTTATTCGGAAAACAGCTGATGCCTGAAATCCTGGTGCAGTTCCCACCCCAGATTCTCCGCCGTTTCAGCATGTGTACGGGCTTTCTGCATGTTTCCCATTTCAAAATAAATGACACTTATATTATTATGAATCAATGCATTTGAACTATCAATTTCAAGTGCTGACTTCAATTCTGCTAGAGCCGCATTCAAATGACCCCAGTGCTGCAGTATTCCGGCTTGATTCACATATGCATTAACATAACTCTGATTTAAGTCAATGGCTTGTGCATAATCTCTGAATGCTCCGGTAAAGTCTCCCAGCTGCTGCAGCAGAAGACCCCTGTTGTACCAGGTTCGGCTATTGTGCGAGTTTAACTCCAAAGCCAGATTATACTCTGCTTCGGCTCCTTTCCGTTCTCCATGTTTTTTCAGCAGATCAGCCATTATCAGATGCGGTCTGTCATTTCCGGCTGATGAATTCACTGCCTGCTGCGCAAATGAAAACGGATTTTCATAGACCGATACCCTCGTGCATGTTATCACGATCATAACGCATATAATACCAGCATATTGCTTCCACCGGACGGTAAATCCAATTTCCTCCGCTGCCACCGGAATGACTAACAGCAGTCCGATTATTGCGCAGTATGCGCGGTGTTCGTAAAACTCTCCAGGATCACTCAGCACTGCAAACATATTGGGAACGGTCAAGAACATCACAAACCAGAATACGCCAAACCAAACCAGATTCGACGGCCTTGTTTTTTTGCGATAATACAACCAAAAAAACATCAATAAACAGGTCACTCCAATCCAGGGCTGAATATCCGCTATCGTCGGCATTATGCTGTGCGTCAGGGGAAACCAGAATTTTCCGAAGTAATGCAGCATTGCCGGAAAGAAATCAACCAGTCCGTTTACTGACAATGCAATGGACATCTCTGCGGGACCGGTATTATTCAGGATACTATAGCGGACTGCCAGCCAGATGAAAATGAGGGTTATATCAACCAGAAGCAGAATCATGTTCGGTCGGGAAAAGACCCGTTTTTTTCTGATAAAAAGGAACAATGGAAGCAGGATTGGAAAAACAACAGCTGACTCTTTTATCAGCAGGGCAGCTGAAAATGCACTCACATGTACCAATCCGTTTTGAATCCTCGGTCTTTCCTCGTACTTTAAAAATGCATACAACCCCAGCAGGAGAAAAATTGCCTGTAAAATATCATTTCTGCCGGGAATCCAGCAGACCGCATGAACATTGACTGGATGCGCTGCAAACACCAACGCCGACATCAACGCCGGCATCGGTTTATACAATTTCCGCAATACAGCCCAGAAGCAAATAACGGCCACTAAATGCAAAAGAACATTGGTAAAATGGAATGCCCACGGTTCACCTCCGCCCAGCCATGTATCGGTGACAAACGAAAAAAGCAGTACCGGCCGGAAAAAGGATGTAGGCATGTGGCTGAAGTAAACGGGCGAACGCAGGATATCCGGCAGCTGACTGAAATCCCGGTACCGCTCGAGCTGATCTACAATCAAATGGGGATCATCAAACGGAGCAAACGGATATGACAGACTGATGCCGTAAATTCCAAAAACTGCAAGACCGAGCAGCAGTACCGAATACCTGCCCAGCAGCTGCTTGATGCGGGATATGGTTTTGTGTGATACCAATTTTGTAGAGATTTCAATGATAACTAATTTGAAATCAACTTATTTTCAAGCTCATTCATAAAGTCACTGTTTGGCTTCCCGCCCAACTTAACAAAACGGTTGATATCGATTTTGGCAAGCTCGTATTCTTCCCGAAAATACCGGCAAATCGCCCGGTTGTTGTATGGCTCTGCCAATGTTGAGTCAAGCGCAATGGCAGCATCAAGTGCAATTAATGCCTCTTCAACGGATCCAATATTCAACAGGCACAAACCCAGGTTTGAATACCCATCCGCATTTTCCGGCTCATATTTCAAAAATGATCCATAATCCCTGGCAGCGGTTGAATACACCTCCCGCGTCTGGTAAATCTGACCCCGGTTGAAATACAGATTGTACTGATGCGGTCTTTGAATCAGAACATCAGAAAAATCTGCCAGAGCGAAATCCAGTTCACCCATCAGTGCATAGGTTAATCCGCGGTTTGTCAGTGCTTCCAGATTACTCTTTTCCAGCTTCAATGCCGTGTTGTAGCAAACAATCGCCGAGTCCAGTTGCCCCTGCTCGGCCAGAATGTTACCAAGATTGTTGTAGCTGTCTGAACTGCCGGGCGAAATTTCCAGCGTTCTCAATATATCGCGTCTGGCTTGAGTATATTCACCCATCTGAGCCAATATCGATGCCCGATTGATGTACCCCCACTCCTGATCTGAAAACAGAGTTACCAGTTGATTGAACTGTATTAAGGCCTGATCCAAATCGCCAGCGTTCTCAAACTGCCTTCCCTTAAGTATGTACGGTTTCGGCAGACCTGGTGATTCTGCGACCGCTCTTTCTGTAAATGCAGTTTTGTCGGAATAGAATCGTATTTGATTCATGCTGACTGCCGTCAAAAGAACCAGCAGTATCACTGCCGCAACCGATTTATGCCATCTGGCAAACGGCAGATTCAGATGAACTGCCCGTCTGACCAGGGCCGGTAAAAACAGCATCATCGGCAGATACAGCCGATGATTATAATGCTCACCCATTCCAGTGGATGAACTGTACAAAATCGGCAGTGTAATAAATGCCCCAAACCAAAACAGTCCGAACAGTGAAAACTTGTTATTCTCCGATGCAGACCCTGATTTTGGGAAAAACATCAGCAGCAGTGCAGTCGCAGTAATGATAAGATTCAGGGGGAACAGTCTTGCGCCGGAGTCCGGAATGATGGCCGGATCAAAAGGAAGAATAACCTTTCGTCCGTAATTCACCAGACTTTGAAACGACTCCGCCAGTTCACTGATCCCCGGAGTTATCGACGGTGTATTGACCTCCATCAATGACGCTCGGGTCAGAAACCAGATGAGGGGCACCGCGATCCACGCAGAATCCAGCAGCAGCAGTTTGTTCTTATCCGGCATTTTTTGAAACAGAAGCAAATACAGTACACCAACAGGAACAAATACGATGGTATTTTCCTTGGTGAGAAGCGCCAGATACAGTAATAACGCATGCAGCAGGCAATACTCTGTTCTTAAACAGTTCAAATACCTAAACAAGAAATAAAACGATCCACCAATGAGCATGCCCAGCAGCAGGTCATTCCGGCCGGGAATCCATGCCACGGCATGCACATTCATCGGATGAAATGCAAAGACAAGAGCTGTAAAGAGCGCAGTTCCTCCTTTTAAGGAAAACACCTCTTTCCCCAGCCAGTAAACCATTATCACACAGAATAAATGCAGCAAAACATTTGACAAATGAAAAACAGCCGGATTTCCCTGACCTGCAATTGCATCAAGCATGAATGATAGAATCAGAACCGGTCGAAAAAATGCAGAATTCTGCAGGTTGAATATCTGGTTGCTGAATAAAACCGATGAAAGATTTTCCGGATTTTTCAGCCATATCAATTCTGATTCAATCAATCCGGGATCATCCAGCGGCGAAAAACCAAACAGGAGGGTCTGCAGATACAATCCCATGACTGCCAGGAAGAGTATGCCAAGATGCAGCATGCATTGGCGCTTCTTACTGTGAAAATTGAATTTCATCACCTAAACCCAATATTTATCTTATTCAACATCCGTTTATCCAATGTAGAAATGATATGATATTATTTCTGAACCCTGTAATTTAACCCATTGTGTTTGGATCATTTAATAATAAAATCCTTCTTCCTTCAAAGGTCGGAAAACCGAACCCGCTGATTATCCTGATATTCATTCTGATTCCGGCAGCATTGTACTTTCCGGTAGCCGGTTATGATTTTTCACCATTTGATGATCCCGTTATCATTGAGACAAAGCTTGATTACTACAGGGACAGTAATAACTTCAAAAACATTCTGACCCATACCATTTTTGAAGACCGCTACTATCGCCCTGTGCTGGCAGGTTCTTTTTTTTTGGATGTCTGGCTGGGTTCGGGTTCACCGGGATTTTTTCATATTTCCAATTTGGTGTTTCATATTTTTACCGTCATTCTCTTATACATACTTCTAAACCGGCTGCGGCTGCCGACTTCTGTACAGATAGCCGCTCCGCTGATTTTTGCCATTCACCCCGCCAACAGCATGGCAGTCTGCTGGATACCCGGTCGAAATGATATTCTTCTGGCAATACCGCTAATTCTGTCACTGATGTTGATGATGAAATATCTCAGTACAGGCAAAGGACTTTGGTTTTACGGCCATATCATGTTTTTTTTCGTGGCAATGCTGTCCAAGGAAAATGCCGTCATTGCACCCGGTATCTTTTTCCTCTGGCTGTGGCTGTTCAAGCATAAATATCACCAGCGATTTTATCGGACCGTTCCGCTCCTTTGGTGGATTTCTGTGCTGGTTTTCTGGTTTATTCTGAACCCGGCACCCAGTGTTCAGCTGACCCCCATGAAGTCCGCTTCTGTCATGACCCAGCTGCATGAAATGATTCTTGCAGTTCTGATGTACGCCGGGAAATGGCTGCTCCCGCTGCATCTGGCCATACGGCCGAGCATTGACGGTACGCATATCGCACAATACCTGATTCTGCCGGCAGTTGTTCTTGGTTCTTTCCCGTTTTTAAAAATCCGCAACAAGAAATTATTTTTCCTCGGATGCATCTGGTTTGTTGGATTTATCATCATTCCAGTCTGGCTCAGTTCTTATCTGGGTGTGTCTGAGCATTTCGAGCACCGGGGATATGTACCGTTTCTCGGACTGACACTGGCAATTGCTCAGCTGAGACTTAAATCAGGTTATGTACCCCGGCCTGCATATGTTATGCTCTCGCTGATTCCCTTTCTTGTCTATTTTACAGTTTTCACATCATCACGCATACCCGCCTTCAAAGATGAACTCTCCTTCAGCTCGAAAGCCGTGTCAGATACACCGGGTAACGTATTTGCTCATTCCCTTCATGGACACGTCTGTCTGAATGCGGATTCTCTGGCAAAGGCCGAGCTCCATCTTTCCATTGCCCTGAAGCTAGATCCGGAATCCACTTTCGATTATAATTTGCTGGGACTGACCTACTTCAAGGCCGAATTGTATGAACGCGCGCTGGATCAATACAATCTTGCTCTGAAATACGATCCCGGCAATACCGATGCACTTCTGAACCGCGCGTCCGCCCTTTATTTCCTTCAGGATTTTGATGCCGCTGCTGGTGATCTTTGGAAAACCGCTCATCTGGGACTGACGGTGGATGAGAAACTGGCTGTCACGATATTTAAAGCCCGGTCTGAGGCTGGGATATAACCTGCAACTAATCAAATACTTATGGATTTTTCTATTGTCATCCCCATATACAATGAAACGGATAACATTCCAAAACTTCATCAGAGAATCAGACAGTCTCTGGACAGCAGGCAGTACAATTATGAAATTATCTATGTAAATGACGGATCCACAGACGGATCATCAGATATCCTCACCGGTCTGGCCAACAGCGAATCTCAGGTCAGATGTCTCCACTTCAGACGAAACACCGGTCAGACAGCCGCTCTTTCTGCAGGCATTCAGCATGCCGTCGGTGACATTATTATTCCGATGGACGGTGACAATCAGAATGATCCGGCGGATATTCCGAAACTGCTTGAGAAACTGGATGAAGGATATGACGTGGTCAGCGGATGGCGAAAAGACCGGAAAGACACGTTCATTAACCGGACACTTCCTTCCAGAATTGCCAACTGGCTGATTTCCCGCATTGGCGGAGTGCATCTCCATGATTACGGCTGTACTTTGAAAGCCTACAGGCGGGATGTCATTCAGGATGTAAAGCTATATGGTGAAATGCATCGCTTCATTCCCATTTATGCCCATGATCAAGGTGCCCGGATCACTGAAATCCCTGTCACACACCACCCAAGAAAATACGGAAAAACCAAATACGGCATTTCCAGGACCTACAAAGTTATCCTGGACCTGCTGCTTATTAAGTTTATGGATCGCTATCTGCACAATCCCATTCACCTGTTTGGCGGTTTTGGACTTATCAGCGTTCTTCTGTCACTGCTCTGCTTCTTTCTGATGATCTATTATAAATTCTGGGGCGGAAAGACCTTTATTGAAACACCGCTCCCGCAGCTTGCGATTCTGTTCTTCCTGATGGGATTTATGGCTCTGCTGATTGGATTTATCGCCGAACTGCTGATGCGGACATATTATGAGTCCCAGAATAAATGGGCGTACTCCATTAAGAAAAAGGAAAATTTCCCGAACTGATGTGCGGAATTGCCGGCGTAATTAATACCCCCTGGTCCTCTGACCGGCTGAAAACCGTTGCTGAGGCCATGCTGGACAGCATCCGCCACAGAGGGCCCGATGACCGGGGAGTATATATTCAGAATAATTCAGCGCTGGGAATGCAGCGCTTAAGCATCATCGATCTTCAGACGGGTCATCAGCCTATCTTTAATGAAGACCGTTCCTTAATGATTATTTTTAACGGCGAGATTTATAACTATCTGCAGCTTCGTGAGTACCTTGTTAAAAAAGGACACCGGTTTACCACCCGGTCTGACACAGAAGTTGTCCTGCATCTATATGAAGAATTCGGACCGGAATGTCTGCATCGGCTGAACGGAATGTTTGCCTTTGCCGTATTTAACTTGCACAACCAATCCGTTTTCATCGCCAGGGACCGCTTTGGAATCAAGCCGCTGTATTATATGCAGCATAAAAAGATGCTTGCCTTTGCCTCGGAATTGAAAGCGCTTCGAACTCTTCCTGATGTCCAGTTCAGACTGAACCCAGAGGCCCTGGATCTCTACCTGACAATGGAATACGTGCCGGCTCCGCTTTCAATTTTCAGCGATGTATTCAAACTGGAACCCGGTTGTTACCTGGTAAGTGATAATGAGGGTGTGAAAATCACCCGGTATTATCATATTGCATTTCAACCGAAGCATGAATCGGAAGATGAAAATTTTTATATTGAAAAGCTGGATAACCTCCTTCAAAAATCGGTTCAGCGCCGGAAAATCAGCGATGTACCGCTGGGAGCCTTTTTAAGCGGAGGAATTGATTCATCCCTGATTACCCATTATTTGAAAAAATGCTCCAACAGCGACGTTCATACTTTCAGCATCGGATTTGATGTCATATCCTTTGATGAAAGTCCGTATGCTGACGCCGCAGCGGAAAAACTTGGTACCCTGCACCATCTGCATGTTTTTTCATCCCGGGAAATGGGTGAAATCATGCCAGGCCTGTTTGACCGGATGGATGAGCCGTTTGCCGATGCGTCCATCCTGCCAACCTGGCTGCTCTCCCGTTTTACCCGGGAAAATGTTACGGTGGCTCTCAGCGGAGACGGTGCGGATGAGCTGTTCGCCGGATACCCCACCTACTTTGCACGAAAAATCGCGGACCGCCTGCCGCGGTTGTCACACGGTATTTTAAATGGGATTTCCCGTTTTCTGCCGGTATCGGATGACAATATCAGTTTTGATTTCAAAGTTAAAAAATTTGTCGAAGGTCTGCCTTATTCTTCCGATCTGCGCAACCAGATCTGGCTGGGTTCTTTCACCCCATTCCAAAAAGCGGCACTTTATCATCCGGGTTTTTCCAATCTGATCAACCCGTCAGTCTCAGTTGAGCGTATAGTTACCGAGCACATGAAAAACTGCGATACAGATCCCGGTTGGGAAAGATCGTTGTGGATGGATATGCGGTTCTATCTTCAGGATAATATGCTGGTAAAAGTAGATCGTGCCAGCATGCTGAATTCTTTGGAAGTCAGAGTTCCCTTTCTGGATCATGAACTGGCAGAATTTGCCTGCCGAATGCCCTCACGGCTGAAATACCGGGGCACCGTTTCCAAATTCATCCTGAAAAAACTTGCCGGGAAATACCTTCCGGACACCATTGTCCGGCGACCGAAAAAAGGCTTTGGCATTCCTGTAGCAAAATGGATCAAGGGACCGTTCAGGGATTCATTCAGACATTATCTGCTGGACAGCCGGACCGAAGCAGATGACATGTTTCAATTCAAAACAGTTGAAAAGCTCCTCTCCGACCACTGTTCAAACCGGAAGGACAACCGGAAGCTGCTCTGGACTCTGTTTGTTTTCAATAACTGGCTGGAGAGAAATCCATGCACCTTCTAGTGGTCATTTACGAATATCCGCCCATTGGCGGAGGAGGGGGTGTTGCGGCGGCGGAAATCATCCGGCATATGGATACTGAGCATCGCATCACCGTCCTTACTGCTCACCGGACGTTCGCATACTCCGTCGAATCCCTTCCCAATGGAGTCATTATAAGAACTCCCACAATTGGCCGGAAAAGCAGCACAAGTTCAACCGTGATCTGTCTGCTGAGTAATTTCATTCTGACACTGATGGCTGCACCGTTTCTTCGCATGAGAATTGGCCGCTACGATGCGGTACATGCCCATTTTGCCCTGCCGTCCGGACTGCTGGCACTGCTGATTAACGGATGGACAAGAGTCCCAAAAATCCTCACGGTACACGCCGGAGACATTTTCGGATCTGATTCCGAAGATCCCGCGGTGCTGAAAAGTCCACTCAACCGTCTTTTTACCAGTCTGGCCAGATGGATTACCAGACAGTTCCACCAGATCGCCACCATAAGCGGGGATTCACAGGAATCGGTGACAAAATATTTCAAGATACCCCGAAAGAAAATCATGGTGATACCGCATGGCGTGGATCTGCCGGCACCCGTCCGCGACATTCGGGAAACATGGGGAATCAGCCAGGATGCATTTATCTGCATCAGTATTTGCAGACTGGTGGCAAGAAAACGACTGCAGGATGTGATAAACGCAGTATCTGAACTGAAGGATCTTAATATTCTGTATCTTATTGCCGGGGAAGGTCCGGAACAGACTGCGTTAAAAAAACTGGCAGAAGAACTCGGAATCCAGACTCAAGTCCGTTTACTGGGAAGAATTACAGAGCAGGAAAAGGCGGATTATCTGAATGCGGCCAATCTGTTTGTCATGCCTTCCTCCCATGAAGGATTCGGCATCTCATATCTGGAAGCAATGGCTGCAGGATGTCCGGTGATAGCATCGGATCAGGGAGGCCAGACCGAGTTTCTCCAATCCGGAAAACATGGATTCCTGGTGCCGGTGGGAGATGTTGACGCTATTGCGCAGTCGGTCAGAACATTGGCGGAAACACCCAAACTGCGTCAGAAAATGAGCGAAGAAAATATCAATCTTGCCCAAAGCTTCTCTTGGAATAATATCGCCCGCCAATACATCCAGCTGATCAGGACCTAGACGCTGCTGATGCACAATCCGGTGAGCGGAGTTTTTTGCGTCTGCTATGAATCAGGTTGACCATCAGAAATACAGCCACTGAAATGCCGCTGATTCCAGCACCTGCCAGATGTGATTTCGGTGCGTATTCCAATTGCAGTTCATGCCCGCCCGGTTCAAGCAGAGTACCCATAAATCCAATATTGGCTCTCAGCAATTCAGCATTGTGGCCGTTGTCTGTCAGCTTCCAGCCCTTGTCATACGGAATGCCGAAGTAAACCAGCTTCGGCGTGTCGATGCGGATTCTGCCCGAAATCCTTGTGTGACTGAATTCAGTCACTTCCAAAGTATCGGTTTTCAGAGCCTGAATCAATTCGGAATACTCCTCAGATCGATATTCATTTTCAATTTTTTCAAAATCTTTGAATTCAGCAAGCAGTCCGGAACCGGACGGCGGCAGTGACTCCAGCACAACCGCCTGCAGGTACAAACGCTCCCTCTCGGCAAATCCAAACGACTGAAACCGGCTCTCCGTAATAAACTGGGAATAGGTATAACCCAATGGAAGAAAATTCTGGTTTTCCAGCACAACCAGATCACTCATTTGAAATTTTGGAGTATATCCGTTTTCAACAAATTCATCCAGCTTTGACCGGGTCAGAACATACTTGTTGTGGGCCAGTGTGAGCAGCACAGGACGCTCTGTCAAACCGGGAGCCCATCGTGTTTCCTGTTCAGGCACCCCGTCAATGATGCCGTTCACCAGAAGGTAATCAATATATGAGGCCTGATTAAAGGATTGGTAAGACATGGTTCCGAAGTATCCCTGCAGCTGATTTTCATTTAAACTGGGATATTGACATTCTTCAGAGAAATAATCCTTCATCATACGGTAGAATGAACTGTCAACCGCCTTCAGCTCCCGGACTGCGGACCCGGCATCGTCAAAATACCCGGTCCCGTTCAAATAGTCTTGCTGCGTGACAGTCTGACGATTATTAACCGTTTGATTGGCATCCATCATCATTTCTGTTATGATCAATACATACATGACCGGAATGACCCAGACTCTCAGCTGCGGTCGGAAAATCAGATGGAGGCAAACCGAATAACCGGCGATTAATCCGAGCACAGCCAACAATGTTGTCCAAGTCACAGTTTCGCTGAAATATCCAGCCAGAATCAGGGCAAAACCAAGCACAGACGAGAACACGGGTATGACCTTCGGATTAAGGGGAAAACTTTCTATCCGTTTCAAGGCTGCAATAGCGGTGAGCCAGATCAGGACTGAAATGAGAAAAGACAAGTACATGAAGTATTCGCCCATAAACAGGTAGAGTGCATACCTGAAATATGGAAACAGAATGATCAAAGCGGCAGCTGCAAGAACCAACACCAGAACCTGTCGCCGACGTTTATTCACTGATAGCAAACTTGCAGGCAAAAGCAGGATAGGCAGCACCCCGGTATAGAACAACGGAGCAATGAGATAATTTACCCATCCCTGAAAATCATCACCGCACCCCTGCAGATTATTGGAAAAGAACCGCAGAAAAGCGGTCAGGTAATAATCAAACCGCTCAAGATGGAAGAAAGGCAGCTGACGGAAAGGAATTTCAAGTACCGCATCGCCTGTTACCCGGGGACTCTGCAGCATCTGGCTGATGTATGGAACTGCAATAAACGCACTGATGCCAATCCCGAGTATTCCATAAACAAGGAAACCTGAAAAGCACTTGCCCGCAGAACGCATGTTCAGACGGTTCATCCAGATCAGGCGGGTAATTATATACACCAGAATAAACAGGGAGTACTGAAAAATGTAAAAAGGGGACCAGACCATCACAAAAAAAGTCGGGACTGCAATCAATCCGCAGCGACCGTCCTGGATGCCCCGTTCCAGTGCCAGCAGGAGCAGTGCAAATGCTGCTCCCTGGGAAGTATAATGGTGCCATGTTCCGCCAAGGATATTAAACGCATTAAACGTGTACAGCAGCACACCGGCCAGAATCCAATGCCGCGGCAACCCGATTTTTTCAAGGTATTTGAATATAACGAGTGAAATAAAGATCAGCTTAAGTACGTGAACATACGGCATCAGATACAATATCAGGTCCGGGCCGCAGATGTAATAAATGACGGCAAACGGTTCCCACAGCAGCAGGAATGACATATTCTGCCCCATCCCCTGCTGGAAAGTCCAGGTCGGATACCCCCATGTACGGAAGTATTCCGAAAAATGGGTGTACATCGGATAGAATTGGGTATATGTATCCGCACCGATATCCGTGTAAAGATAAAATTCAGACCAAATCAGAAATGCTGAATACAGCGCACCAGACAGACAGGCCACAACCCCGACTGCGGAAATGGATGTAATCCGTGATAAGAATTGATAAATTTTATTCAATATATCTCAGTAATAATTTCCGTGACCGGGATAACGATGGTGTTTATCAACCGGAATGGTCAGATTTGCTCTTCCGCCCAGGCAGAATGACTATTTCAAAGATGGTTATTAACAGGAAATGTTTGTTGTGAATTTCATACATGCCCAATCGCCTGGACGGCAGACTCAAAGGTTCCTTTCTCGAATCCAGCGAATGCCAGGACCCATCCCTGTTATCACTATTCTGCGCTGTTTCTTTTCTGATGATTCTGTAAATTGTGCGTCGGCCGAAATTTCCGTACTAATTTACCGATTACTTGAAGAGTTATTTGATCTATATTACAGGCGTCCGCCGGAAATCATAAAGTGTTTTCTCACGGATGGTATTTTGATATTTCCCAACTGTATTCCATGTCTGACAATATGAATTTAATGAAATCGTCCCTTCCCCTGCGACGGCTTTTGTTACCTGTACTTCCTGCAGTTCTGTTTCTGCCGACCTGTTTTTTTCCATTTTCGCCGCTGGATGATTACATTCTGATTCTTCAGAATCTGGATTGGCTCGGAACACTCGGCAGCATCCCCGAAGCATTCACCTCCACCATGTTTCAGGATGAATATTACCGTCCGCTCCTGACAGTTTCATTTATACTCGACGCTATGCTCGGAAACGGCAGTGCCGGTATGTTTCACATCACAAATGTGATACTTCATGCTGTGAACATTGCTCTTTTGCTTCATCTGCTGAGACTGCTGGATGTCCGCCGCGGAACCGCTGTTTTCCTAACTGCCCTCGCAGCTGTGCACCCGGTTCAGGTCCATGCCGTTGCCTGGATACCCGGCCGAAATGACATGCTTCTGACCCTGTTCATTATCCTCTCCTGGATATCGTGGCTGAAGGTCCGCCAAAAGCCGTCCCCCGTCATGTTTGCAGCCCATCATCTGATGTTCCTGGCAGCTCTGTTTACCAAGGAACTGGCTGTTCTTTTCCCGATTGCAGCGGTGATACTGCATCCTCCCAATGAAAAACGGCAGTTCATGAAGTTGGGATGGTTTGTTCTGTTCTGGTGTCTTTCCTTTTTCGGATACATAGCGGCAGCATTTTCCGTCAGCCGCAGTCAAATAAATGCCTTTGAAATCCCCACTCTGAATAATATGCTGTCCTCTGCAGTCGCACTGGGATTGTATCTGCAGAAAATTTTCATTCCTCTCAATCTCAAAATCATTCCCACGTTTTCAAACTTTCAGCCTGTTTTCTTTCTATTGGCAGCCGGGATGACCGCAGTTGTATTTCTCGGCGGCACTATTGTGAGAAAACGTCAGCTCATTTCAGGTCTGTTCCTGTTTCTATCCGCTCTGCTGGTCCCTGCCCTCTACTCGATCCAGAAAGGATATAATGAATTTTTTGAACACCGCCTGTATCTGCCCCTCATCGGACTCATTGTCGCTGCCGCTTCACTGAATTTCAAAGCATGGAAGATATCCTCCAGACTGCCGGTCGTTTTTTCAATTGCCCTTGTTTCGTTTTTGATGATCATCTCTCTGCTTCGACAGGAAGTTTATTCAGATCCGCTGGTTTTTGCAGAAACCGCAGTATTGGAATCACCGGATTCTCCTAAAGCCTACAGCATTCGGGGATTTGTATTCAGTATCCTTGGAAGAAACCGAGAAGCTATCGAGGATCTCAGTACCGCCATCAGACTTAACGATCGGTTCAACTGCACATCGCATTTTAATCGGGGGATGCTGTTTTTCCGGGAGCAGGAGTATGAATCGGCGATTTTGGACTTCACCGTTGTTACAGAGCATGACTCTGCCGATATTGAGGCCCAGCTTCATCTTGCCCTTTCATATTTCAATCTGAACAACCCCGAAAAATCAGAAGAAACCCTGAACTCGGTTTTACTGCTAAAGCCCGGTCATGAACCAGGATTATATTATCGAGCACTGAGCCGCTGCGGTCTTGGTCGCTTTGATATGGCACTTCAGGATTCAGAAACCCTGCTGACGATCTGTCCGGAACGGTCAGATTACCAACAACTGCACAGAGAGATTGAGGCAAAACTGAATGAAAACCAGGATCAGTAACCAATATTACAGCCCTGTCCTTACAACGAGCGTTCGAACGCCCGTTATCACTGCCTGTCGTATTTTGGTGACAGCAGTTGTTCTTTTCCCTCAGTCTGTCTGGGCCTATATGGGACCCGGTGGCGGATTGGGTTTCAGCAAAAGCCTGATAATTGTGATTATAGTCCTGATTATCCTCCTGATTTCGCTGCTATCCTATCCGATTAGACTGATTCTGAAACATTTGCAAAAGAATAAAACGCCTGATCCCGGCCAGGACTCCAGTCCGGATCATCAGGAACAGGCAGGCGAAAAATGAAATTCAGTACACACCGCATCCTGTTTCTCATTTCCGTTTGCGTGTTTTTTTTCCTCTGGGGATTTCTTGCACATTCTTTCAGTTTTTTCCCCCATTCAATTTTCTCACCCCTGCTGCAGTTCGCGGAAGAAAGGTTCACAGGGTCCGGTTTCATTGACAGACTGGAATATTCCCGCCTTTTTTTTCCGAATGACACAAACAGAATCCACTCATCGACAGACAATGTTCATTCAACTGTATTCTCCGGAACAGAAAATATCCTGACGGTGGGATATGAGCCCAAACACCCACCAAAATCCAAATCCGGACTGACTGTTGCCCGAATCATTGACCGGCAGGGCAGAAATATCCACAATTGGACAATTCCTGCAGATACCTGGATCGATCTCCCAAATCATCAGATACTGACTCAAAATCCGGTGATTTATCCCGTCGGCGCACACCTGTTTGAAAACGGGGATCTGCTCCTGAGCTTTCACTCTGATGAAGTATTTCCATATGCTGTCGGATTGGTCAAGCTGGACCGGAATTCAAACATCATCTGGAAATCGAATCAGTACTATCATCATCGTTTTGAAGTCTATGAAGACGGTTTGATATTCGTCCCCATGATACAGATGGTCTCCAGTCCCCTGCTTTGGGGCAGCCACAATATCTTTTTCCAGTGCGAATCCGGTATTATTCTGGCGGATCAGGTAGCTGTTCTGGATCCGGACGGGAATATAATCAGGATCATTGATCCAATCCGTTCTCTTGAAAACTCGGACCTTTTGGGTCTGTTAAACAGCAACTCCAATAATTCCGATCAAATCACTACCTGCGATCCGCTGCATCTGACGGATGTGGTTGTTCCCGAATCAAGTGACGGTATTTCTGATAATGCGTCAGAACTGGTATTGGCGTTCAGTGCGGTAAATACTCTGATTCGGCTGGATTTGAAAACCATGCACTCCCGAATATTGCTTCATGGAAATACCCAGTTACCGCAATCCCCTGTTGCGGCGTCCCGTGAATGTTGGGTTTACGCGGATTTTGATTCCCGCAAGTTCAGCACCGGGTCTGCCGTTCACTCGGTCTGCAGCCAATCAGGTAATCACCGTGAAATCTGGACATCCCCCGGTCCTCATTTGAAAGCGAATGAATCCATCTACAGGAGCACGGTCATGCTGGATATCAGTGCAGACAGCAACAGGCTGCTTCTTGCTCATGTGCCGTCATCCCGTGTGATTGAGCTGGATACCCGAACCGGTGAAGAAGTGTGGCGTTTTTGCCGGGATTGGGAAATTGACGGGATTGGGGGGAAACTCCCGGTGACCTTTGCAGCTTACGTTCGTCAGAATAACAAATTTTGGAAAACTGAAACGAAATGAATGTTCAATATCGATTCGGAAGCACCCGGTCGGCAGTGATCCTCATTATTCTGATCTGCCTGACGATTATGGGCTATTTGAGCAGCTACTACCAGTTTTTCCCCTACCAGCTGCTGTCTGAAGCCGGGCTGGCATTCAGAGCGCTGACTGCCGGAGACAGTGAATCCCGCACAGCTTTTGAGAACGGTGAGAATGACTCGAAACCGGCGGGATTTGGGTTTTCATTCTGGGAGAATGAAAACAGAACATCCCCTGAGACCTCACTACTTTCCGATCAGGCCGGGACTGAGAATATTCTTGTGGCTGGCTGCCGGCATACCTACCGCAGTCAGTCGAATGACGGATATATGGCTTGGATTATTGACCGGGAAGGTCAGGTGTTCCACGCCTGGCGAATCCACCCCCGTCTGTGGGCGGATCATTCAAAGGAACGATATTCCTCGTTTGAACTGTCTGCATACCCAATAGGAATCCATCTCTACGAGAACGGAGACCTGCTTGTGAATTTTCAATCCAATAATTCTTTCCCACCTGCCGTGGGATTGGCGCGGTTTGATAAAGACTCCCGCCTGCTCTGGAAACGCGAAGGATATTATCATCATTGGTTTACGGTCACCGACGACTTGATCATACTTCCATCCATGAAAATCATACACAGCCCGTATAAGCATCCAGACAGCGGTTTGGAGCTCCAATGTGAGGATAAAAATTTTGAATATGAAACCCTTGTCTTCCTCAATCACGATGGACAAATCATTAAAGAAATTGATTTGATGGACCTGCTGGTGTCTTCCGATCTGTTGGGTTTGTTTAACTGGAACGCAATTCATGCAAACGGAATCTCGGCCTGTGATCCCCTGCACTTAAACGATGTCAGGAACCTGACTCCGGAACTGGCACCTGCGTTTCCGATGTTCCGGTCCGGGGATCTGCTCCTTTCATTCCGTTCCTTGCACACCCTTGCGGTGCTGGATAAAAATCTGGATCATATCAAATGGATTTACACCGGTTCGCTGTTCAGTCAGCACAGCCCCAGATTCCTCCCGTCCGGCGAGATTCTGGTGTTTGACAATCTGGGAAATTTGACCCAGAACGGAATTACGCGCATTGCTGCCATTGATCCAGGCACATCTGCCTGCCGGATTGTTTTCCCAAATGAGAATAATTCGCCGCCGAACCGACCGTTCCATTCGGACTATAACGGATATCTGGATATCAGCCCTGATTCAAAACGGATGCTTGCCGCTTTTTCTGCTCAGGGTCTTCTCTGGGAAATAGATTTGGATTCAGGTACCGTGTTGTGGGAATATGTAAACACGCATCTAATCAATGGCAGACCGGCCAGGATAACACTGTTAACATCACAGTATGTTGATGATCTGAATTTTCCCCTGAATCACGGTATTCTTCCGGATTTACAGACCCCGTAATCACTCTTCTCAGTCATTCGGATTTTATGCCGGATTCAAAAACCGCCCATCGATTCCCTGCCTGGGGCGCGGAGTGGATGAGTCCGCAGATTTTACATTATAAAATATTTAATATTAACACTTAGTGAGGGATTGAATCTTATTCTCAGAGGTGAAATTATTCTGTTTTTCGATATTCTTTTTATATGTGCCAATTCTGCTGTTGGATGTCGTGTAAGTTGTAACATTCACTTTCCTGGGCGCATTGATTGCCACTAAATTAATAAGCTTGAATCCAATCATATTCGGGGTTGTAGCTCAGTTGGGAGAGCGCTGCGTTCGCAATGCAGAGGTCGAGAGTTCAAATCTCTTCAACTCCACCAGGTTTTGTGCTAAGCGGGGAGCTAGCGGTTCCCTGTCACCTGAAACCCGCTCATGCAGGGCTGAATACCGCAGGGCGGGCTTTGCTGAGTTGAATCTGATTTGTAAGCGGTGTTGATGCTGTCAGCTTCACGCAATGGGGTGGTTTCGAACCCCGTCAGGTCCGGGAGGAAGCAGCGGTAGATTTCATACCCATGTGCCGTGAATCCCTGATACTGAGCTGGCTGCAAATCGGATTTTCCAAACAGAGAGTTCAACCTGCGGTGCACAAAACAGCCTTTTTGAAATCGCGTTCCCTGCCGGCACTGTATTGGATGATGCACTTTGTATCCCAAACAATTATTTGAATTCCGGCTGCGCCCGGATCGTCAGCTTTGGTCCGGAATAATGTCAACGATGAACATCCAGTCCCCCTCAGTCGGGAACCGGATAATTAAGTCAAAACCAGTAAAATCTCTTTGAGCTACCAGGTTTTATCTCGAAAATATCGTCCCCAGCTGTTTGAGGATATCATCGGTCAGAGCCACATCTCCCAAACTCTGCAGAATGCCATTCGCAGGGATCGGGTTGGGCACGGATATCTGTTTACCGGTCCGCGGGGAGTAGGAAAAACCACTGCTGCCCGTCTGCTGGCAAAATCCCTGAACTGTGTCAATTATCACAACGACAATCCGTGCAACAGGTGCATCCAATGTCAGGAAATTACAGACGGCCGGAATCTGGATGTTCTGGAAATTGACGGTGCATCCAATCGCGGCATCAACGATATCCGCGAATTGCGGGAAGTGGTAAAATACCCGCCTACGTCTGCTGCCTATAAAATATACATCATCGATGAAGTGCATATGCTCACCCGGGAAGCCTTTAACGCTCTTTTGAAGACACTGGAAGAACCTCCCCCCCATGTCATTTTCATCATGGCCACCACTGATCCGCACAAAATTCCCCAAACCATACTCAGCCGGACCCAACGCTTCGATTTCAAGCGAATGTCGGTTCAGGAAATTGTCAGCCGGATGATCACGATTCTGAAATCTGAAAATATCCCGTATGAAGAAAACGCACTGACCCTTATCGCCACAAAGGGAGACGGCAGTATGCGGGATTCCCTGAGTCTGCTGGATCAGGTGATTGCCTATACGGAAGAACAGATAGAAACACAAACGGTGCAGGAAGTACTGGGCATTGTGGAAGATTCCGTTTTCCGTCAGCTGCTGATGCTCATTTCTGATTCGGATGATGAAAAACTCCTGCTGCAGCTCAATGAGATTTTTGAGAGCGGCTATGCCATCACCGACTTTATCCGGGGGTTTAATCAGTATCTCCGTTCATGTCTGCTGGCCTTGAACGGATTGGAGCAGAATCTCACACTGGCCGACGAAAGCAGGGAGTGGCTGGAAAATGACCAGTTTCCTTTCACAGCCCGGGATTTACTCAGGATGATGGATTTGGGTCTGCAGTTTGAAAACCGTCTTCGATTCACCGAACATCCTCGAATCGCCGTGGAAACGCTGTTCCTGAAACTCAGTGCCATGGACTCCACAGTTTTGATATCGGAGCTGCTGTCAGGAAATGTTATGACTGAGCAAAAATCCGGCACCCGCCAGAAACGAATTGCCAAAAAAACCACTCAGCCTTCGGTCCTTCCTCCAAAACAAGAAAAAACCAGTCCGACAGCTGCAAAAGCCAAAACCGCAGCGGCCGCACAGACTGCTGACAGATCGCCGGTCCGGGAAAATGATCAGCATAAAGCGAAAACAGAGCCAATAACGGCAGAAAAACCTGAACCGGTTCGTGCATCCGTGCCGAAAGACCTGTCTTTAGATCGGATGAAGGAGTACTGGCCCGCTATTTATCAGTCTCTGGAAAATTGGAACACCAAAACCGCAAATTTTCTTGAAGACGCAAAACTGACAGATTTTACAAACAATGTAATAAATATCCTGCTGGTTGACGGCAGCGGTTTTGAACTGAGAAGTCTGCAGAAAGATCGACCACACATTGAATCGATAATCAAAGAAATCGTTGGAAAACAAATTCGGATTCAATTTGAAATCCCTAAACAGCCTGAAGCCAGAGAAAAAGAACCTCGGAAAATGCCGGAAACGGATCATCCGCTCATGTCTCAGGTGATTGATTTATTTAACGGCGAAGTGATCAGATAGGAGTTTTTATGTTCCCGAAAGGTGGCGGCGGATTACAGAATATGCTGAAGCAGGCCCAGCAGATGCAGGCCAAAATGGCCAAAGCACAGGAAGAACTGGAAGAATTGCGGGTTGAAGGACAATCCGGCGGCGGTATGGTAACCATCGTTGCCAATGGGAAAAAAGATGTTCTGTCCATTTCCATTGAACCTGAAGTCATGGAAGAAGACAAGGAAATGCTGGAGGATCTGATTCTGGCGGCAGTCAACCAGGCCTTGGCAAATGCATCCGAAGCGGCGGAAGAGCATATGAATGCCGCAACGGGCGGTATGCTCGGCAATATGAAAATTCCCGGAATGTAATGTCCTCGCTTCCTCTTTCCCTTCAGATGGTCATTGACGGATTCACGCGATTCCCCGGGATAGGTCCAAAAACTGCCCAGAGGCTGGCATTCCATGTCCTGAAAACCAACGACGGCAGTATTCAGGAACTGGCCGAAGCCCTGAAAATGGCAAAGGAAAAAATCCGGGACTGCAGTATCTGTCATAATATTACAGAAACATCGCCATGTCCCATTTGTCAGGATGAGCGCAGAGACCGTACAACGATTTGCATCGTGGAAAATGCGGCCGACATCATTTTGGTGGAAAAAACCCGCTACAGAGGGCTTTATCACGTTTTGGGCGGTGTGCTTTCGCCGCTGGACGGGATTGGTCCCAAAGAGCTTCATATTGATTCACTCTTGGATAGATGCGAAGGTATTTCGGAAATTATCATTGCCACAAACACCAGTATTGAAGGAGATGCCACTGCATTGTATCTGTCTGAAATACTGCAGGATAAAAATATTAAAATTTCACGCCTTGCACGGGGACTTCCCGTTGGCGGACATTTGGAGTATGTGGATGAAGCCACACTGCTGCGTTCAATAAATGAAAGAGTGGAAATGCGCTGATGCCAAAAAAACATATCCCCAACATCCTTACTGTTTTTCGTATTGTTTTAATTCCAGCATTTCTGTATCTGCTGTTCTCGGATACCCCCAACGGAAAACTCTGGGCACTGATCGTTTTTCTCGTTGCTGCCGTCACCGATACGTTTGACGGACGGATTGCCCGCAAGTACAATCTGGTATCCAAAACAGGTATCTTTCTCGATCCGCTGGCAGATAAATTCCTCGTCCTTTCAGCTTTTATCTCCTTCTGGATTTTTGGAGAGGTCAAACTCTGGATGCTGATTCTCATCGCCTTTCGGGATGTTCTTGTTACAGCGCTCAGAATGGTGATGCAGTTTCGCGGTATAACCATGATCACCAGCAAGGCCGGCAAACTGAAAACCACTCTTCAAATGACCGTCATCATCCTCATTCTGCTTTTCTTCATAATGCAGTCCTATCACATCACCGGTTTCACCCGCGTCATGACCTCTTATCATATTATTTATTTCATGATGGTAATTACCACTCTGGTCACATTCTATACTGGTTTGCATTATTTCTTTTTTAATTACAAAACCCTGAAAATTCTGTTTCAGAATTCCTGAATGTCTCAGATTTCCCGCTTTTTTGCTACATTTTGTTATATCGGATTCATTCCGTTTGCACCTGGCACATGGGCCAGTCTGGCAGCTCTGATTATCTGGCAGCTCTGGGTTCCGGTCTCCGTCCCCGTCCAGCTGATACTGATCGCGGGGGCGTTAATCATCGGTCAGATCACATCTGAAAAAACCAGTCGTGATATGGGTCGAAAAGATCCCGGTGAAATTGTAATAGATGAAGTCGCCGGTATGTGGCTTGCTCTGTTCCTGCTTCCAAAAACAATCTGGTTCCTGGCGGCCGCTTTTTGTCTTTTTCGAATTCTGGATATTTTTAAACCCCTGGTCATTGGAAAGGTCCAGTCACTGCACGGCGGGCTGGGTATTATGCTGGACGACATCCTGGCGGGCATCTTTGCCCGAATCATCCTGTTATTTTTTGAGGTTCTGCTTTGAATGCCGCAATATTGACTATTGGTGATGAACTGCTTCAGGGATTCACGGTGGATACCAATTCCTCCTGGATTTCGCGAAAACTGCTGCCGTATCAGGTTCGCGTCATACGGAAAATAACGATCGGTGACCACCTCGAAGATATTAAGAATTCCATGCGTATGCTGATGGAGGAAAACTGTGAACTTATTTTTGTCACCGGCGGGCTGGGTCCCACCCATGATGATATCACGAAGCATGCTTTCCGACAGCTGTTCGATACGGATGAATATTTCGATGATGTGTATTTTGAAGAACTCCGGCAACGGTTTGCAGACCGTGGATTCGGGGAAATTCCTGAAAGCAACCGGACCCAGGCCACGCTGCTGACCGGCTGTGACTCTATTCCAAACACAAAGGGGACTGCCCTTGGAATGCATTTCCTTCACCAGGGCAAACATATTTTCATCATGCCGGGAGTCCCGGTGGAAATGAAGGGGATGATCACCAACACGGTTATTCCCGACTACCTGCCACCAAAGTCTGATCTGGAGATAGTATCCCTCAATACAACGGGGGTCCCGGAAAGCAGGCTGTACGGAAACATCGAGGATATTCTGGAGCAGTTCAAGGACCATTTCAGCGTCGCCTTTCTCCCCCACCATACCGGGGTCAATATTCGAATTCGTAAAAATCCTGCCGGCAGCAGAAATCTGAGTGAAATCTCAGAACAAATCAGTAACAGACTGGGAACGGCGGTTTACGGACGGGATGATGACAAACTGGTCCGGATCGTTGCCGAAATGCTTACTAAACGCGATCTGACCGTGGCTGCCGCTGAATCATGTACAGGCGGAATGATTGGAAAATGGCTTACCGATCAGCCCGGCAGCTCACAGTATTTCCTCGGTGGCATCATCGCCTACAGCAATGAAATGAAAATTCAACAGCTGAATGTCCCGGCAGACACCATTGGACAATTCGGTGCGGTCAGTGCACAGACAGCTGAAGCGATGGCTTCCGGGGTCAGAAAATTATGCGGAGCCGATATCGGTATCAGCGCTACCGGTATTTCCGGACCCGATGGCGGAACGGATGAAAAACCGGTGGGGCTGGTTTACATCGGCCTGTCGGACCGCAGCGGTACCGCATCCAGAAAATTTCATTTTTTCCGGAACCGGAATCTGCACCGCGAGATGACAACGCAGGCGGCACTGAACATGATACGCCTGAAACTGCTGAAACAACAGCAGCCGTCCGAATGAAGCATCGAATCTCATAGAATAAGTACGGAACTCATATGACCGAACCCAACACAGAACAGCATTCCAGAAGATTGTTCATCGCGATTGAGATGCCCCGCCGGGTTTCTCAGGTGATTCCGATGGTGAAATCGGTCATATCTGCAGCACCGCAGGACATACGGTGGGTTTTGGCGAAAAATCTGCACCTGACACTTTCATTTCTTGGAAATGTGTCGGAAGATAGAATTCCTGAACTGATTCAGACGGTTAAAAGCGGTATTCGTCAGGATTCTTTCAATGTAAAGATTTCCGGAACGGGTTCATTTCCAGATTCCAGGCATCCAAAAGTCCTCTGGCTGGGAATCGATCAGGGAAAATTCGAACTTGCCCAGCTTCAGGGATCTCTTGATCCGAAAATGATGCCGTTTAAAGCCAGTCCCAAAAAGGACCATTTCAAGCCCCATATCACCATTGCACGGATCAAATCAAGAATCAGTGCCGATGCGCTGAGATTGAATGATTTCTTATCCGTCGAATATGAACCAATTCGATTTACGGTAAATCAGGTGGAACTGGTGCAGAGTGAGCTTTTGCAGACAGGTGCCAAATACACTGTTCTGGAACACTTTATGCTCCGTCAGGACAAGCAGTAGACACTGCATTTTATTTTTATAACGTAACAATTAAAGGAAAGCAAAATGGCCGGAAAAAAAACAAGTGAGAGCAATATCGATCTGGCAATTGCCCAGATAGAACGGCAATTCGGAAAAGGCAGCATCATGAAGATGGGTGACGGCAAAACCATCAATATTGAAGCAATATCCACAGGATCCATTTCGCTGGATTCGGCCATTGGAATCGGCGGTGTTCCCAGGGGACGCATTGTTGAAGTATACGGTCCGGAATCATCAGGAAAAACCACCCTGGCACTTCACATCGTGGCGGAGGCGCAGAAAGCAGGCGGATATGCTGCCTTTATCGATGCAGAACACGCCATGGATCCCACGTATGCAAAGAAACTGGGCGTCGATACCGAAAACCTGCTGATATCTCAGCCGGACACCGGAGAGCAGGCTCTGGAGATTGCGGATACACTGGTCAGAAGCGGAGCGGTTGATATTATCGTAATCGATTCTGTAGCCGCGCTGGTACCCAAGGCAGAGCTTGACGGAGAAATGGGTGACAGCCATGTCGGTCTGCAGGCCAGACTGATGTCGCAGGCTCTCAGAAAACTCACCAGTACGGTTTCAAAATCCCGGACCTGTGTCATCTTTATTAACCAGCTTCGGCATAAAATCGGTGTTATGTTCGGTAATCCTGAAACTACTACCGGCGGCAATGCCCTTAAGTTTTATTCTTCTGTCCGACTGGATATCCGTCGGATTGCCCAGATAAAGGAAGGCGACAATGTTGTCGGCAGCCGGACAAAAGTCAAGGTAGTGAAAAATAAATTGGCACCTCCGTTCAAGATCACCGAATTTGATATCATGTACGGGGAAGGCATTTCATACGAAGGAGACTTGATTGATTTGGCTTTGAAAGCTGACATCGTATCAAAAACCGGGGCATGGTTCTCGTATAAGGAAAAGAAAATCGGACAGGGTCGGGAAAATGCAAAGCGGTTCCTAAAGGAGAATGCCGAGATCAAAGAAGAAATTGCCACCCGGGTAAAAGCGTTTCTGGGAATGGAAGTCAAAGAAGAAGCCTGACGGTACCGCAAAAATTACTGGCCAGATATCCATTGATGCAGAGGTTAATGTCAGAAGAATCGATTGATTGACAGCATACTGTATCACAGTCTTTGCTGAATTACGGCAGTGAACCAACCCCGTCCCGTATCTGCGGTATATATGAACGACCGGTACTGTATCCGCAGATGCTGCAGAATGCTCATTTAATGAATCGCATACCCGTACTGAAATTCCTCCTTATACCGACTGAGCATTGCGAAAATGTCCTGAAGAAGGCCGGTGGACCTGTTGATTCGAATTTTAAAGGACCGGCCAGACATTCTTTCTATTGAACACATCAACGATACAGAATAACGGAAATTGGTTATGAAGTATTTTCTCGCTGGTTTGATATTTCTGACATGCTTATCAGCGTCCCCGAGTGAAAATTACCAGGATGCAGTTGCTATTCTGGATTCCGCACTTGCGGAAATGTACATGCAGCCCTCTGATATCTGGCTTCCATGGGATTCCGTTACGGATGATGCCCACCGACTGCCCTTGATCAAGGAGTTGTTTGATACTCCGCTCCAGTCCGTTGATGTTACACGGGAATGGGCACTGGCGTCACAGTCGGATATGAACGGACTGCTCCGTCAGATTGCATGGGAACTGTCTGCACGCCGGGATTCATCCCTATTCCTATCCCAGTCGGAAGCGCTGAATCAGGCCGGTGATAAATTTAAACGATCGGTTCGAAAACACCTTCCGGATCAGATTCGCCGCATTGCCAATGCCGTGGCTCTCACCGGAGAACAGCTCAATGCCGCTGTCGCATCTCTGGATACGGCAGATTTCAATCTGGTGTATCAACAGGTCGATTCACTGCTGATGATGTCTGAAGAATCCGGTGATCTGAGTATCTGGGAATTGAAAGAACGGGAGATCGAAGGCCGCGCTGAATCCAAAGCGATTTATTCTTCAGCTGCAAATATTGATTTGGAGCCGCTGTTTCACCCTGCTCTCGATTTGTACGATTTCATTGCAGGAATTCTTGACAGCCTGACGGTTCCGGATGAGGTTCGCAGCCAGTCTTTCAAAACCGAATTGGGAAACATTTTTATCGGCGGAACCGGAAACGATGTGTACCGTGAAGACTATGCTGTGATAATTGACTTTGGCGGGGATGACACCTATCTGTTTCCGGAAATCACGAAAGACGACGCGGCTGCCAAACCTGTTCGCTGTTTGATTGATATTGACGGAAACGACCGTTATCTGGGCAGCAGCTACTCCCTGGCTGGTGCCGTATTTGGTGTCAGTCTGCTTTTCGACCGGTCGGGAAATGATTTGTACAGCTCAGATGATTTCAGCCAGGGCTCAGCCTTGTTCGGGCTGGCCGTGCTGGAAGATTTTCAGGGACATGACAGCTACACATCCGGATTGTGCACCCAGGGCAGCGCTGCTTTCGGAATCGGCATTTTAATCGATCATCAGGGGACTGATTTTTATCAAAGTAATGCACAGGCGCAGGGATTTGGTTTTACACGCGGATTCGGCGGACTGATTGACATTCAGGGAAATGACGTGTATGTTACTACCAGTCCGTATCAGGATTTTTTAAGGTATGAATCTCATTTCGTAGCCTTTACTCAGGGTGCCGGGCTGGGTCACAGGCCTATTGCATCCGGTGGATTCGGCATGCTCTTCGACCACCACGGTAACGACGTTTATCAGTCCGACATTTACGGGCAGGCCACTGCCTACTGGTATGCCCTGGGAGCTATTTGGGATCATCAGGGAGATGACCGGTATGTGGCTTTTCAGTATGCCCAGGGTGCCGGTGTGCATATGGCTCATGGCGTGCTGCTGGATGATTCCGGAAATGATCATTATTTCTCTCACGGAGTTTCTCAGGGGTGCGGACATGATATCGCCACGGGTCTACTGTTTGATATGGCGGGTGATGATGATTATACTGCGGAAAGTCTCTCAATGGGTGGCGGTAATGCCGATGCCATATCCATCCTGGTCGACAAAACCGGCGATGATACGTATATGGCCCGTCAGCTTTCTTCAATGATGGGATATTCCGACTTCCGGCGCGACTACGGAATGATTGGCGTTTTTGCGGACGGGGGCGGGAAAGATCAATACGGCAGTTTGGACCGGAATGACGAAATCTCCACCAAATCCACTTTTGGTGTATTTTCGGATTTCAGTCTCTTTCCCAAAATTGAAACCGCCAGTGACGAACCGCTTCTGACACCGCCCGACAGTCTGAAAATTCCTCTGGCATCAACCGTTGACAGTCTGTTCATCCAGGCCTCAACCGCTCCTCAAAAATTTCAGTACAACGTCAAACCGGCTCGGGAATTAATTATTGAACAGGGAGCAAATGCATTGGAATTCCTGGCATCCAAACTGAATACGGAATCTGCCCGGGAAAGACATGCCCTTGTGGATATTCTGAAAAAAATGCTGGATGGGCCCGACTCCCTTGCCTGCCGCAAAATGCTGGTGGACTCGCTCCTGTCAGCGGATAATTCAAGTGTGGGCATGGCAGCCAAAGTCACCGGAGACAAAAGGGTGACAGATGCAGTTCCGAACCTGACAAAGATTCTGAGTCATTCCGACTGGCGCATGCGGGCTATGGCAGCCTTGTATCTTGGGAAAATCGGTAAAGATTCTTCCGTGAATACACTGCTCCCCCTGCTCAGCGATTCACACATCCATGTCCGTATGCGAGCTGCTTACTCCGTCGGAAGAATTCAACCGGACAGTATCTCCAGCTTTGTTCCGCTGGTGTTTTCGGACAGTTCACAACTGGTGCGCAACAGTTATATCCAGGGACTGATTCGATCAAAAAAGGACATCCCGATGTCCGCGGTTGTCCGGATTCTGTCCCGAACCGCTGGAACGGAAAAAAACATGCTGCTTGACCTGCTTCCCCACACGGCTGAATCAGAAGAAGCCGGTGAAATATTGCGGGAGTTCCTGAAGTATCAGCCGCCGGAACTGACAAAAACCGTACATGACCTGCTGACCGGTTCCAGAAACGAATTCTGGAAAGAACAGGCCGGTTCGCTGCTTCGGGAACCAGAGCAACCGGCAGCCGATTAGGGATCAGAGAATCAATCTGTACAAGCTGCCTGATCCATTTTAATCCGCCAGCTGACGGGCGGGGAAATTCATACATCGCATCGCAGGATGCAAAACCCAGAAAGTCAACACTGATATGAAAACTGTTTTCCAGTATCAGGATCAATATGCCGGTTTCATCTGCGAAGTGACCCGCTATATTGAAGAAATTCGAAGTCAGGTCTATATCTTCCAGCACGAACAGACCCAGTCGAAAGTCATTGCCGTCAAAAATCATGACCCCAACAAAACATTCACAATTGGCTTTCAAACCATCCCGGAGGATTCAACCGGTGTAGCGCATATTATTGAACATACGGTTTTGTCCGGATCCAGGAAATTCCCGTTGAAAAATCTGTTTGAGGAATTGTCAAAGCGGGGCTTGATGACCTTCCTCAACGCCATGACCGCATCGGATATGACACTGTATCCGTTCGCATCGCGGAACGAAAAGGAATATTTCAACCTGATGGATGTCTATCTGGATGTGACGCTGTATCCTTTGCTGGACGAGCATTCATTTCTGCAGGAAGGGTGGCGGCTGGAACTCCTCAGTCCTGATGAATTTCCCAAATACAAGGGGATTGTGTACAACGAAATGAAGGGAGTATATTCCAATCCGCTGTATCATGTTCGCAATGCCGTGTTCAAGAGTTTGATGCCAGGTTCGACATATGCCTGCGATTCCGGCGGTAATCCGGAGAATATTGTCGATCTGACATACGAGCAGTTTCGAGATTTTCATCAGACATTTTATCATCCCAGCAACGCTGTGATTGGCCTTTACGGTGATGCCGACCTGAAAAAGGAACTGGATTTTCTGAACGACCAGTATCTCAGTCATTTTCAGTATCAGCCTTCCGTCAGGAAATTGAATCTCGGAGAGTCTCCTGCAGAGCCTGTCCAATCTGAAACCACCTATGGAGTCACTCCAAATGCTCGGGAGGACGCCATGACTTACCTGACGATTGCGTCATCGGTTGCAGACAGCACGAATCAGGTTCAGAATACCGCTTTTGATATCATTGCCAGTATTTTGTTTTATTCCGAAGCATCCCCTCTGAAAAACGCCCTGCTGGAGGCCGGTATCGGCAAGGATGTGGCAGGAACATACCATGACAGTGCCTATGTATCAACCATGATCACCAGCCTGATCGGAACAAAAAAGGAACACACTGCCAGATTTGAGCAAATTTATCGGGACGTACTCACCCACATCAGGGAATCCGGTTTTGATCCCGATCTCCTGAACTCCGAACTGAATGCGTATGAATTTTCCCGTCGTGAGGAAGCCAATGAATCCCAGCGGGGCCTGAATTACCACTATCAGGCAATACGGGCATTGTTTTATGATTTGGATCCGATTCGGGAACTTCAGTTTCAGGCGGTGATGACGGAAATCAGGGATAAGGCTGTTCATTCACGGTATCTGGAGCAGCTGATAGGGGACTTTCTCCTGACCAATCCCAAAACAGCACTGATCGCTACTTTGCCGGATGAGCATAAACTGGAAAAGGCACAGACAAATCGTCTGGAAAAGCTGAAGAAAATCAAGGCCCAAATGTCCGCAGACCAAATCCGGACCCTTATAGCAGATTCAAACAGACTGCTGGAGAAACAGCAGGAACCGGCCACTCCGGAACAGCTTGGGACTCTGCCATCGCTGACCCGGCATGACTTGCCTGAAAAGATTACGACACCTGTTCCTGAAATGACCACGATTGCCAATCGACCCGCCCTGTTCTGGAATCGATATGCCAATGATATCTCATATATCCAACTGGGATTTGACCTGAGTCACCTTGATCCGGAACTTCTGCCATACTTGAAAATCTTTTCCGGACTGGTCACTGAAATCGGCACAAACCAGATAAACTACACAGATTTGGCGAAATCGCTGGCAGCATATACCGGCGGATTTAACTCCGTCTTTTCCTGTCATGTAAAACGCGGGCAGCCGGATCAATTCCGACCCATGCTGTGGTTCAGTTTTAAAGCGCTTCGTCAGTACCTTCCGCAGGCAGTTCATTTGATCTCAGATGTCCTGCGCAATGTGAGTTTTTCGGATCACAAGCGTATCAGACAGATTGTTGAAAGGGACTTTGCCTGGATTCATCAGGAAATTCATACCAGCGGAATGTACCTGCCCCGGCTTCGGATTAATTCGTTTCAGGATCAGAGCGGTATATTTAATGAAAAGGTGAACGGATATAATTCATACTTGACCCTGAAAGCACTTGCTCAGAACTATGAAATGCATGAAGAGCTGTTTCTGGAGAAGATGGAATCACTGAAACAGCAGATCTTTACCAGACACAATGTGACACTCTCGGCCACCGGCGGCCAGCAGGATTTGAAACTGATTCACAGTCTGGGCGGTGACTTGATCCAAAACCTGAGTGACAGGCTCCCGGATGAAGCGGAACATTCTCTTTCCCCCATTCTGGGACATCATTCCGCATTCTGCACCTCTGCGGAAGTGGTGTATGCCATGCAGGGCGGCAACATTTATCAGGCCGGAATGCCCTACAGTGGGGTTTTGGAAGTTCTGACATCTGTTTTGACCCGCTCTTACCTTTTGAATCATATTCGAATGCAGGGCGGCGCGTACGGCACATGGATTCAGCTGGATGCAAACTCCGGTTCCTTCATCGTCACCAGCTATCGGGATCCAAATGTGCGGAAAACATTCGAGGTGTATGATAACATTCCGGATTATGTCAGCAGTCTGCAGATGAGCCGTGAGGAACTGGAACAATGGATAATCCGGACGTATGGAGCATTTGATCCCCTGCTGTCACCTGAACAGGAAGGCATCTTTGCCCGTAACCTGATGCTGTCCGGAGTTACATCTGACTTAAGAAACCAGATTCTGCAGGAGATTGAATCTACAACCAAATCCGACCTGCAGGGGTATGCAGAAGGATTCCGTGATCTGATTGCGCAAAGCTACCGCAGCATTATCGGCAGTCGAGATTTGATCATGGCGGATCAGGATTTATTTGATGAGATTATTGAAGTGTGAAAAATGTATCCACCGTAGAGAATCTGGAGTTTCTGCTGACAAGGGCAATGGAATGCGAACTTCCTGGAATACAGGCCCATCTGCCCATGGCTCCTCATGGCCGCTCCTTCACCCTGGATCCCAACCGCGTTCGTCTTGCCGGTGTTCTGCTGAGTTTGGTCCATCTTCCGTCCGGATGGGTGATTCCGACAATACACCGCACTGCCGGCAACTACCCTCACAGCGGTGAAATCGGGCTTCCAGGGGGAACCTGTCAACCGGGTGAATCCCCCATTGAGGCTGCTCTGCGGGAAGCAAGGGAAGAAACCGGAATTCTCCCGGAAAACGCTCCAGTCATCGGAACGCTTACCCCTGTCCCTACATCAGTCAGTCAATACATCGTTCATCCATGTATTTCCGTACTGAAGTCGCTTCCGGACTGGCAATTGGATCGACGGGAGGTTCATGATCTGTTTCTGGTCCCGCTGTCTGAACTGCTGAATCCATTCAATATGGTTAAAGAAATACGGATTATAGACGGTTCACGAACCGTTGTCCCCTTTTTCAGGATCAACGGCAGGAAAATCTGGGGGGTAACCGGTCTGATCCTCAATGAACTGCGCTGTATTATCCGCGATGGGCAGTAACTGTTTCCAGCCGACGTAAATAGCCGGTCTTCCCTCCGACAATCTCATTGGAACAAGAAGTCAATCGAAAATAAATTTTACACTTATTTCCTAAGTAAATAATGCAGGATATGATGAAAACAATTGCATGGATTGGACTGGCTGTTATGACTGTGGCCATTGCACAGGATGCCGGGTCCGTTTGGGACGAGACCTCAAAATCCGGAAGTATCGGATCTGTAACGGTAAATGGTGAGATATATCATCAGGTGGCATTTCGACCTGAGATACCCATCGGGAAAATCGGGATCGGGCTGGATATCTATTTCTACTTTGGCTCCGATGGGAATATTTATCAGAACAGCTGGGATTTTTCCACCGGTAAATCTGCCGCCAGATCACTGATCGACAAAATATACTATATTCGATATGGACAGCCCATGGATTCATTTTACTTTCGGGCAGGTGCTCTGCCGGAAGCCACACTGGGTCAGGGGATTCTGGTTGATAATTATTCCAATTTGTCCGAGTACCCTTCCATTCGACGGATAGGTCTCGATCTGAAAGCGAAAATAGATGATTTCGATTTCGAATATATTCAGAGTGATTTCAAGGAACTTCCCGGTTTGATCGGGCTGCGGGCCACCTACCCGCTGGCACCAGGACTTGATGCAGGTCTGTCGTTTGTAACGGATGTCGATCAGTTCGCGGGACTTATCGATTCAGACGGCGATGACTATCCCGATCTGTATGACCATTATCCAGATGATGATGAGCTGTATAATGAAGCAGAACAATATCGCGACTACTACTATGAAATCTACCAGTTGGCCAATCCATTGGAACCTTTCGAAGAATGGTTTTTGAATCTGGAAGGTCTGAACCATAACCGCTATGACAAATCTGATCAGGATTCTGATCCGGTTTCCGGTGTGGCTCTGGATCTGACCTACGCCCTAACAGACCGGATCACGCTCTATTCCCAGTTCGGCCAACTGATTGGCGAGACCCGCCAGGTAAATAATAAATCCACCAGTCTGGGATTTGGATTTGTTCCTATTGGGATCAGCGGATATATCGGACCCCTGACATACCGGGCCGAATTCCGTCATGCATCCCGGAACTTTGTATTCAACTACTGGGACCGTTCCTATGATCTGAACCGGGTTGTAATCGAATATGATGAGGATACCGGCACAAGTATTCCACTGACTAAAGAAAGTCAGCTGTACAGGTACGGTCAGATGAATGGTTTTTATGCGTACGTGAAGGCTGAAATCCTGAATCTGCTGCATTTCTCAATGGGATATCAAGACATGACCGGGGAAACCTGGGATGATGAAAAATATGACTATGCCGATGATTCCAATGAGACATTTCTGGCAGAACTCAGTTTGAATACAGCGGCTATTCCCAAAATCCGCAAGGCATCTGCTTTCTACCAGCAGAGCAATGTTCCAAATCCGTTTGATTTTAAGAAAACCCCCAGCACCATCCACGGCTATGATGTCGGGATGGAAATCTCGGAAGGTGTAATGCTGGTGTATCAGAACAGGACAACGTATGTGATGATGCCGGGCGGGGATTTGGAATCCATGAACTCGATGCAAATAGAAACTCAAATTTTATTCTGATTATTGAATTCCGGGAGTAATGGTTTGAAATCCAGAGAAATCAGGCAGCAGTTTATTTCATTTTTTCAGGACAAGCAGCATCATTTTGTACGCAGTTCATCCGTTGTCCCTGTGGATGATCCCACCCTTCTGTTTACCAATGCAGGGATGAACCAGTTCAAACCCATTTTTCTCGGTCAGGAACAACCTGCCAAAAAGAGAGCGGTAAACTCACAGAAATGCATTCGGGTCAGTGGAAAACACAATGATCTGGAAGAGGTGGGTGTTGATGATTATCACCACACATTTTTTGAAATGCTGGGCAATTGGTCATTTGGGGATTACTATAAAAAAGAAGCCATTGCATGGGCCTGGGAGCTGCTGACCGAAGTTTGGAAACTGGACAAATCACGACTGTGGGTGACGATTTTTCAGGATGACGATGAAGCCGGTAAAATATGGAAAGAAAATACGGATATCGAGCCTTCGAGGGTTCTGAAATTCGGACATAAAGATAATTTTTGGGAAATGGGAGAAACCGGTCCCTGCGGCCCCTGCAGTGAAATTCATTATTATTCCGGCAATGATCCGGAAAATCAAATACCTGAAGGCGTCAACCGGGATGATGACTACCGCGAGATTTGGAACCTGGTTTTCATCCAGTACAATCGCGGAGAAAACGGACAGCTGGAAGATCTGCCGGCGAAGCATGTGGACACTGGAGCGGGATTTGAGCGGATCGTGGCGGTCATGAACGGAACGGATTCAAACTATGAAACCGATCTGTTTGTCCCCATCATTGATAAAATCTGTCGAATCACGGGAAAATCCCTGGAATTTGAAAACGGTATTCCCCACCGGGTCATAGCGGATCACATTCGTATGCTGTCTTTCTCCATCGCTGACGGAGCCATGCCGGGCAGTGACGGACGGGGGTATGTTCTGCGCCGCGTCTTGAGGCGCGCAGCCAGGTTTGGCAGAACACTTGAAATGCAAGAGCCATTTCTGTACAAGCTGGTTGCTGTTCTGACAGAAATCATGGGAGATGCTTTTCCGGAGCTGGCTGAACGCCAAAACCATATTGTAAAGGTGATTCGAGCTGAAGAAACCAGTTTTGGTGAGACGTTGGACCGCGGCATCGAAATTTTTGAAAAGATTACCGGAAAACTGAATCCCGGTTCAATGATTTCCGGTGATGATGCATTCAGACTGTACGATACCTACGGCTTTCCGCTGGACCTGACTGAATTGATGGCCCGGGAAAAGGAATTGCAGGTGGATGCCGAAGGTTTCAATCTCTGCATGCAGGATCAGAAGGAGAGAGCCCGCAAAGCCGGAAAATTCCAGATGGACGGACCCGGTGCCGATTGGACCGTTATTCTGGATCAGGCTGAAACCGAATTTCTGGGATATCGCAGCGAATACGATACCCGGTCTCTGACTGCCAAGATCACCAAATATCGAAACTCAGACAGCTTCCTTGAACTCGTTTTGGATAAAACGCCTTTTTACGGCGAAAAGGGCGGACAAATCGGAGATACCGGAGTAATCAAAGTATTTGCACCGGACGGAGAAATTTCGCTTGCCGTTGCAGATACTCAGTGGATATTGGATGATCTGGTTCACTGTTGTGAGATTGATGAATCTGTCTGGAAGCAGCTTAAGGAAGGACAGCTGCTCAGGAACGAGATTCAGGTCATTATGGATGGCAGCCGGCGGCGTCAGATCAGAGCCAATCATACCGCTACTCATTTGATGCACAAAGCCCTGAAAACGGTCCTCGGAGACCATGTACATCAGGCAGGTTCGCTGGTATCCGATCAGAGACTTCGATTTGATCTGACTCATTATCAGCAGGTGTCATCGGCAGAAATTCGGGAGATTGAATCAATTGTCAACTCAGAAATCCTGACTAATACACCGGTAGAAACCGAAGTGCTGTCCTATGATGAAGCCAGAGAAAAAGGAGCAGTGGCTCTTTTCGGCGAAAAATATGGTGATGCCGTACGGGTGGTGGATGTCCCGGGGTTTTCAATGGAATTGTGCGGCGGCACGCATGTTTCTGCGACCGGAGAAATCGGGGCATTCAAAATCATCAGCGAGTCTGCCCTGTCAGCCGGTATTCGCCGGATTGAAGCAGTAACGGGACAGGCCGTTCTGACTTATTTGAATTCACTGGAAGAGATCGTCCGAGACTGCCGGGATGTACTGAAGTGCAAAACAGATGAAGTTCCGATTCGAATTCAAAATCTGATGAATGAAAAGAAAGAACTTGAAAAGGCCTTGAGGCAGTTCCGGGTGTTAACGCAGAAAGATGCGGTTAAGGAACTGGTTCAGAAGGCACCTGAACACAGCGGCGTCCGGCTGGTGGTATCTGAAATACAGGATACCGGTGATCTGAAAGAACTTGGAGATGCTTTTCGATCTGAATTTGGAAGCAGGGGGGCAGCCCTGATTGGTACCATACAGAATGAGAAACCCATGGTTGTCTGTGCAGTGACAGATGATCTGACAGGTTCAATCCAGGCCGGTAAAATAGTAAAATCGGTGGGACAGAAGATGGGCGGCGGCGGCGGCGGTCGTCCGCATCTTGCCACCGCGGGCGGAAAACACTGTGATGCACTGTCCGGTGCTCTGGAATTTGGAAAAGAGCTGATGATTGCAGCCGTCAGCGACTAATCGTAAATAATTCAATGTTGGGTAAAATATGATCAAAGATACACCAATTATTTTCGAGAAAAGCATACCTGGGAGAGTGGGTGCATCCCTGCCGATGCTTGATGTGCCTGAAACCAGTCTCAATTCCGTGTTTCCATCCCATCTGCTCCGAACATCAGAACCGGATTTGCCGGAAGTCCCGGAACCGGAAGTAGTCCGGCACTATACCAATTTATCGGTTAAAAACCATCATGTTGACCGGGATTTATACCCGCTTGGATCCTGTACGATGAAATATAATCCAAAAATAAATGATGCCCTTGCGGGATTGTGCGGTTTTGCCGGTCTTCATCCGCTCCAGAGTGATGAATCATCCCAGGGCGCTCTCAGAATCGTCTGGGAGCTTGAACAGGCGCTGTTAAGAATGACGGGAATGTCTCGAGCCACTCTGCAGCCCAGTGCCGGTGCCCAGGGTGAATTTGTGGGCGCACTTCTTATGAGCCGCTATCATGAAATGAAACAGCAGAAGCGGAGATACATACTCATTCCCGAAACCGCACATGGAACCAATCCGGCCACCGTGAAGCTGGCGGGATTCGAGACCTGTGTTGTAAAAAGTGACAGTCGTGGCCGCGTTGATCTGGAAGATTTGAAAACAAAGGTAAATGACGAGACCGCCGGAATGATGCTCACACAGCCCAATACCCTGGGATTGTTTGAAGACCGGATTCAGGACATAACCCGAATCGTACATGAACGGGACGGCATTATGTACATGGACGGAGCCAACCTGAACGCCCTCGTTGGTGTAGCAAAACCTGCGGATATGGGATTCGATATAACGCATATCAATCTTCATAAAACGTTTTCAACTCCTCATGGCGGCGGCGGTCCCGGTTCCGGGCCCATTGCAGTGGTGGAGAAACTGGTGCCCTATCTGCCCGCTCCCATGATTGAGGAACGCCCGGACAGCCGACTGTTCTGGAATTATGATATTCCAGATTCCATTGGTCCCATACATTCCTTTTTTGGCAACTTCGGAATTCTGGTTCGGGCTTGGGCTTATATTAAAACCATGGGGGAATCCGGATTGCGGGGTATGACCAAAAACGCCATACTAAATGCCAATTACCTGAAAGCGCGGATTTCTGAAAAGTATGATGTGCCCTACACAGAAGGAACCATGCATGAATTTGTCATATCGGGTGAAAAACAGAAAAAACAGGGCACGAGAGTACTTGATATTGCAAAAATGCTGCTGGATCACGGATTCCATGCGCCAACTGTTTACTTCCCGCTTTTAATTCCAGAAGCCATGATGATGGAACCCACTGAAACTGAGTCCATGGAAACCCTGGACCGGTTTGCAGACAGCTTGCTAGACATCGACAGAATGGTGAAAGATCAGCCGGAATTGCTGGAAACCGCCCCTCTGAATACACCTGTCCAGAGGTTGGACGAAACACTTGCCAATCGGAATCCTGACCTGAAGTGGGAAGCGGACAAAGTCTGAATTATGATGCAGCATCTTTGTTAATTGAATATGTTATAATAAATAAAGGAATTTATGCAGTATCGTGTTGACAATGATCAGATTTTCGTTACTCTTGAAAGGGGTGATGAGATTGTACCTTGTCTGACGGATGTTATCCGCCGGGAAAACCTGAAATCCGGATGGATTTTGGGAATCGGGGCAATGGAAGAAGTGGAAGTGGGTTATTTTGATTTTCCCACTCGAAGTTATCAAAATCAGGCATTTGAGGGTGAATTCGAACTTCTGAGTCTCAGCGGCAATATTACTCTCAAAGACGGCGAACCCTTCGTGCATCCCCATGTAACATTCAGCGGACCTGATTTTAAAGTATTGGGCGGTCACCTGTTCAAGGGAAAAATTTCCGCCGCCGGAGAATTTGTAGTTATAAAAGGTGGAATTACTATTTCAAGAAAAATGAATGAATCCATGGGGTTGGCCCTGTGGAATCTGGAGGATTAATCATGCGTAAAATTATCAAAACTGATCAGGCACCGGCAGCTGTCGGTACATATTCGCAGGGCATTTCCCTGGACGGTATGGTATTCACAAGCGGGCAGATTCCCATGAATCCTGAGACAGGGAAAATAGCCGAAGGTGAATTTGCAGATCGTGTGCACCAGGTGATGAAGAATATCATCGGCGTTCTTGAGGCTGGCGGCAGCTCCCTGGACAATGTTATAAAATTTACCGTTTTCATGACGGATCTGTCTCAGTTTTCAATTCTTAACGAAGTATTCAGCCAGTATTTCGAAACAGACCCTCCGGCCCGTTCAGCCGTCGAAGTCGCCGGACTGCCTTTGGGTGTGGATGTTGAAATCGAGGCTGTTGCTCTGAAATAGACCGGCTGTGCTGCCGACGGGGATTCGCTCAATCCTGTCAACACTGGTTTTCATCCTGCTGCTGAACGGCATTACAACAGGTCAGGAATCCTATATTGATTCCACGCGGATCAAGAATCCAAAACTTGCCTGGAAACTGAGTGCTGTTCCGGGTCTGGGACAGGTGTATAACGAGAAATACGTTAAGGCCGCCATCCTGGGCGGATCACAGTACTACGCCGTCAGTCAGTTTATCAAGTATCGTGATGAAGAACGGATTGGCCGCAGGAATACATACGCCTGGTGGATATTGGGATTGTGGGTTTACGGAATGCTGGATGCGTATGTTGATGCACAGCTTTCATCCTTTCCTGTTAAAACTGAATCCGATAGTGATCCGGAAGCGACGGAACGTTCGCAGCCGTTGAAGGAGGATTGACGGACATGTGCGGGATTATTGGGATTTATAACAATCCTGAAGCAGCGACACTGGCTTATATGGGGCTGTATGCTCAGCAGCACCGCGGCCAGGAAGGTGCAGGGATTGTTGCCGGAGACGGACACCGCCTCAGCCGTGTCATGGGACAGGGACTGGTATCTGATGTCTTCAAAAAGAACAAGGTTTTCAGACAGCTGCAGGGCGATATTGCCATTGGTCATGTCCGCTATTCCACAACCGGTGAAGACAATCCCAACAATGTAGGTCCTCTGCTGTTTAATCTTGGTGATTCCAGAATATCTATCGCCCACAACGGTAATCTGGTTAATATCAAACCCATAATAAAGGATTTGCAAAAAAACGGCTCACTGTTTCAGACCAGCACAGACACCGAGATCATCATTCATCTGCTTGCCAGAGAGCAGGCACCCACTGTATCTGAGCGTCTTGCAGGTGCATTGACCCATATAGAAGGTGCGTATTCCCTTTTGCTCATTTCCCCAAATGAGTTGATCGCTGCGAGAGATCCAATGGGCATTCGGCCCCTGTGTATTGGGAAACTGAAGGAATCTTATGTCATCAGCTCAGAAACCTGCGCTCTGGACCTGCTTGGCGCGGAATATCTTCGGGAAGTGGAACCGGGTGAATTGATCACTATCAATCGGGATGGTTTTCACTCAATCCGGATTGCCAAGCCGGCTCCTCCAAGACACTGTATTTTTGAATATATCTACTTTTCACGGCCGGATTCCAGAATTTTCAAGGATAATGTGGACCGGCTCAGACGCAAATTCGGGAAAATACTTGCCGAGGATCATCCCGCAGAGACGGCTGATATCGTCATTTCAGTTCCGGATTCCAGCAACACCTGCGCTCTTGGATATGCCCAATGTTCCGGCGTTAAGTATGAGATCGGACTCATACGAAACCATTACATCGGCAGAACTTTTATTTTTCCGAATCAGCGCCTGCGCGACTTATCGGTCAAGCTGAAATTCAACACGGTAAAAGGGGTCCTTGAGAACAAGGAAGTCGTCATCGTGGATGATTCCATTGTCCGCGGCACAACGCTTCGAAAACTGGCCCGGGTACTGCGGGATGCCGGTGCCAAAAAGGTTCATGTCCGCATCAGTTCGCCTCCCGTTCGCTACCCATGTTATTATGGAATGGATTTCCCGACCCGGGAAGAACTGATTGCAAACCAGAAAACCCAGTCGGAGATCCGCGACCTGATAGATGTGGATTCACTGGAATATCTTTCAATTGACGGACTGCTGCGCGCAGTAGATGACAGCTCAAAATACTGTACGGCATGTTTTTCCGGCAAATATCCGACAGAAATTAAGGATTTAAATGATTAAGAAATTTTTCAGGGACCATCCGGTTCATAAAAAAATAGTGCCGTGGTTTGATAATCTCTTTATCCTGCGCCCTACGCTGTTTTTTCCTGTCTGGATCATGATCACAGTTGGGATGGCAGCTGCTAAGATGAACATTGACAGATATGAAATCTGGATTGTTGATATCAGCCTGGAAACCATTTTACTGTTTTTAGGAATTACATTAATATCCGGATCGGCATTTATCATTAACCAAATCAAGGATAAAGATGGGGATGAGGTCAACGAGAAGCTGTTTCTTGTGGGAAATTATGTTTCCGTAGAACTAGCCAACAGAATAATGACAGGAGTTCTGGTTGCAGGATTCATCGCATTGCTGGTATCGGGATGGGTTGTTTTCCTCTGCGGCATTATTCTCTACCTGTTCTGGGGGATACTCTATAACTACCGGCCTTTTCACTGGAAGAAAAAACCGCTGCTGGGTATGTTCGCCAATACGGTTGCCGGATTTTCAATTTACCTTTCCGGCTGGCTGCATACTTATATTTCAAGGGGATTTACGCTAACGGATGGTTTGACCATGAGTCTGGTATATTTTTCCATTCCTTACATCCTTTGCTACACTGCGGTATCCATGCTGACAACCATTCCGGATATCAAGGGTGACAAAGAGACCGGTGCAGAAACATTCCCGATCAGGTTTGGATTAACCGCGACCCTGCTGCTTGCGGCGGTTTTTGTGGCAGCTGCATTTGTATTGGGGTATAAACTCGGAGATCCAGTCAGCAGTACGGCGGCTCTTGTATCACTGCCCTTTTACCTGGTAGCTCTGTTCAAACGCAATACCCGCGAAGTACTGCGAACCATTCGGTATTCCCTGTTTATTCTTGCTGTTTTTGTTATTGCTGTATATCCATGGCTGTTTCCTGCCGTTCTAATTACGTTTTATTTGAGTAAGTATTATTACTGGCACCGGTTTAATTTGCACTACCCAACCTTTAACGTGGATAATCAGGCTGCATGATTAAAATTCTGCCAAATCGCTGCGACTACTGCGGTACATGTGTCGCGGTTTGCCCTGTTGATTGTATCGAAATTCTTGAAGCAGATATCAATATTGATGAAGATCAATGCATAGACTGCAACTTGTGTGTTGACATTTGTCCTCTTGATGTACTGGAGGGCGACCATGAAAAATGAATATGACGTGATTGTTGTGGGCGGCGGTCCGGCGGGATCAACTGCAGCCAGAATGGCAGCAGAAGGCGGGGCCAGCGTCTGCATGCTTGAAAAAGACCGGGATATCGGCTATCCGGTACGATGCGGTGAAGCAGTGGGAGAATTGGGTCTGCGCCAGTTTGTTGAACCACGTCAGAACTGGATTGCCGCAAAAATTACAGATTTTGGACTGATTGCACCCAACGGCACTCGAATCTTTACACCATTCTCCGACAAATTTGGATATATTCTGCACCGCAGGATATTTGACTATGACCTAGCCAAGCTTGCAGCTGCCCGGGGTGTTGAAATTACCACGAAATGCTATGTCCGGGATCTTATCATTGAAAACGGATATGTCTGCGGGGTTGTTGCGGATACCCTGGACGGAAGGAAGGAAATCCGCTGCAAAATTGTTATCGGTGCTGACGGAGTTGAATCAAGAATCGGTCGCTGGGCTGGAATCCGGACGCAGGTAAAGATGAAAGATATGGAAACCTGTGTTCAATATGGTGTGGCCAATATCCGTCTCGATCCAAAGCGAATTGATTTTTATGTGGGAAACGAGTATGCCCCGGGGGGATATCTCTGGGTTTTTCCCAAAGGATCCCGCTCTGCCAATATCGGTCTCGGAATAAACGGACGTTTCGCGAAGAACAGATCACCAAAAGACTATCTGGAAAAATTTATTCAAGATCACTTTCCGAATGCTTCTGTCCTGACGACCACATGCGGGGGTGTTCCCTGCGCAAAGCCGATAAAAGATCCGGTACGCAATGGACTGATCCTTGTGGGCGATGCAGCCCATCATGTCAACCCAATGACCGGCGGTGGAATTATTTCAGGAATGAAGGCTGGCTGGATTGGAGGACAGATTTGCGCGAATGCGATATCGAATGCGGATTACTCACAAAAATATTTGTCGAAATACACCGATCAGGTGATGAAAGATTTCGGGAATACTCATAATCGTTTTTACCGTATCCAGCAGACCATTTCTACCCTTACCGATGATGAGTTGAATGGAATTGCTGATAAAGTCGTTGAGATTCCGCAGGATAAACGGACTCTGACCAAGATTTTCAAAGCCTGCGTGTTTAAGAAACCATCACTTGTTGTGGATGTAATTAAAGTATTTGCCGGGATATAATTTGACAACTTCAGAACTTCTTCAAGCGCTTGATCTTTCAACTTTCATTTCTCTTGACCTGGAAACCACCGGACTGAATCCGGATACGGATGCCATCATTGAGATTTCTGCATACCGGTTTACTGACGGCGAACCTGACCAGGAGTTCAGTGCGCTGGTGAAACCACCGTTTCCCATTCCACCCGAGATTGTTGATTTAACAGGCATTACCAATAAGCTGGTCTCTGACAGCAAACCCATTCAGGATGTATTGCCCGGGTTGCTTGAGTTTATCGGAACCTCCAGGGTCGTAGGGCACAACATCAGTTTTGATCTGAGGTTCATTGAACTGCAGTGCAAAAGGCTGAACATAGAATTCACCCCGCCGATATCCTACGATACTCTGCCGCTGTCACGCGGTTTTCTGTTTTTTCATCATCAGTTCAATCTGGGTGGAGTCAGTGAATTTTTTGGTCTTTCTGCAGAAAATGCACACCGTGCAGGTGCAGATACTCTGAATACCGGAAAGATATTTACGGAACTTGTTTGGGAGGCAGCATCTTATCCCCTGCCTGTTCTGGACACTGTTTACAACACAGTGAAACATAGCTCCATTCACAATCTACAATTATTTCAAGGGCTTGTTGATTTCGCTGTACAAAATCGAATGGTAGACGGAATTGTCTCCAGTCGAATTCCAAAAGAATTTCACAGCTTCGTTTTCCGTCATACACCCGAGACTGCAAAGGATTATCCTTCGCAGCCGGATGAGTGGTTTCAGGAAGACGGTATATTACAGCAGGAATGGAAGGGCTACGAAATTCGCGGTGGTCAGATTGCCATGTGCTCTGATTCATTTAAAGCATTTACGGATGACGCACTTCTTGTTGCAGAGGCGGGAACCGGCCTTGGAAAATCTGCAGCATATTTATCCAGCGGCATGTTATACAGCCATCATACGGATATCCCGCTGGTGGTATCAACCTATACCAAAAATCTTCAGGACCAGCTGTTTTTCAACGATATTCCGAGCCTAGCAAAAATCCTGGATATCCCGGTAAATGCAGTCCTGCTTAAAGGACGGCAGAACTACCTGTGCAAAACGCGTCTGAACTGGGTGCTGCAAAATTCTGAAGGAGTTTTGTCCCCGGATGACTGCAACAATATTATTTCCGTAATTATCTGGAACCATCATACACAAACGGGTGATATCAATGAGTGTCCCGGTTTCCCACTGATGAATGCAGGGAAACTCTGGGCACGTATCCGGTCTGAAGCCGGCTACTGCACAACACAGCGCTGTCATGAGCATGACGGATGTTTTCTCGGCCCCATTCGCAAAGCTGCAAATTCTGCCAACATTCTTGTAATAAATCATGCATTTCTTATCAGTGATCTAATTCAGAATTCGCAAACGCTTCCATCCACCTTTGTTTACACAATTGATGAGGCTCACAATCTTGAAAATGCAGTAAAAGACCAAATGATACAGCATGTATCACGATCCACATTTGACGATGTGTGCAGTTTTTTCATTCAGGTTCAGGATCGGTACAGGCATGAGCTGAAGGAAATAATCGCTGTCAAACCGGAGTTGGAATCTGTTGTTCGGGATCTTACAGATGATGCTGCTCATGTTCAGAAACAGGCGCTTCAGTTCTTCAAGGGCTATGTCAGTGTAAAGGAGAAACAGCTTAATGAGCAGCACTTACGCTACGAACAGGTTTTCGTTATTGAAAATGCCCAAAGTGAATTTGCCCGTGTTGAACCGTCCCCTCAGGATCTCTGCACTCTTCTTCCGGGACTCAGGCAAAATGCAGACGCTCTGCTGGACAAGCTGAATGATCTGGGATTAAGTTCAGATAACAACCTTGCACTGGAATTTCAGGTGCACATCAGCAAACTGGATAATCTGATTACTGTTCTGGACCGGATTCTGGCGACAGAAGATGAAGATGTGGTTTGGTCCTCTTTCACTCGTTTTCGTGATACTTTCAGGATTACCATGCGATGTGCCCCCCGTGATGTCAGCGGGATTATATCAGATCTTCTGTTTAAACGCGAATGCGGTGGACTGATCTGCTCTGCCACATTAACGGTGAACGCCAGGTTTGATTATCTTAAAGACTGTATCGGGCTGTCACATCTTGGCCACATGAAAGATGTTCGCGAGCGGATTTACTCATCCCCATTCCATTATCATGATCAACTGCAGTTGTTTTCCTTTCAAAGCAATATTAATATCAACAGTCCAAGATATTTTCAGGAAATTGCAGACCAAATTGACAAATTCACGCACCATATTCACCGCAGGATGCTGGTTCTATGCACCTCATATGCTCAGACGCAACAGCTTAAGGACCTGTTATACCCGCGGATACACAAAACAAACCGCAGGCTGTTTGTACAGACAATGGGAGCAAACCGGCTGGCATTGATTCGGGGATACCTGGAAAACAAACGATCCATCCTGATTGGAACAGCATCTTTCTGGGAGGGTGTTGACTTGCCGGGGGATAAAGTGGAGGTTCTGCTGATACTTAAAGTGCCGTTTGCCAATCCAACAGACCCACTGGTGATTGCGAAGTCTCAGGTATTCAGTCAACGGGGCAAAAATGCATTCCACGAATTTTCCGTGCCGGATGCAATTGTTCGAATGAAGCAGGGATTCGGGCGGCTGATCAGAAGCATGGATGACGAAGGGATCTGTCTGTTGACTGACCCGCGCCTGCAGACCGCCAGATACGGGAAAACAGTATTAAAATCCTTCCCTGTGGAGGCTGTTTCATATATGTTTATTGACGCTGTTATCTTCTCAGCACGGAATTTTTTCCATCGGGAATAATGTTAAATTCATCGGGAATGTCCGTAAATTTTGGGACATAATTCCTACAATATTCAGAAATTTTATAAAAGGAGTCATTCATGGCAATTGTACTAAATGGTTCTGGTCTGACCATCGATAAACTGGTTCAGATTGCACGTCATAAAGAACCTGTTGAACTTGATGAGGATTCTAAAAAACGGATTCTGACCTGTCGGGCCATGCTGGAAGAAAAAGTGGTCGCCCGGGAAATAATGTACGGTGTAAACACCGGTATTGGAGAATTCTCTGAAGTTGTTCTGGATGATAATCAGATTAAAGATTTTCAGAAATATCTAATTTATAATCATGCAGCGGGTATTGGGGATCCTGCTCCTCTTGAGTATGTCCGGGCTGCAATGACCGCAAGAATCAATGTACACGCCCACGGCAATTCCGGCTGTCGTTTGGAAATTACACAGACATTGATAGATATGCTTAATAAGGACGTTGTACCGTTTGTTTGTCAGAAAGGATCCGTGGGAGCCTGCGGGGACCTTGCTCCGATGTCTCAAATAGCTTTGCTGATGCTGGGAGAAGGCGAGGCATATTATCAGGGCGAACTGCTGGATGGTAAGGAAGCGCTGGATCGTGCGGGAATACCAGTGCCGGGACTGGAAGCTCGTGACGGATTGGCAACCATAAATGGTTCAAACCTGCTGACAGCGATGAGCGCCCTCTGGCTGCATGATGCAAAAAACTGGCTGAAACAAGCAGAGATTGCCGCTGCCATGTCGCTGGAAGCGCTAATGGCCAACATGAAACCATACTCTGTGAAACTGCATGATGTAAGAGGTTTCAAAGGAGCAGTCCGCTGTGCGAAATCCATTCAGAAACTGATCTCCAACGGTGATTTGGCAGAAGGCCGTTTGAAATGTAAAGTTCAGGATGCATACTCCATGCGTTCTACACCACAAGTCCTGGGTGCAGCACATGATGCAATGGAGTGGGCACAGTCACAGGTTGAAATTGAACTGAATGGTGTCGGGGACAATCCAATTTTCTTTCCTGATGAGAATTTACAATTATCCGGAGCCAATTTTCAGGGAACACCCGTTTCACTGCCAATGGATATGGCGGGTGCCGCTGTTACGATGATCAGCGTGATGTCCGAGCGACGGATGAATCGCCTGAACAATCCTGCTCTTAGTGTTGGACTTCCGGCATTCCTGACGAAAGGTGCTGGGATGTTTTCAGGATTGATGCTGAGCCAATATACAGCAGATATGCAAATTGTGGAACAGCGGATCCTGTCAATGCCCGCATCGATTCAATCAATTCCTGCTGCCGCGGATCAGGAGGATTTTGTTTCGATGGGAATGAATACCGCCATTAAAAACTGGCAAATACTTGACAATGCCTATGGCGTGCTTGGCATAGAATTTATGGCTGCTGCACAGGCGCTGGATTTCAGAGACTACCAGTTTGGCGACGGTGTTATCAAAGCACATGAAGTTGTACGCAGACATGTAGATTTTCTAGATATTGATCGCCCTCTTTATCCTGATCATACCGTTATGAAAAATTTGGTAAAATCATGTGAAATTCTGGAAGAAGTTGAAAGCAAAATAGGAAGTCTAGGATAGTTTATGAAAAAGGGGCTCACATTTGATGATGTCCTTCTTGTACCGTCTTTTTCTGACATAGTCCCGCAGGATGTCAATCTCAGAACCCGGTTAACCAACAGGATTGATCTGAACATTCCGTTCCTCAGTGCAGCCATGGATACTGTTACGGAAAGCAGACTGTCCATTGCCCTTGCCAGGATGGGAGGCATTGGAGTCATCCACAAAAATCTTTCAATTGAAGATCAGGCCAATGAAGTGGATAAAGTGAAGCGATCTGAAAGTGGAATGATACTGGATCCCATCACCCTGCCTTCTGATGTGAGTATCAGAAAAGCACTTGAGGTCATGGCAAATTACCGCATCAGCGGAGTTCCTGTTGTTGACAATGAAAAACTGGTTGGGATTCTGACAAACAGGGACATTCGTTTTGAGACCAATCTGGATCTTCCGATTTCTGCCCGAATGACAAGCACTAACCTGGTAACCGTAAAGAAGGGCACAACACTTCAGACAGCAAAAACAGTACTTCAAGAACATCGCATTGAAAAACTTCTTGTGGTGGATGATGACGGCGCACTATGCGGTCTCATTACGGTAAAGGATATTCTTAAAAAAGAGAACTACCCTGATGCTGCTACTGACCGGCACGGCAGGCTTCTGGTCGGTGCTGCCATTGGTGTTGGGTCAGATTCTCTTGAACGCGCACGAGCTCTTGTAGGGTCTCAGGTTGACGTGGTTGTTGTTGATACTGCGCACGGTCACAGTAAAGGTGTGCTGGATGTTGTCCGGAAAGTTAAACAGACTTTCCCTGACACACAGCTTATCGCCGGAAATGTTGCAACAGGGTCCGGTACAGCCGCTCTGATTGATGCAGGCGTAGATGCAGTTAAAATCGGTATTGGCGCTGGGTCCAGCTGTACAACCAGAATTGTGGCAGGTGTGGGTGTCCCGCAGCTAACTGCAGTTTCCGACGCCGTGGTAGTTGCACGAAAATCAAATACTCCTGTCATCTCTGACGGTGGTATGCGCTATTCCGGAGATATTGCCAAATCACTGGCTGTCGGTGCTGACACAGCCATGCTGGGCAGTATTTTCGCCGGCACAGAAGAGAGTCCGGGTGAGACTATTCTGTATGAAGGGCGGACATTCAAAACCTATCGCGGGATGGGCTCTATGGGTGCCATGAAACTAGGCAGTAAAGATCGTTATTTTCAGAGCAATGTTGAAGCTCAAAAACTGGTTCCTGAAGGTATAGAAGGAATGGTGCCTTATAAAGGTCACCTGCAGGATTCAGTGCATCAGCTAATTGGCGGTCTGAAAGCAGCTCTGGGATATTGCGGTGCACAGGATATTCCGACTTTTCAGAAAACAGCACAGCTTATGAAAATTACCGGAGCTGGTATCAAGGAAAGTCATCCTCATGATATGCAGATTACAAAGGAAGCCCCAAACTACCAAAAACCAAATAATTAGTTCAAAAAAAAGGGGCACCGATGGTGCCCCTTTTTTTTATATTACAAATTATAATGTACTTACATATTTGTAAAGCCTGGATTTCTGATTGGCAGCTTTGTTTTTATGAATAATTCCCTTTGCGGACACTTTGTCAATTACCGAAACTGCTTTCCTCAATGCTGACTGTGCCGTTTCTTTGTTTTCACTGCCAAGTACTTTTTTAATATGAGTTTTCATCATAGATGAATAATGTTTATTCCGCATTCTTGATTTTTCTGCCTGCCGAATTCTTTTTTGTACTGATTTAATCGCACCCATCGAAATATTTTTTCCTTTAATTTCTATCACTTGTGTATACAGCTTGTAATATTACTAATAAATTGGATATTGAGACAATTACAATTTATTTTTTGTTTCCGTTGATTACCTCAAAATCCTGTATCATATATCCTGTAAATTATTGGAATGCAGGATAATCATGTTTTTATACCCATTTTTTTTGTTATCCATTTCCTGCAGATATCCCTGAATGATTATCTGCATTGCGCTGGCATCCATGTCCACATAAACACATCTGGCTGGCTGTATTCTGTTTACGTCTTTCTGTTTTCAGAACTGCATAAACATGATATGGACTGAACACCCTGGCTCTATCCTCCGGGGATACTGTTCCGTTCTTCTTGAGCAGACTCGACCATTTATCAACGTCTTCTGTACGTTCATTATGCACTGAATGCGCCTCGGATCACTTGAGGCAATTCAAGTCCGGATATTTCACGAGACTTCGTGATGAGATGATGAAAATGATTGATTCTAC